>NZ_JAFFJA010000024.1 GCF_021991635.1 Tepidanaerobacter sp. GT38
CCCCCCCTCCTAAGAAATTTTTATATTTTCTTTTGTGGCTTGTATCTCATAATGGCCTCAATTATATAGCATGTTAAATCCTGAACGCCTTCATCGAAATCATACCCAAGGCTGTAACTATACTTTCTTATCAATGGGGATATCCTTAAAATTAGTTTCGTTTTTGGCCTGAAGGTTACCTCGCTTAGTTTCATATACCAGTTTGATTAAATCATCTTCATGTGCCATCATGTTCTTGCTCCCAGAACATTTTATTTAGCTTTAATAATGCTTTTTTATTTAACCTGTTTACACTTTGTCTTGAGATCCCCATCTTTTGTGCAATTTCAGTTTCCGTATATCCATAAAAGAATTTATCTACAATTACCGTTCTTTGTTTTTCTGTTAGAATTGATAAAGCTTCCTGGATAACTAAATCATCTATGGCATGTTCTGCAACATTGACATTTTCATCTTCTATATAGCGAATCATTTCTTCCCCATCATCTTCAGATACCGGTGCATTCAATATCTATAACTCTTTATCCCGTTGTTTATGGCGTTTTATGGAAAGATGCAAAGCAGCATATTTTAGTGTTATCTCTACCCATCTAATAAAGCTTGTCTCATGCTGAGTCAGCTTGTTTTTAGTTATCATACCGCCTCATCTCCCCTATTTTTTTATTTAGTGAATAAAATGCCCGCTATCGAAAGAAGCGGGCGTAATTATATAACCTTAATGGTAGCCAGGCTATCATGGTGCAGACACACTTTAGACCCTATAGCTTTGCGCTCTTATCTTTCGATAAGTTTGCCTTTATCACTGGTATTTTGTTTTAAGTTTTCAATCATATTTCGTATTCATCAGATATCTTTAATTCTCCTGCTGACTTTCCTCAACTGGCGTATTGTGGGGGGTAACTAACGTAATTTTGGGCGGTGTCAGCGTAAGACACAAAAAAACATAATTGTTCCATTGGAATTTGCTATTTTGCTTTTTCAAACAATGAATATGCTCCCCTATGGTAACAAATATTTATTATTTATTTGTCCACCTTAAGGGAGCACATCATTTTGGGGTCTTAAAGTTATCTATTTATTGAGGGCGTTTCAAAATATTAAGTAAACGTAGATTATTTTTGTATCCAATCTATTTTACTTTATAAAGTTTCATGGAGATATCATAAAGTTCATCAAAGTGAAGGTCTATCATATTTTAAACTCTTCTTTTAAAAATCGATATTTACCTTTACTTATGTAGGCTTTTTGAGGATAATCATAAAATGATATCTCAAATGTATCCCTAAGATTTTCAATTTTTCCAATCATTTCCATATTTACTATATATGATTTATGTGTTCGATAAAAATTGCTGTTCAAAGATACCTCAATTCGTTTTAGATTTTCGGCACACTCGTAGACCTTTCTTCTCGTATGTATTTTGGTTTTTTCTCCTACTCGCTCTATAAAGATTATCTCGTTAAGATTTAGAAAAAGATTATGCTACTTGTATCTCTCACCGGAAGTTTTCCGGCCATTACTCTATAAACGACATTGGTATACTCCTTGCTGCATTCCTTAATTCTGACCATGGATTAAACACAGTCACAATATGATAAAAACCCCTATATCGTTCATTGTAGGCAGCAAACTTATCAGTATTTTCACAGAGCTTTTGTATGAACTCTTTATGACAATAACATAAGAATTGCAAAATTCCTTGTCATTCCAACCACCATTTTATTTGATGTTCCGCTACTGACGTCTCTCTTAAAATCGCAACGAATGCATCTATAAAAGATGCATTTGCTATGGTTATTAATATATTTCGGCTTTTAAAAAGGAACTTCAGTGTATCCGTTTTCCGAAAAATAGAAGAAAAGCCTTGATTTTTCAAGCCCTTTGGGGATTTGGAATACAACAATGTCATCATATATTTCTTCATTTGAAATCTTGATCTTACCAGGGATATTTGTTTTTCTGTCGGTAATATAATATTTATTCCATTTGCTATGTTCAGCATTATATAATTTAAGCAGGATGATGTTGTAATCGTCAAAATATCTTAACTTATAATCAGATATTGAAACATTCATTGTATTGTCACCATATCCTTCGATAGAACTAGTTGAAGACTTCATCCTGTATGATTATATCTCTGGATCATCATTGCATAATAACAAATTAAAAGATCCCCTTTATCTTCTCTATTTAATTCCTGATTCAATATTTTTTTGGCCAAGGAATCAATTTGTGTATTGTAACGGCTAATGACGTTAATGTTGTCCAGCAGTCTTACCGAATAATATATGTAAACTATAGAAGCTATCGTATTCGATTTCATGTATTTTTCAATAATTTCTTCGCAGTTGTTATATAATTTTTGCTTTAAATTATCTGGGATATTTTCGCCTAACATTAATAGAATGTCAACGTAATATGATATATCGTACAACACTAGTTCAAAACTATGACTCAGTTTTTCCTCAAGGTTCTGATAGGTATTATTAATAAACTCTTTGTACAACTTCTGATCTAATTCTTTTACAGTAGATATTAGATTCTCATCTTTGTTAAGCAGTTGTAGAGCTTTCAAGGTGTTTAACATTACTAAGGGGTGATAATCTGAACTTTGCATTAGTGCTTGAAGATTGCGTTTCAAGTAAGTTTCTACATTATCACGATTGTTTACTTCATAACCTAATTTCGTCAGTATATTAAGGCTCTTATATGTAGCTTGTGGGGTAGACGGACTAGTAAACGGTTTATTAAACCCTCCTTGAGCATTCATATGAGCAAAAACAAAATTTTTTATCATGTTTTTTCTTAGGACAGGCATTTTATAATTTAACCTTTTTAATGTTTGTAAAGCATAAAATGTTTCGCGATCTGAGGAAGAATTTTCTATCATAGCAGAAAAACCGCCATCTAAATTGAAGTATTTCAAAAGAGTTGATTTAATATTTTTATTTAAATTATCATCTTCAAGAAAACTTAGGAACCATAATTCCTGAATAAAAGAATATTTATTTTGTTTCATCTCATTTATGATTTGTTGATGTAATTCTTCATCTATCTCTATAGATTCTTTAAAATAGTTTAGAAAGAATAATTTTGTTAAAGGATCAATGCTGGTTGATTGGGTACACATATTTTTAAATGCCGTATTAACATCCTTAAACTTTTCCTCACTCTTTAAGGCTTTAGCACTCTCTAGAACAAAATAGTTTAGAAAAGGCTCTTTTTCAGGGCTAAGCTCATAATACAGCTTATTAGTTTTTTTTAATTGCTCAAAATGACTTGTTATTTCTTGAATCTGTTTTTCATCAAATTTATAACCAATCTTTTTCAAACTTAAAACAGCAAAGTAAGTGTTTTGAATTTGTCTGCCATATTGTTGTTCATCGCCAAAATATCCGTCTTCATTCTGAGTTGATAAAATCCAATTTTGGGTCTTTTCCTTAAAATCATTATCTAGCGGAAAATCCATTAAGCTACATATTTCTAAAAAATAATATGTAGAAGATAATTCTCTATTTTGAACAAAGAAAGATTCCTTATATCCGCCATCATTGTTTTGAGAGGCATATATTTTTTGTATGGTATTTTTTACCCATGTATTATTATTACTATAACATGATGTAATGTTTATAGTAAAAAAAATAAATAATAGTAGCACAGATAATTTCTTTCTCATATCCTTTTCTCCCATAATTGTAATTTATGTTAACGTCAAAATAAACAATACCTGGGGATTGAAAAATAAGCCCCATAAATCATTATCTTTAATCAGTATACCAATTGATGTAATTCTCTACATAGTCATAGTCTCCTTTATAATCTAATCCAGCTCTAGTAGAAGTGCCACAGCTCGTAAGTATGCCAGCTACATAAGCATCATGATATCTTGCCGAGTGATCTCGTATATTTTCCTTTTCTCTATCATATTCGATTGCATTCATGGCCAGCTAATTGATTTGCGTCTTTTTTCAAAAAATATATTCGTGAACCAGGTGAGACTTCTAATCTTGTAAAATCCGTGTTCGTTATAGATTTATCCAAGATATACTCATGTTCACTAATCTTAATAACTTTCGGATCGTTTTCCGAATACATTTTAATATATTCTTCTATTGGTATCAAATCTCCTTGTGAAGTATTCATATGTTCCGCTTGAGCTGTAAAAGCAAAAACACCTAATGATAAACAAATGTAATTGTAATAAGCTTTTTCAATGTGATTCTCCTTTCATTTATTCAAAGTATTAAGAAGATTATTTAAAACAAAATTGCACAACGGAATCACCCTCTTTCACATTAATTTCCCCTCTAATATATAAGGGACAATAAACAGTCAAATTGTCACCCCCTCAAAAAAATTTTTATATTTTTGGCTTATATCTCATAATGGCCTCAATTATATAGCATGTTAAATCCTGAATACCTTCATCGAAATTATACCCAAGGCTGTAACTATACTTTTTTATCAATGGGGATATCTTTAAAATTAGCTTCGTTTTGGCCTGAAGGTTGCCTCGCTGAGTTTCATACACCAGCGTTTAATATCAAAAGCTCTTTCTCACGTTGTTTATGGTGTTTTATGGAAAGATGCAAAGCAGCATATTTTAAGGTTGTTTCTAACCAACTAATAAAGCTTGTCTCATGTGGAGTCAGCTTATCTCTAGTTACCATACCGCCTCATCTCCCCGTTTTTTTGTGTACAAAATGCCCGCTAGTGAAGAAAGAAGTGGGCATAATTTATTACCATAGTAGCCAGACTATTATAGGGCAGAAGCAGAAGCATTAAACCCTATAGCTTTGCGACATTATCTATTGATAAGTTTGCCTTTCTTACATATGTTTTTTGGAAGCGATGTATTAAAATCTTCTTAATATTTAACATTAACCATTACACATTTCATTTCCTGCCAGCTCTGCCCAACTGGCATGTTTCGCAATGCAACTAGCGTATTTTAAAAGGTAATAGTTAATGGCGAATCAATTTTATCCATAAAATAAACGTTAATTACAAATGGCAGTAATTTACTGTTTTTCAAAAGAATGTGCATGCTCAATTAAATATATATTGTATTCGTTTTCAGGATTGTCATAATTACCAATCAGTGCTATTTTCCCCGATGGCGATAATTCATAGCTAAAAATATATTTAAAGTCCGGTGTGATTATTTTTTCCTCTTCCATAGCTGTATCAAAAAGAATTAAGCGCTCAGTAAGATGACCTAATTCTTCCAGTTTATCCATTTTTGACTGTAAGTACAAAACGTGGTTTCTATATGGCTGACAGCGTATAGAAATAATCCCATCTTTTTCTGTTTCATATACAGCTTTGTTATTAACATCAATGACTGCTAGTAAGGGAGTCATGCCAAAATTCTCACCTAAACTTACAGAAACAAACTTTTGATCATCGCCAAACCACCACCCAAATCCGTGTGCTTCAATGGCATATTCAAAAATTTGTTTGCCATCAGGTGTAACAAATACATATTTAAAAGGCTCATTGCCAATCACAGCATAACATAAAATTTGTCCGTCCTCAGACCATTTAGGCTCTGTGGGGGCTTTTTTCTCTTTCTCTGAATCTATCCGCTCAAAAAGTAAAATTGGTTTTGAAGATGGAATAGTATCAACAAAAAGTCCTTTATCATTTACATATGCTATCTTTTTTCCATCGTATGAGATATCAGCCTCAAAACTTCTTTCCGGAAATTGAATGGTTTCAATAACTGTAAACGTCTGTGTTTCAATTCGCAATGCTTTATCAGTTCCTGAAAGAAGTAAATCACCATTTTTTAATCGTTTGAGATTTTCATTCCCCAAAAAAGGCCCTTCATAAACCAATTGAGGTTTAATATCAGTAAGGGTGGTGTAGTATACACGCTTGGTAAAATCAGCTCGATTCTTTGACGTTCTATCGTTTAAGATAACTAAAATCGAATCATCATTTACCCAATATATATCATGAAGGCGGAATCCTTTAATATCAGGAAATGTTAGCTTCTTTAAACCGTACTCCTCTAAAGCTGAAATAGTACCATCCAGTTGATTTATATTACTGTCAATATCTTGCATTTGTTGCTGTTTTACAGAACAGCCACAAAAAAGAACCAAAAGCAACAGTGTTACCGCAAGTATTATTCTCTTCATTACATCATAACCTCTTTCTTTTTTATATAAAAAACTATGCAAAGCGTGAAATATACAAAAAATTTATATGATTTTTAAATAATACCATTTCCTATTGGTGGATTAGAGGACATGTTATAAATATGTTTTGTAAATTCTTTTGAAGCACTTACATACCAATTGAGTTGATTTGTAGTTACTGACACATCTGGATGAAAATATTCATTTGTTCCGCCGCCATCAGGCACTTCTGCAACGTATTGGTACCCTTCAGGGGGGTTAGCGTTAGATGCACTTAGTAAAGAAACAGAACCCACAATCGATTCTATTGTTTTATTATCCATTTCAGCTATTTCTTCGTATGTATATCCTCTCTGCCGAAGTCCTTTCATTTGCCGATCCGATAGATTTTTACTTGCTATTATTTTTTCCAAATGACTCGGAATATCGTTAGTACCATATTTTGGTTCATCACCAAACCAAGAACTATCAACTATAGTCCCATTTCTTAGAGTGTCTCGAATAGTTTGCAAATCAATATTAGCTATTTCATCTTCCGAAAGTCCATAGGCTTTTAAAATATTTTTTTGATTTTCGGTTAACTTTATTTTACTGGTTTCACTTCCATTTTGAAGTTCAACATTCGCACCATACGCTGAAGTAACGATGACGAAAACTAAAAAAATAGTCACCAGAACAAAATTAAGTCTGTCCCAATAGATTTTTATCATAATATGTTACTCCTTTCTTTTATTTTTCTATAAGATGCAAAGCAGCATATTTTAAGGTTGTTTCTAACCAACTAATAAAGCTTGTCTCATGTGGAGTCAGATTGTCTCTAGTTACCATACCGCCTCATCTCCCATTCTTTTGTGTACAGAATGCCCGCTAGTGAAGAAAGAAGTGGGCAATAATTTATTACCATAGTAGCCAGGGGTATTAAAATCTTCTTAATATTTAACATTAACCATTATACAACTCATTTCCTGCTTGATGCTCCGCAACCGGCGTAATTCGCGGTGTAACTAGCGTATTTTAAGAGGTGAATGGCAGCAGGAGGTCATTTTAATAACCTCCTGCAAAATCTTTTTCATTATTTCTCTAATTTTTTTCTTTCATGCTTTTTGCTTTAATGCTTCCCATGCTGTCATTTATTACTCTCCAACTTCCCATAGCTGATGTGGTTACCAATAATCCGTTCAAAAAGTATAGTGGCAAATTTATTACTCTAAATTCACCTCTTGCAATGCTTGTAAAAATAACAATCACTACAGATATCATAAATACGAGCCATTTGGTAGGTAGCGGTTTAAAATATTTAATTTCTTTAATAAATTCCACAACAAGTATTGTTGCCGTAACAGCACCGGTTAATGTTCCTAGGGAAATGTAAGTAAACTGATCTTTCATTTCCATTCCCCCTTTAAACTTATCCAGCTAAACTTTGAAACATTTTCTTAAATATAAAAGTTGATAGAAATATTCCATCGTATTTTCAGCTTATATATCGCATCATGTACGTTTTCATTTTTTTTAACGCTCGGTTTTTTATCTTGTGAGCTGCCGGCTGTGAAACACCCAATTTTTCTGCAGCTCCTTTTTCGGTTAGCTCTTGGAAAAATATCATTTTTATTACTTGTTGCTGTTTTGATGTTAATTTCGATAAAACTTGCTCAATATTTATCTTGTCTTCTATCTTTGATTCCATGTTGTCACAGTCCGCAACGATATCAATCATTTCCACAGAATTCCCTTCCATATCATAAATAGCTTTATTCAGTATCAACATCTCTCGCCGCTTCAAGTTTTGCTGTTTTTTTGCTATACTCCATGCCTTGCGTTTAATTCCTGTTATATACCATGATGCTATTCTCGCTTCTTCGTTGTCGTAGTTCGAATATTCTGATAAGTAGGTTGGCATTTCACCACCCTCCTTTTCATAGATTCATTTACTATCCTTTACTATATATAGAGACAACACATAAACTTTTTATAACCTTTTTTTAAACCAAACCACATTTTATACATCATTATTATTATTGACAAACTTTTCAAAGTCTTCTTTTGCACAGCTCTCTTTTTCTTTATAGCTCATGGTAGCATTTATTAACCATTCTATAATTTCAGAGCTAACATCTTCATTGCCTAGGCGATTAGCGTATTTATTTATTAAGGGCTTAAACCGCTCAATCAACTGATTAAGAGCATCTTTATCACCACTTTGAGCTTTATGTATAAGTTCTTTTAGCTTTGTTTTCTTCCTCAAAAATTATCAGTCCCTTCCCCCGTGGTTTTCAAATTTAAAGGACAAAAAAAGCACGCATATCACAAAGAAGGCGGGCATTTACATAAGCGGCAGCCAGGCTATCATAGTGCAGATGCACTTTAGACCCTATGGCTTTGCGCCCTTATCTTTCGACAAGTTTGCCTTTATCACTGGTATTTTGTTTTAAGTTTCCAATCACTTTCTATATTTCACCAGTCTCTTAAGTTTTCCTGCTGGCTTTCCACAACCAGCATATTGTTCGGTATAACTGGCGTATTTTTGAAGGTATACAGCGCAGCACTATAAGATAATTTTTTCAATTGAACACTATTTTCTATTTTATATTTGCAACTTTATTAGACAAAAATGTGCTCCCTTATGGTGACAAATTTTTATTATTTATTTGTCAACCCTAAGAGAGCACATCTGTTGGGTTTTGGGGAAAATATCCTATTGGGGGCATCTCAAAATATAAGCTATGTTGTTTTGAACTCTTCTTTTAAAAATCGATATTTGCCTTTACTTATGTAGGCTTTTTGGGGATAATCATAAAAGGATATCTCAAATGTATCCCTAAGATTTTCTATCCTTTCAATCTTCTCCATGTTCACTATATACGATTTATGTGTCCGATAAAAATTGCTGCTTAAAGATGCCTCTATATTTTTTAGATTAGCGGCGCACTCGTAAACCTTCCTTTTCGTATGTATCCTGGTTTTCTCTCCTACTCGCTCTACAAAAATAATATCGTTAAGATTTAGGAACAATATACCATTAGTATCCTTTATGGGAATCTTTCCAGCTACCTTGAGTTTGCTATTGAAAATATCATTTTCGCACTTTGTCGTTGCTAAGTTAAGTGTTTCCCGAAACCTCTCAAAGTCTATTGGTTTTAGAATATAATCGTAAGGACGAACCACAAAAGATTCACTAGCATAACTTGAATATCCAGTTATGAATATGACGAACACATCGGGGTTTAGAGAAACGGCTGTTTTTGCAACATTTATTCCATTAATACCGGGAAGTTCTATATCTAAAAGCAGTATTTGGGGAGACTCTTTTTTAATGATTTCCTCCGCTTCTTCCCCTGTGCGGGCAGTATAGACTTCCTCGACCAGGGAAATTTCTTTTAAGAGAGAACATATAAGCTCCAAGGTATTCTCGTCATCTTCACACACTAAGACACTTGCCATAAACAGCCTTCTTTCTGGAAAAATAATTATATAGAGTTTAAAAGTTTATAGCCCATAGGGCTTATGAAAAATAATGCTTCAAAACCCCCTAACAAAACAGCTTGAAAGTAGCTCATTCTATCAAGTATGAAAAAGGTATTATTGAGTAAAAAGACAGCTGCAAGAATCACAATGGTTATTAATTTCATTTTATTTCTTGTTTCCATATCAGCAATGGCTTTTTTCTGTGTCCCCGCCGGAGCCCATTTCATTGTGATAAAAAGCCCAGCTATTAAAATCATGTCGCCAATTATAGTCAAGGGGATTTTAGGCAATATTATATTTTTTGCTAATACACCGTTTATGACAAACAATGGCACGCCGGTCATATAGCACATAAAATAAGTTTTACAGTGGGCTCCGCCAGCAAAGTTGCGTATGCTCGCAAAGACAATAAGGCTTAACATTGTTTCAGGAAAGGTTCCAAGCACAATTGATACTGCGACTATTGAAACAAATTTAAATGCACTTCCTAGTATTATTTCAAGACCATATGCAATAACTTCGGAATCGAATGCTTCACATTCCGGCTGTGCTTTTAGCATCAGTGACAGCTTTCGAGAAAGCTTCCGTAGCATTGATTCCACCCTTTCTTGGAATATATAAAGTAAAGCTGGTAGTGTTTTCATCTGAGGATACTTCGATTATGCCGCTATACTTATCCATTATCTTTTTTGTTGTATATAGGCCGAAGCCTCTTACATCTTTATGCTTTGTGCTATAACCAGCGGTGAATATTTTGTTATAATCTGTTGTCTCTATGGGAGGGCCATTATTTGCTATTTTTACTATATAGAACTTTTCATTTTCATCTACTTCAAGATATATGGTCCTCTCGCTGTCTCTTTCTAGGACAGCTTCTATTGCATTATCAAGGATATTACCAATAACAGTGGTAAGTTCCGCAGAATCAAGTCTTGTGTTATATATTCCTAAACCGTTTATTTTTACTTCAAAGTTGATTTTATTTCTTTGCATCATTTCCATTTTAACATTTACCAGCGCCGTTAATGCCATGTCTCCTAATCTTAAAAGTTTTACATTTGACCGATAATGACCGACTATTTTATTCAAGTATTCCATCAGCTCTTCATTTTTACCTAAATAGGCAAGTGATTGAATGGTCTGCATATGTTTCATGTTTTCATGCCTCTCGGCACGCAGGGTAGTTATCAATTCTTCTATATTTCGTAAATGTTGTTTTATTAATTCAAGTTCTGTTTCCTTTCTTGAGGAAGTTTGAATGTATTTTAGTGAAAAGTAGAAAACCAGTGCAACTACAGATAAAGCCAATATTATAAGCGGCAGTTTCCTATGATATGCTTCTACGTTTGATGAAAATAATATTTGGTTTAACATTAGTATAGTCATTAATTGAAATACTACAGCAAATAGGGCAATAACACTTCCTTTGTTCATATTTTTAACACCTACATTTTTACTGAAAAAATTAACAATGCAGTACGTTATAGCTGCTACTGGTATAAAAAAGATTATATTTAACCACGGAAACTCACTTAACATTTCATAATCTATTTTTATAATTTGTATAAGACTTAAAACAAATATGTACTGAACAAGGCCGAAAATAACTAATACTATAAATATTGATATGATAGCAAATAAAAAATCCGTTTTATAAATATACTTCATCAATAAGGCAAATGTAATCATAAGCAATATGGTGTGCAGGTAGGGAGGGATAGTATTGTACATATGAGCGATTACTGTTCTTATGACATATGTAATAAGACCGTAAATGATGGACATCAAAATAATCTTTGAGTAAATAATTTTTTCTTTATTCATTAACTTTAGAGAAAGAAATATAATCAAAAATCCTTCAGGAATAGATTCAAATAATGCCACATACCATGGAATAGGGAACATCTTATTTCCTCCCATAAAAAGAAAAAGGGGGGCATCAACCGGCTTTTTAAAAAACCGGTTGATGCTACATTGATGCAGCACTTACTTTAATGCTTCGGGGATATCAGGTTCATAAAATATCCATATGCTTTGGGGGCTTACTCCTATAAAGGCTATAGCAGTTATAAAGGAAGCTAGGGAGGTTAGAAAATATGTACGTATATTCTTAAACATAATTTCTTCCTCCTTTCATAATTGATATTTATTTGTCTATATTTCCATTATTCTACCCCTTTACTAAATTTCCTGCCACAACTATTTAAATGGCCTATTTGTCGGTTTAATTGGCGTATTTTGAAGGGTGAATGGCGCATAAGGTTTTGACAGAAAAAATACCCTGCCGTTAACTGTGAGTTAGCGTTAGGGTAATTTTTATATAAAGCTTTATAAAAACTTACAGTGTCACGCCATCTTTGAAGATGGTAATCTCTCTAAAGCCCATCTCCTCGGCTTTGCATTTTTGACCCGAAGCAACATTTATGACGTAATCTATCAGGTCAGATGTAAGCTTTTCCATAGTCTCACCGGAAAGAAGCCTGCCAGCATCAAAGTCTATCCAGTTGGATTTCCTGTTATAAAGGTCACTGTTTGTAGAGATTTTTATGGTAGGCACGGCAGTTCCCAGTGGCGTGCCGCGGCCTGTAGTAAACAAAATAATGTGGCAACCTGCAGCAGCTAAAGCCGTTGCTGCTACCATATCATTGCCCGGTCCGTTTAATAAACTCAGGCCTTTCTTTTTAACTACATCGCCGTAATTGAGCACATCTACCACGTCACTTGTTCCGCCCTTTTGAGTACAGCCTAGGGATTTTTCTTCTAGTGTCGTTATACCACCTTTTTTGTTCCCCGGTGATGGATTTTCATAAATTGGCTGATTGTAACTCATAAAATATTCTTTAAAATCATTTATGAGTTTTACAGTTTTTTCGAACACTTGTCGGTCTACAGCACGATTCATGAGAATAGTTTCGGCCCCAAACATTTCAGGCACTTCAGTCAAAATAGTGCTCCCTCCGTAAGAAATCAGTCGGTCGGAAAAGGACCCTGCTAGAGGATTTGCGGTTATACCGGAAAATCCATCTGACCCGCCGCATTTAAGCCCTACTACTAGTTCTGATATATGACAATCTTTTCTTTCAAACTGTGATGCATACTCTACCAATTCTCCTACCAGTTCTACTCCTGCCTGGATTTCATCATCTACTTCCTGAGCTACTAAAAACTTTACTCTGTCAGGATTGTACTGGCCTAAAACCTTTTTAAATTCATCAATGTTGTTGTTTTCACAGCCTAGACCTAAAACTAAGACTCCTCCTGCATTTGGGTGATTGACCAAATTTGCCAAAATGGTTTGAGTGTTTTTATGATCCTGACCTAGTTGTGAACAACCGTAAGGATGGGTAAATTCATATATGCCCTCTATGTTTTTTACACCGGCAAACTTTTTCGCAGCAATTTGAGCTATAATATTGGCATTTCTATTTACACAGCTTACTGTTGGAATAATCCATATTTCGTTTCTTACTCCAACTCGGCCGTCTTCACGAATAAACCCTTTAAAAGTAAGACTTGTTTCAACCTTTTTTGCATCAGACAGATGAGGTTTGTATTCATAACTTATTATCTCACCTAAATTTGTTTTAACATTATGGGAATGAACCCATTGGCCTGCCTTAATATCAGCAGTCGCATGGCCAATGGGGAAACCGTATTTTATTATATTTTCACCCTGTTTAATATCACATAAGGCAATTTTGTGTCCCTTTTCGATTTTTTCTAAGGCTCTAATTGAAAAAGAATCAGCAGAAACTATTTCACCCTCGTTTATTGTGTCGAGAGCTACAGCCACATTATCCTTTTCATTAATCCTTAATATAGCCATAAAAACCCCTCCCGGGTCTGTTATAATTTTATACTAGCTTTTCAATGGTGGATTTTATGCCATCATTGGTAATTTGATACAGGTAATCGGCTACTTTGTCCGAAAGGCCTTCAACTTCATTTAAGTTTTGGCCCCACATTTTGGTATTTGCAAGGACAGCTTCAGCCACTCTTTTAGAAGCTTCTTTACTGCCATCAAAGCTCTGCCATGTTTTTTCAAAGAATTCCAAAGCCCAAGCATCATCCTGCATGATAAATTCGCCTTTTTCCCTGCGAGCCTTCATTTGGGCGCCTTCAACTTTACCATCCTTGTATACGGCAATTAATGCCGCAAAAGAAAATGTCAGCTTTTCGGGCAATTTACCATTTAGTTGCTTATATTCAAGGATTGATGGCAGCACCCTGGTTTTGAATTTAGATGACGAGTTGAGAAGTATGCTCAGAAGATAGTGCTTTATGTATGGATTTTGAAACCTTTCTACTACGGAGTCTGCAAATTCGGTCAACATGGCTTTATCCAAGTCTATGGAAGGAATTATCTCATCATAAATGACCTGACGCACATATCTACCCAAAACTTCATGGTCCATCATCTCGCCCACAGTTTCTAAACCGTATAAGAAGGCTGCCGGCACCGATGAAGTGTGCGCACCGTTTAATATTCTAACTTTTCGGGTCCTATAGGGAGTCATATCATCAGTCCACAGTACATTTAGGCCAACTTTGGTAAAGGGTAATCTTTCCGAAAGTTCTTTGGGCCCTTCTATAACCCACAGATGGAAAAGTTCACCCGTATCCACCAGACTATCCTCATATCCTAAGTATGCTAATATATCGTCGATTTCATCTTTGGGATAGCCTGTGACTACTCTATCAACTAATGTATTTAAGAATATGTTGTGTTCTTTAACCCATTCTTTGAATGCTTCAGGGAGATTCCAGTCATCGGACAGTTGTAAAACGATTTTTTTCAAATTGTCTCCGTTTCTGTCAATCAGTTCACAGGGTATTATCACCATTCCTTTGGTAGGATCTCCGTTAAAATGATTAAATCTGTGATATAAATACGCTGTAAGTTTTCCAGGGAAAGATACTGGTGGTTTTTTATCAAGGCTATCGTCCTTGTCATAGGATATACCGGCTTCTGTAGTATTGGAAATTACAAATTCTATATCTGGATTTTCGGCACATTTTAAATACTCTTCCCACTGGGTATATGGGTTTATTCCACGGCTGACAGAACTTATAATTTCTTTTATTTCAGTTGGCTTTCCATCTTTTAAGCCTCTCAGCAATAAAGTATACAAACCATCTTGTTCATTTAATTTATCAACAAGACCTTGAGGTATGGGCTGAACTACTACTACGCGGCCGTTGAACAGATTGTTTTTATTCATTTGATGGAACATCCAGTCAACAAAGGCCCTTAAGAAATTGCCCTCCCCAAATTGGATCACTCGTTCCGGCAGGTTTTCGGGAAAAGATTGTACCTGTAAATCTTCGGGAAAACTATAACCGCTTTTTAATAAGTATTTATTTAACTTCACATAAACCACTCCTTTTTTTATTTTAATAAGGGCCCTACATTGTGGAGCCATAAAAGGTTCGGATCATCATTGGGAATAAGTTTTCTGCCATAGCCTCCGGCCATTACCCACAAGTAATACACCTGAAATCCAGGAGCAGCTGCTACAGGATGATAGCCTTCAGGAAGAATAACTGTATCGCCATCTTTTATCATATATGCCTCTCTGAGTGTTAAGTCATCATTATACATAACTTGAACCCCAAATCCGCCTTCAGGCTTGACCTTAAAATAATACACTTCTTCCAGGTTTGCTTCATACGGTGGATTGTGCTTGTCATGTTTATGCGATGGATAGCTTGACCACTGACCAGGATAAGATATGGTTTCACCTACTACAATGCGATGCACTTTTCCTTCGGCGTTGTCCACTATAATATCTCTTACATCACGCTGGTAATTTAAAATACCACGATGGTTGCAGACTACTTCCTCGGGCCTTACTACAAATGGTTCAAATTTTTTTTCGGCTTTTGCTGAAACTACCGCAACTTCAAGATCCAATCCTTGGGTTTCCTCTACTTTAAATGAGCTGTGAATTGGAATATACACCGAAGTTGGGTTGCCAGAAAAGACATCTTTTCTTTCACCTAGGTCAGTAAACTTTTGCCCATTTACGGTTACATGACATTTCCCAGATAAAATGACTAATACTGCTTCTTCATCTTCCGTCTTCAGTTCATGTGTTTCATTGGCTTTTAGTTTAAGTAGGCCAAAACCACAAAAATTGAGGTCTTTCCCTGCCTTTACTATCTGGGTATAGCCTTCTACGTTTTTGTTGGGATACAAATAACTCATAATTCATCCTCCCTTTTACTTTTTATCTTTGTCTGGCAAAAACATATACTTGTCACTGCCAATAAGGTGCAAATATTTTCCTCAAATTACGCTTCCTCATAATTCAGAGCTTGCTGGACATCTTCCAATATATCTGAATCTGGTTTAAATAGATCCCTTAAAACCAAAGCACATGCACCCATTACTCCGGCTTTTTCCTGTAGAGATGATATTTGTATATCAGTTGAACGTGCTATTTCAGGAAACGCATGGGTGTTTACAGCTGTTTTTATGATATCGATAAAATATTTTGCTGCTGGAGCCATTTTCCCACCGATAAATACACATTCAGGATTGTAGAAGTTTATAACATTTGCTATAGCTTTTCCAATATATTCTGCAACTTGTTTTAAGAGGTTATGGGAATATGAATTTTTTATTCGGGATGAACTTATTATATCTTCAATTGAAATTTCGCCTTTTTCTGCCCACAATTTCTTTAAAGGGTCGTTATCGGGTATTATAGATATTTCGTTTTTTACCTTCCTCATTATTGCAGGAATGCCGCACACACTTTCTAAACAGCCTCGATTCCCACAATTGCACAATGGCCCGTCTTTCTGAATAGACATATGGCCAATTTCACCCGCATGTCCCTGAGCTCCTTGTAAAATACGATCATTTATAATAACGCCAGCGCTAATTCCCTCACCTAAATTTACATACACTAAATCCCTGCATTCGGTTGCTCCTCCAAACCATCGCTCGGCAAGGGCTGATGCCTTAGAATTGTTTTCTATAAAAACCGGCATATCTATTTCCTTTTCCAACACTTGCTTAACCGGAAAAAAGTCCCAGCTGGTACCTAAATTTATAGATCGTTTAACTTTCCCCTCAAAAGCATATAGCAGCCCCGGAAAGGCTACTCCAACTCCCAAAAATGGCTTTTCTTTATACTGCTCTTCATTCATAATCTCCTTAACTACAGCAGCTAGCTTTTTTAGACCTTTTTTGGGCTCGGACATATCAATTTTAATAGTTCGAAAATCAGTAGGATTATTTTTTAAGTCACAGGTCCCTACAAAAGTTTCGAACCTTGTGACTTCTACACCAAAAACATATCCGGCATCAGGGTTAAAAGACAGCTTAATAGGTCTTCGACCACCTGTTGATTTATCTAAACCCACTTCTTTTACAATCCCTGCCTCAAGCAGCTCCCGGATAATACCGCTTATAGCAGGCGGCGTTAGACCTGTGATTTCAGCCAACTGTTGTCTGGATATGGGTTCATGATTTTTTATTAGATTTATAACAGCCATTCTGTTTAACTTTTTAACATATTTGCTATTGCCTGGTGCTTTTTTCAAGTATATCACCTTATACTTTTTTAACTTAATTAACTATCTTTATATTTCTATACAAAATTAAAAAAACCTTTTTTTCATAAAAAATTATTTTTAAAATTATCCTTTTGGTTTTCTTAATATACACAGACAACCAAATGTGCATATATGAAAAAGCTGCTGCAAAACTAAACCTTGTCTTGCAGCAGCCATTGATTTTTATGCTAAACTTGTGGCTTTACATCTATAATTTCTATGTCTTTAAGGCTCATTTCTGTAAGCTTATCTACGTCAAGCAGGCTCTCTGCATCGTGAACTCCGGAAAGATTGGGACGCGTCTTGGGATGCCTTGGCACAAAAACAGTACAGCAATCGGCGTATGGCCTTATTGAAATATCATATGTACCTATTTTTTTCGCAAGCTCCATTATCTCAATTTTATCAAAGCCTATAAGTGGGCGAAAGATGGGAATTGTAGCAACTTCGTTAGTAGCAACTATTGCCTCCAGAGTTTGGCTTGCCACTTGCCCTAGGCTTTCTCCCGTAATCAGCGCTTTCGCACCTACACTTGCAGCTGTTTTTTGGGCTATGCGCATCATCATACGACGCATCGTAATAGTTAAAAACTCTTCAGGAGTTTGCTTTCTCATTTCCTTTAGTGCTTCAGTAAAGTTTACTACATGAAGCCGCACTTTCCCCGAATACTTTGCAAGCACCCTGCATAACTCTATGACTTTATCTTTCGCCCTGTCGCTTGTAAATGGAAAGCTGTGAAAATAAATTGCTTCCAGCTCGATTCCCCTTTTCATGAGCATATATCCCGCAACGGGACTATCTATTCCCCCAGACAAGAGCAGCATAGCTTTCCCGTTGCACCCTACCGGCAGCCCCCCTGGGCCAGGTACTTTTTCACAGTAGACAAATGACCGCTCCCTTATCTCTACATCCAGTTGAATCTCCGGGTTATGAACGTCAACTTTCAAACCTTCAAGATTCCGCAATATATGTGCTCCCACTTGGCGGCTGACTTCAGGTGATTTAAAAGGAAAGCCTTTGTTGGGACGCCTGGTCTCAACTTTAAAGGTCTTGCCCTTATAATTTTGATTTCTCATTATTTCGAGAGCAGTATTTTTTATTTGCTCTAAATCATTCTCACAGCTTTTGGCCGGACTTATGTAAACTATTCCAAAGACATTTTTTAAAGTATTTAGTACTTGTTCTCGCGAGGCCTTTGTATAGCAGTAGATGCGACCATGTGTTTTTTCAAGTTGCACACTGTCATCATAAGGCAACAAAGCTTGCTTTATTCTTTGGATAAGGATTCTTTCAAAATACGGTCTATTCTCTCCCTTTAAAGCAATTTCGCCGAAACTTATTAAATAAAGATTTTCCATTGTTACCTCCGCATAAGTTTTCTTATCTCTCTTACTTCGTCAGCAAGAACTTCAATGGTATAATCTATATCTTCCATTGAAAGAAAAGGTGACAAACTAAACCTAATTGCACCGTCCTGTTCTTCCTCACTTTTGCCCATGGCCTTAAGAACATGACTATTTCCGCTCTTGTGTGATGAACAGGCAGAACCTGTTGATACATATATATTTTTTGATTCAAGGGCATGGAGCAGAATTTCTCCCCGAGTTCCAAGAAACGATATATTGAGAATGTGAGGAGCACCGGAGACGGGACCATTTAACACAGTATCGGGAATATTATCTAATATGCCCTTCATTAATCGTTCTTTAAGTTGTACCATTTGGCTGTGCCATTTTTCCAGATTGTCAATGCATATCTTCGCAGCTTTGCCAAATCCGGCAATGCCGGGCAAGTTTTCTGTGCCCGAACGCTGTCCTGTCTCTTGACCTCCGCCGTGCAAAAGAGGAGCAATGCTCACTTTATCTCTTACAAACAGTGCACCTATTCCTTTAGGCCCGTAGATCTTGTGTCCACTCAATGATAACAGATCAATACCCTCAAGCTTTGAAACTAAAGGTATCTTGGCAAATGCCTGAACCGCATCTACATGAAAAAGGGCATTGCTGCTTGCCTTTATAATTTGGGCAGCTCCTTGTATAGGTTCAATAGTACCTACCTCATTATTTACATACATAATGCTCACGAGTATAGTTTCTGGCGTTAATGCTTCTTTAAGCTGATTTAAATCTATAAAACCTTCTCTGTCCACTTGAAGATATGTAACGGAAAAGCCCTCCCTTTCTAAAGCAGCAAAAGTCTCCAGCACGGAAGGGTGTTCTATTGCGGTTGTTATAAGGTGATTGCCTTTACGGCGGCGAGCATACGCAGCCCCCTTGACAGCCCAATTGTTCGATTCAGTGCCACCTGAAGTAAAATATATTTCTTTAGGGCTTGCTCCTAAAGCTTTAGCAATATTTTCCCTTGCTTCTTGCATTATTTTTTCTGCTTCAATGCCCTTTCTATGAAGTGAAGATGGATTGCCAAAATGTAATGTCATTGTATCAAAAACAGCCCGAGCAACTTCTTCCAGAACTTTGGTTGTCGCACTGTTGTCAAGGTAAATTTCTTTCAAAGTATCACCTTCAAAACCTATATATGTAGGGCGGTAAAAGCCGCCCTTTTAATTATATCACAAGTTTACTGCATGTCATCTATTTTTACTATATTTCCGAGGGGAGTGAGTCTGATCTCCTTACTGCCGGAGAAGTTTATTTTATTATCTAATGTATCAATACCTAAAAGGTGGTACATTATGCTAAAACCGGTAATCCCTTCGGCCACCTTCCATGAGCCCACAAATATGGAAAAGTTGGATTTTTTAGCTATACCATAACCTAGCATGGAAAGCCCTAAACTTATGCGAAGTAAGCTGTCTAATTCACCTATATTTTTTGAAAGCTTCATAAAATCTCCTCCATAGATAGTAGTACTATTAGTATTTATCATTACATTGATTTTTAAGTATTTTTTTGGGTAACTTTGTTTACATTAAGTATAGTAATTTTTATAAGGGATAAAATAAGACTGCCAGCATAAAAAATTGGAGGTGAAAAGTATTGCAGCTCACCCAAAAAGAAATTTTATATTTAAAAGACGCATTAAACCATGAACATATTTGCGTAACAAAGTACAATAATTATGCCAACCAATTACAGGACCAACAACTTTCCTCGCTGTTTAGAAACCTTGCCAATCGAGAACAGCAGCACATCGACACAATCAACAGACTTCTTCAACAAGGAGGAGCTCAATAATTCAGTATAGGAGGGATTTTAGTGAATCAAACGCAGAACATGGCCGGAACAAACGCAGATAAAGATATCTTAACTGACATGCTAATGACGGAAAAATACGTTTCTGGAACATACGAAACAGCTATTCAGGAATCCGCCAATGAAGCTGTAAGAAATGCTCTAAGGCAAATCCAGGACGAGGAACAGCAACACGCCAAAATGATTTTCGATGCCATGAATCAGCGCGGCTGGTACAATCCACAATAATTAACTTAAATCAAGGAGATGGTATCTTAATATTAAGTTAGCGAGTTTTGTCGCAAAAAGAAGGGTGACAGGGAAATAAGAAAACTCTCTGTCACCTACTTAATTTACATTTTCGTAAGGTTTTTTAATGACCATTTTGCTTGTTCTCTAACTATTTCCGATGGGTCATCGATAAGTTCCTCCAACAGTTTTTTGAATCTTACATCTCTCATGTTTCCTATGGCACATACGGCATTTCGACGAATAACGTTTCTTCCCCGCCAGCCGGCAGCAGTCGCCTTAAATGCCTTATCGAAATCATGCTTGTTTAGTTTTGCAAGTTTAGCTAAACTTGTTTCCAGAGGAAATTGGGGTTTAAATTCTTTGTGATTTGGGATTTTCACATTCATATTATGTGGACAAGCCTCTTGACATGTATCGCAACCAAAAACTCTATTGCCCAAAGGTCTTCGAAATTCTTCAGGTATAAAGCCCCTCATCTGCGTTATACATGAAAGGCACCTGTTAGGATTTATCTGAAAAGGTGCCATTAGCGCTCCTGTGGGACAGGCCCTTATGCAACGGCCGCAGCCATTACATCTACTTTCTATTGGCCTATCAGGTTCAAATTCAATATCAGTTAAAATCTCTCCCAAAAACACCCATGACCCCAGTTCCGGTGTAAAAAGACAAGTGTTTTCGCCAATCCAGCCCAATCCTGCCCTTTGAGCAGCAGCTTTTTCCATAAGTCCGCCGGTATCTACTTCTATTTTAAATGTACCTGGCTGTTTATTAGATATAAATTCTACTATTGCCTTAAGCTTCTTTGTTAGAATAAAGTGATAGTCTTTTACTCTGGCATAGCGGGAAATTTTACCTAGCAAATCGCCATTTATATTATCCTGACAGGTTTCCTCTGGCTCATAGGGCTCTACCAGATATCCCATGGCAAAGCATATAATAGTCCGGACTCCAGGCAGGATTTTATTGGGGTCACATCTTAGCTCTACATTAGTTTCCTCAAAGGGTGACAGGAGATTTCTCGCCTTTTTTTCAGCAAGAATTTCCTTTTCCTTTAAAAAGGGCCCTGCCGTCGTAAACCCTACTCGATCAAAGCCTATTTTCTTTGCAAAGCAAATCACTTCCTGTTTTAAATTCACCTTTATCACCCTTTGTATTTTTTAAAAAAAACTTTATAATGATATTATACTCATATTCTTTTGACTAAAAACTTGAAAGGAAAATTGTTTATGATATCAAAAGAACAAATTGCCCGCATCAATGCACTTTATAAAAAGCAGCAAAGTGAAGGTCTGTCTGAGGAAGAAAAAAAAGAGCAGGCGTACCTGCGCAGACTTTATATTGATGCTGTAAAAGCGAATCTAAAAGCTCAGCTAGACAGCATAAAGATAGTAAAAACGTCCACTTGCTGTGAACATCACAATCATAACCATCACAACCATAATCATATGCATAAAGGCTGCAGCCATTCAAATACCCACAGGGACTGTGACTGCCATAACCATTAGATTACACGACAGCCTAAAGTTGCTTCTGCTTCGTTTAATGCAAATTCATGGGCCTTTTCATCAAAGGATGCTACTCCGTCTTTGTAAATATTTACCTTGTAGGCTAAGTTTCGCGCATCGGCAGCGGTATATAGTACACAGATATTGGTACAGACACCCACTAAAAACAGCTCATCAACTCCCTTTTCTCTTAAGTAAAGATCCAAATCAGTCCCAAAAAAGGCACTGTAGCGTCTTTTTCTTATTATTTTGTCTTCATCCTTCACATTAAGTTCCTCAATTATCCGGGCACCTTTTGTCTGAGCTATGCAATGAGGTGGAAACATATCAAATTCTTTGTCGTCTCTTTCATGATTGTCACAAATAAAAACAACGGGATAGCCCTTTTCCCTAAACTCTTCAACCTTTTCTTTTACAAATGGAACTATTTTTTGACCTGCGGGTCCCACGCTTAAAGCTCCCTTTTCATCAATAAAGTCTACCAACATATCGATAACTAGCAAAGCTTTCATTAAAATTTCCTCCTTGCAAAAAGCAAGTCTTTTTTACTGATTATTTTATGAAAATAATACCACAATTGGTAAGGCCGCGCAATAAAATACCGTAGCCTTATGTAAAGTCATTATTGACATTCTTCTTGGCAATTTGCTATTATAGGATTTAATTATTATGCAGTTTAGAGGGATAATTATGCATAAAAAAGAAGAATTCCTTTTCGCAATAAAAAGGGTGTTTCCTATCGTGATGGGATATTTACCTGTAGGCTTTGCCCTTGGGGTAATGGCGGCTGACTCAGGGTTTAGCCCTATGCAAATGGGATTAATGTCACTTTTTGTATACGCTGGATCTGCCCAATTCATTGCCGTTGACATGCTGGGTTCGGGAACAAGCGCTATTCCAATAATTATCACTACCTTTTTGGTAAACTTGCGGCATTTTCTATTTAGCGCTTCGCTGGCACCTTACTTTCGCGAAATAAAACAAAGTTTAATTCCTCTGATATCGTTCTTCATAACAGATGAAACTTTTGCCGTGAGCATAACTGATGCAGAACAAAGGCCCCTCTCCCATATCTACTATTTTAGTCTTTATATTACTGCTTATTCCTGTTGGGTTTTAAGTACAATAATTGGTACAACCTTAGGCAATCTAATCCCAGATACGAAGGCCTTGGGGTTTGATTTTGCCCTTCCAGGAATGTTTCTCGCCCTTTTATGCATGCAGTTTAAAAATGCGAGATTTATCTTAATTGCATTAATCTCGGGCCTTCTTTCTATATTTTTTATACATATAATTCCAGGCAACTGGAACGTTATTTTAGCAACGGTTATTGCAGCCGCGATTGGGGTGTTAATTGATGAAAATTGATTTAAATTACATCTGCCTTGTCCTTGGCATGGGATTTGTAACATATTTGTCAAGAATGCTGCCAGCCACCCTTTTATCTAAGCAGGAGATTCCAAAAGTCTTCGTCAAATTTTTGAATTTTGTCCCAGCAGCTGTGCTTTCTGCTCTGCTTTTTCCCGGTGTGCTCATGACAGAAAATAAATTAAACATCGGTTTTTCAAATCCCCTATTGATTGCTGCTGTTTTGACTTTTCCGTTGGCTTATAAAACAAAAAACATGTTTGCCACTGTGCTTTTGGGAATGGGAATTGTGATTTTGTATAATTACTTTATATGAAAAATATCGAAGGAGTTGCTTTTTATGGAAATAAAGACTTTCGCTGTTGAGCGGTGGATGAATACATATGAAAATGATGCAGTATATAATCTTGCCGAAACCGATGCTAAGCCCTTCACTTTAGATGAACTGTTATCCCTTGGCGACAAAGACGAGTTAATAAAAGAACTTTTAAAAATCAAAATAGGCTATAATCCAACCACCGGCAGGCAAGAGTTACGAGAAGTAATATCCAGCTTTTACCGCGAAACAAAACCGGAAAATATATTGATTACAACAGGTGCTATTGAGGCTGATTTCTTAGTCACAAATGTGCTGGTAAAACCGGGCGACACAGTCATAGTGCAATTTCCAGCATATCAGGCCTTATATTCTACGGCTGAAGCCCGGGGAGCTAATGTTAAATATTGGAAAATGGATATAGATAAGGGCTATGAGCCCGATATCGATGAACTGAAAAGGCTCATCGATAAGAACACTAAACTTATTGTCCTCAATATTCCCCATAATCCTACCGGAGCTGTAATCTCTGAAGACCAGCTTAAAACCATTCTCTCCTGGGCTGAAGAAGGAGATTTTTGGGTCCTATGCGATGAAGTTTATCATGATTTTGTCCTGTATCCTAACGTCATTCCTCCACATGGCAGAAGTCTTTCAAGAAAGGCCATAAGCGTAGGCAGCATGTCAAAATCCTATGGCCTTTCAGGCCTTCGCTTAGGCTGGATTGCAGGTCCTGAAGATATAGTTAACGCCTGTTGGGAATGGAAAGATTATACTTCAATAAGCAATTCTCCCATAAATGACTTTCTGGCAACTTTCGCCCTTAAAAATACAGACAAGGTCATGGAGAGAAATTTGAGTATTGCGAGAGAAAACCTAGAGTTTTTCTTAAAATGGTTAAAAGAGCATGAGGATTACTTTGACTACGTAAAGCCCAAAGCCGGCGTGTTGATGTTTCCTCGCTTGAAAAATATTGCTCTTTCCTCTGAAAAGCTGTGCGAAGAACTCTACGAAAGGTATAAACTGCTAATGGTGCCAGGAGAGTGTTTTGAAATGCCTGGTTTTTTGAGAATTGGATTTGGTAACGACTGCGACATGTTTAAAACGGGTCTCTCAATATTCTCGCAGTTTTTAAAGTCCCAATAAACACAAAGGCCGTATATTACCCATATACGGCCTTTTTATATATGCCATTTTCCTGCGAGATTAAAAAACATCATTGTAGGCATTATTTGACAGAGCGAAATTAATTTTAAAAATGCGCAAATTAAGCTCAGCCAGAGAAATATGAAGGCTTTACACCTTCAGGCTAATACGAAAAAAGGCTGATATGACATCAACCTTTTTCACACATTCTTATCCCATTAATTTTTCTCGTTCAAATCATTTGCCATGATATTGTCTTGCCAAACATATTTCTTCGTTTCAGCTACTAAGACCCCGCTTAGTGCTATTAACGATATAAGGTTAGGAATTGCCATTAGACCGTTGAACATATCGGCAAATGCCCATACAACATCCAATTTGGCAACAGCACCCACAAATGCCGCTATAGTCCACAGCCAACGATAAGGTACAATGGCCGGGGTACCGAGTAAATATTCTACAGCTTTTTCACAATAATATGACCAACCTAAAATAGTAGAATAAACAAATGTTAAGAGACCTAAGGTCAGCGTTATAGGACCCACAATGGGGATCTGTTCAAAAGCAGCTTTGGTAAGTTCAGCTCCTTTAAGGCCTGTTTGCCAGCTTCCGGTGGTTACTAACATAAGGCCTGTCAAAAGGCATATCACTACCGTATCCCAAAAGGTTCCCGTCATTTGAACCAATGCCTGATGTGCTGCATTGGGAGCCTGAGCAGCTGCTGCAGCTATAGGGGCACTGCCAAGACCCGATTCATTAGAAAACAGCCCTCGAGCCACACCATACCTGATTGCATGCATGACGGTGGCTCCCGCAAAGCCCCCGATCACTGCCTGACCCTTAAAAGCACTGCTTATTATAAGAGCTATAGCCCCAGGTAAAGCAGAGATGTTTAAACCTAAAATTATCAAGCAACCTAAGATATAAACTATAGCCATGAAAGGAACAAGTTTTTCACACACTTTTGCTATGCTTTTTATACCGCCGATAATTACTATTCCAACTGATAATGCGACTATTAGCCCGGTAACCCACGTGGGAATATTAAATGTAGATTCCATCAAATCCGATATGGAGTTGGACTGAGCCGTAACCCCTATGCCAAATCCCGCAATAGACGTAAAAAACGCAAAAATTATACCCAGCCATCTCATCCCCATGCCCCTTTCCATAACATACATGGGGCCGCCGGCCATTTGACCCAGTTCATTTTTTGTACGATATTTTACGGCGAGAAGGGTTTCGGCATATTTAGTGGCAATCCCAAATACCCCCGTGATCCACAGCCAGAAAACAGCTCCTGGTCCACCAAGCCCTACGGCAGTAGCAACACCTACTATATTACCGGTTCCAACGGTAGCCGCTAATGCAGTGGTAAGAGCCCCAAAGTGGCTGACATCTCCCTCACCTTCGTAAGACTTTGCTAATGAAAGCTTTATACCTTTGAATGTGTATCTTTGTATTCCTAATAATTTAAAAGTCAAAAAAACATGAGTACCAACCAGGAGAATCAGCATCGGGGGACCCCACACAACATCATTAATAGCGCTTAAGATGTTTAATAATTTCTCCTCCAAAAACATCCCTCCTTGTTATTATTTTTATTAATTAATAAAAATTTCCACCCCCAAAAACCAAATGTGTTTGCTGCAAAAACATAATATTATTATACAACATTGCTTAAAAATATACATCAATCTGTGTATGTCTTACTATTCTGATTTTCTAGAGGTTAATAAAAAGGCTTGTCTCAAAACTAAATTTCAGTTTCAGACAAAGCGACTTTCTTATTTATAAACTTGCTTTCTGCTTGGAGGTTTTTTACTTTATTATGTAAAATATTTGGGATAACGCGGTAGACAATTTTTCCATAAAAAAAGCAAACAAGTATTCGACTAAAATACTTGCTTGCTTTTTTTCGATAGCAATAAAAAAAGCCCTTATGGGCTAATTTGCTTATTATGGTGCGGAGAGCGGGAATCGAACCCGCACGGGAGAACCCATACGCCCCTCAAACGTACGCGTCTGCCAGTTCCGCCATCTCCGCAGAATGCATAATTTATTATATATGTTAATTGAGTTTGTGTCAATAGCAATTTCACGTTTTTGTATAGATGAGCCAGAGTTTGGTTCACTCATCAACCCACCAATCGCTTATGTCACTGTATATGTTGACAGGATTAGGTTTCACACCTTTTAATCGCTTATTTATAGCCAGGACTTTGTTAGGGCTATATAAGAACAAATAGGGCAAATCTTTATTTATAATCTCCTGAGCTCTGTACAACAATTCCTTTTGGTTTTTATGGTCAGTGGCGGCTCTGTTTAATATATCATCAAGCTCTGGATTTGAATATGATACAAAATTGTATCCATTCTTTATTTCGCTGCTGGCAAACATAAAACGCAAATCAGGATTTGCAGCCAGCTTCCAACCCATAATCGCAGCATCATACTTTTTGCTCATAACCTTCTGTGTCAATTCATCCCATGTGGCATTGACTAATTTCACAGAGATCCCCAGATCTTTTAAGTTATTTACTATGTGGGATGCCGTCTGGTAACGAGCAGCGTTGTCGGTATTGACCAATAATTCAAATTCCAATTTGTATTTTTTATTTCCGATAGCCTTTTCTAAAATTCCATCACTGTCCTCATCTTTCCAACCTGCTGCCTCCAACTGCTGTGCTGCCATTTTTTTGCTATGTGTTATGTGCTGTATTTGCGAGTTAAAAGCCCACGAATATGGTAAAATTGGCCCGTCGATTACTATTCCCCTACCCAAGGTCGTGTCCTGCAGTATCCTATTTCGATCAATTCCCATAAGCAATGCCTGGCGAACATTTGCATCACTGAGTATGGGATTGCTGAGATTTACCGCTACAAATTCAAAATACCTGGACGGATATTGCAATAAGTAGACATTTTCCATCTCTTCGAATATATTCCAGTCAACCGGATCCGCAAAAATCATATCAATAGCACCGTTGTTAAAAGCTTCTTTTATAGAAGTGTTATCAGGATATATGTTAATATTTATTTCTTCAATATATGGCACTTTACCAAAGTAGTTATCGTTTCTTTTTAAGGTAACCGAATTATTTGTTGCATTAATTACTTTAAATGGACCTGTGCCTATTAATTCAAAATTTGATTCCTGCTCACTTTTATCTTTCTTGGTTGTAGAAGCCTCGAGAAATGAAGCTGGAAGTATCCCTCGGTTAATTTCACATAAAAAATCCGCATCAGGCGCTTTTAAAGTTATAATAAAGGTATTGTCATCAGAAGCTTCATAGCTTTGGATATTATCAAATTCATCATATCTAGGTAAATCTTTGTTGTTTTTTTGCTTTTTTAGCTCCATAATTTTATCAAAGGTTGCTTTTACATCAATTGAAGTAAAACGCTCTCCATTGTGCCATTTCACATCTGGCCTAAGGTTTATAGTATATGTTTTGCCATCATCGCTTATTTGCCAGCTTTCAGCAAGAGCAGGTTGCGCCATGCCTTGTTCGTCGATTTTTACAAGGCCTTCAAAAATAAGGCTTAGGATTGCCATTGTTTCATCGTCATTTGCAAGTAAAGGATTTAAGTTTAGTGTACTGGTAGTGGCCAAGTTTATAGTGCCACCGCTTTGTGGTGAACCTAAATCTTCCTGTTCTGCTGTGTTAGCCTCCTCAGGCAAATTTAAGGAAGAAGGCGAACACGCTGAAATTAACAAAGTCAAAACCAGGGTTAAAATAACCAGTTTTTTATATTTCATAACAGCCTCCAAAAGAGTAAAAATCATCAAGATATAAATGTCGGTCGTCAGGTGATGAAATTTTTGTCCTGACGACCTCCCTAGTAAAATTATATATTACCGGTTATTTGGGGTCAAATTCCAATAATTTTCATAGACAACATGGCAAATCTTGCTTAAAGCACTGATTTTTGCTAATATGTATAAAAAACTTAAGAGGTGAGCTATGGAAAAAACTTTTGTTATGATAAAGCCGGATGGAATTCGCCGCGGCCTTGTGGGAAACATCATAACAAGGTATGAGCAAAAAGGTTTGAAAATAACCGCTTTAAAGCTCATGCAAGTCTCAGAAGAACTTGCAAAAAAGCACTATGCTGAACATGTCTCAAAGCCATTTTTCCCTGAGCTTATTGCTTACTTAACATCAGGGCCAGTTATAGCAATGGTTTTGGAAGGACCTAATGCAATTAAACTCGCACGTTTAATCAACGGCGCAACCAAAGTTGAAGATGCAATGCCGGGCACCATACGGGGAGACTATGCCACTTCCACAACTGAAAACCTTGTCCATGCTGCAGATAGCCCTGAGAGTGCAACGCGTGAAATAGCCCTTTGGTTTCCTGATTTAAAATAGTTATTTGTTTGTTCTAAGTTTCAACCTTTTAAGTTTGGGGTTATCCTTTAATCCGGGGATGCGACCCCTTTTGGCAATAGGTGTGCCGTCCACCATTTTTAGATCCATGGTCATATCAATGGGAGTAGCGCCGGATATATAGCTTCCTACTCCAAAGGCATCTGCTCCTGCTTCCAAAAGTATTTTTATCCGTTCAGGTGTAAGCCCGCCCGATACAAATATCTTCACATAGTCATAACCCTTTTGATTCAGTCGATTTCTAATCTCGTGAACTAGAGCCGGTGTTACTCCCCCGCGCTCACTGGGTGTATCAAGTCTTATACCTTCTAAATCTTTGCCTAAGGCTTCAGCTAAATTAAGAGCTTCTTCTGCTTCATCTTTAAATGTATCTACAAGAATTATTCTGGGAGAATCGGCAGGCATGATTTCATTGTAGGTTTTTGCTACAGAAACAGTATCTCCTGCTACTAGCATAGCCGCATGAGGTATAGTCCCTGATGGTTCTCTGCCCAGGAGTTTAGCTGCTAAAATGCAGCTGGCATTATTGGCACCTCCTATTATGGCAGCTCTTTCCATAACAGGAGCTACAGCAGGGTGAACATGCCTTGCGCCAAAACAGATAAAGGATACTTCTCCAGCTGCTTCCCGGCACTCCCGTGCAGCAGTTGCCCAAGCGCTGGAGTGTGCCAGCATGCCGAGCAGAACAGTTTCATATATGCCAAATTCTTCATAGGGGCCTATTATTCTCATTACTGTATCTTTTGCTTCAAAAGTTTCGCCTTCAGGCAGCGCATAAATTTCAACGTCCTTATCTTGCAAAAGGTTAAGGACCTCTTGCGTGCCACACATTACACCGGATCTCCTGGGAAATACTTCTGCTACTACTTCTTTTTGAGAAAGACCCATATGTCGCAAAATTTCCATTGTCTTAATGAAATATATATCCGTTGTCATTCCAGCTAGTATTTCATCGTGGTTGGCAGAATATATACGCCTTGAATTAACTTTAATATTTTTTACATCACTTAATGTCTTGATTTCTTTCATGAAACAAACCTCTCTCTCAATGTTTTATATTAATATTACTTTTTGCATGCAAAAATTAAATTGCGTTTCTACAACATATTAACTCTAAAGCTTATAGAGTCGCTTGTACCATTTGTAGGATTTTTTAACTCTCATCACAAAATTTCTAGTCTCTGGAAATGGAATTTCTTCTTCTTTTTGTTGCTGCATCTTGCCTTGTGCCAGCCATTTAGCCACATTTCCCTGGCCTCCGTTATAAGCTGCGAGGGCAAGTATTATATCGTTGTCAAATTCGTTAAGCAGTGAAGACAAATACCAAGTTCCTATCCTAATATTTAAATCCGGGTTTTGAAGATTTTCAATCTGAAAATTTTCAATTCCCATCTGTTCTGCTGCCCACATAGCAGTTTTCGGCATAAGTTGCATAAGACCTATGGCTCCCCGCTCTGATACAACTTTAGGCGAAAAGTTGCTTTCAACTTTTATTACTGATGCCACAAGATACGGGTCCACACCGTACTCAGCCGAATACTTGATAATTGATTGTTCGTACTTCAGTGGATATATGTAGCACATAAACCAGGAGATATTGTTATATAGAGCAACAAAGCCAAGTATTATTACTAAAATTACTGCGATTTTTTTAACCACCGTTTCGATATTTCCCTCCATATCTTATCAACTTGAAGTTGGGTATTTTCGATACTGCCATTGTTGTCAATCACTCTATGGGCATATTTTAATTTTTCTTTTTGCGGCATTTGGGATTTTATCCTATCCATAGCTTGTTTTATGCTAAGATTCTTTTCCCGAGTCATCAACCTTTCAAGCTGTATTTTTTCGTCAGCCACCACTACCCAAACTTCATCTACTATTTTATGCAACCCCACTTCTATGAGCAGTGCAGCATCTATAACGATAACCTCTTTCTGTAGTTTTTCGTAATACTCCAATTGGTGTTTTATTTCTTTTAAAATTTCTGGGTGTGTAAAGCTATTGAGCCGCTTTAGTTGCTCTAAATCTTCAAATACAATATCTGCCAGTTTCTTTCTATCTATTTCGTTATTTTCTTTCAATATTTGCTGCCCAAAATGGTTAACAACTTTAATCCATGCAGGTTTACCCGGCTGCATTATTTGCCGTGCTATTTTATCAGCATCTATTATAACAGCACCTTTCTCCTTAAGCAATAAGGAGACCGTACTCTTGCCACAGGCTATGCTGCCTGTGAGACCCACAACAAGCAATACATATTCCTCCCTATAATTCTTCCCAAGTATATCCATGAGTAAAGTCTACTACAAGGGGTACTTTCAAGGGTATGGCATTTTCCATGTCCTGTTTTAATATTTGCTTAACTAAGGAAAGCTCATCTTCTGGCACGTCCAAAATCAGCTCATCATGGACCTGCAGTAAAATCTTGGCTTTCAGGTTATATTCTTTCAAATGCCTATATATCTTAACCATGGCAACTTTAATGATATCTGCAGCGCTACCCTGAATTGGCGTGTTCATGGCTGTGCGCTCAGCAAATGAGCGTAGATGATAGTTTCTGCTATTTATGTCCGGTATATACCGACGTCGGTTGAGCAGTGTCGTCACATAACCTGATAGTTTCGCTTGTCTGATGGTTTCTCTCACATAGTCTCTCACACCGGGATAACGCTTAAAATAAGCATCTATGTATGCTTTGGCCTCCTGGTTAGATATACCTAACCCTTGGGCTAGGCCATAGTCGCTAATTCCGTAGACAATTCCAAAATTTACTGCCTTTGCCTTGTCTCTAAGAGATGGCGTCACATCTTCCGGTGGAACTTCAAATACCTCGCTTGCCGTCCGGGTATGTATATCCTCCCCTTTTATAAAGGCTTCAATTAAACTCTTATCTTCAGAAATGTGAGCTAGGACCCTTAATTCTATCTGGGAATAATCTCCTGATAAAAGCACATGTCCTGGCCCATCGGCGGTAAAAACTCCTCTGATCTGTTTGCCTTCTTCTGTCTTTACGGGTATGTTCTGCAGATTGGGCTCCGTGCTGCTTATTCGTCCAGTTGATGTTACTGTCTGATTAAAATTGGTGTATATTCTCTCGGTATCTTTATCTACCAAAGCCAAAAGGCCATCTGCGTAAGTAGACTTCATTTTCATTAAAAATCTATATTCCAGAATGCTTTCCACTATGGGAAAACTTGGCCGCAATTTTTCAAGGACTTCCGCATCTGTTGAATAGCCTGTCTTTGTTTTCTTTATCACGGGCAAGGATAACTTCTCAAACAGCACTTCACCCAATTGCTTAGGTGAGTTGATGTTAAATTCCATGCCGGCTTTACTGTATATGTCTTCAGTAAGATAACCTAGTTTCCTGCCAAACTTGGCCCCCAGCTCCTTTAGTTTATCAGGATTTACTTTTATACCGGCATTTTCCATATCAGCTAAAACCACGCTTAAAGGCATTTCTACATCGTAAAAGAGACTTTCCATGTTATATTCACGTATCTTATCATCAAGAGCCTCTTTTAATTTGTAAAGGTATGCAATTTTTTCACCTAAGTCTGCTGTTTCACTGATCTTTTCCCCTAAATATTCCATAACTAATGTAGTTATGTCATATTTGGGCTTTGAAGGCTCCAAAAGGTAAGCTGCCAGCATCACATCAAATTGACTTACGAAATCTATATCAAGCTGCCTCAAAACATTTCTCAGGAGCTTACCGTCATGGGTAATCTTATATATGTCACTATCTTCTAAAATGGACTTGAGCTCAGTTAATAAGTTCTTATCCTCCAGCCAAGGAGCATCAATGAAAAAGCTCTTATCATTTACCGAAATGTAAATGCCGTTTATTTTAAATGACTTTAAGTCTTTACGCTTTGCATCGGCAATTACCGCGATTTGTCTTTCAGCAGTAATCTCATGCACCAAATTTTGAAAGTCGTCAGCATTATGGATTTTCATGGTTTTCTCGGCAACTTGTTTTACTTGTTGGACAGCATTGTCTTTTGGCTTTAGTCTTTCAATTAAACTGTAGAATTCTAACTCTCTAAAAAGGGTCATTAAAGTATCATAATCGGGTTCGCGGTATGCAATGTCCTCAAATCCAAAGTCTAAAGGCACGTCTGTTACAATTGTGGCTAAATGTTTGCTTATAATGGCTTGATCGCTGTGTTTTTCTAAATTTTCCCTAAGTTTTCCCTTAAGTTGATGGGTATTTTTTAAAATATTATCTAATGTGCCAAATTCTTGGATTAATTTTGCCGCTGTTTTTTCTCCTATTCCAGGCACACCCGGAATATTGTCAGATTTGTCACCCATCAAGCCTTTCATATCTGTAATACATTCAGCTGAAATGCCATACCTTGCTTTCACTTTTGCCGGGTCGTAAACCTCTAAATCGGAAATACCCTTTTTGGTAAGCATTACACTTGTATTTGAAGACACAAGCTGCAGCGCATCTTTGTCACCCGTTACTACTATAGAAAATATTCCAGCCTTTTCTCCTTTTTTTGAAAGGGTTCCTAAGATGTCATCTGCTTCAAATCCTTCCACTTCAAAAAACTTAATGCGAAGGGCCACTAATATATCTTTTAATATATCGAACTGGCCTATTAACTCATCTGGAGTCCTTGGACGCGTAGCCTTATATGCTGCATACTCAGTATGCCGAAAAGTAGGGCCTTTTTTGTCAAAGGCTACGGTTATATAATCAGGCTTTTCTTCCTGCAAAATTCTAAACAGCATATTTAGAAAACCATATACTGCATTTGTATGCACCCCCTTAGACGTTCGAAGGGGCGGCAGTGCATGAAAGGCCCTATGAAGGAGACTATTCCCGTCGACTAACAGCATTTTTCTCATAATCTTCAACTCCCATATTACTATTATTTCACCAAAAAACATTAAAAACCTGCAAAACATCAATCATGACCACCCGTAAA
>NZ_JAFFJA010000025.1 GCF_021991635.1 Tepidanaerobacter sp. GT38
ACTTTTAAATTAACATAAGCACTAATACCTTTGCACTTGAAGACCCCCGTAAATTTTCGTTTCAATCCCTTATAGGTAGGCTAAAAACGATGTTGTATTTGCTGGCAGGCACTAAGTTTTGTAGTTTCAATCCCTTATAGGTAGGCTAAAAACTTAAAGACAGACGGGAAAATGATCCAAGCGGAGCATTATTTCAATCCCTTATAGGTAGGCTAAAAACCGTGCGAAGATGGTGCCGCTCCTACTTGTTCAGCTGATTTCAATCCCTTATAGGTAGGCTAAAAACGTGACCAAAGCAGAGGCTTTGGATCTGCCGGAGCAAATGTTTCAATCCCTTATAGGTAGGCTAAAAACGTAAAAGGATTTATTTGACCTTTGTTGGTCAGACAAGTTTCAATCCCTTATAGGTAGGCTAAAAACTCTCCATATCCTTATTGAAGCAGGCTGGAAGGGACCAAGTTTCAATCCCTTATAGGTAGGCTAAAAACTTACATATCCAAGATCCAGAAAAATTCAAGGAGATAGTTTCAATCCCTTATAGGTAGGCTAAAAACTTAGAAGTATGAATGAAATAGAATTTCCACGGTTGGGCGTTTCAATCCCTTATAGGTAGGCTAAAAACCTCTTTCCACATTGGCCGCTAACTCGGCAAAGTCTTGTTTCAATCCCTTATAGGTAGGCTAAAAACCCACTACTGGAGCCGTAGAGGCAAGAATAGCTATATAGTTTCAATCCCTTATAGGTAGGCTAAAAACCTTTCTGGCCTCGCTCTGACATATCTATGTCTCCAGTTTCAATCCCTTATAGGTAGGCTAAAAACGAAGGAAGTCGGGAATATTACGCTGGATTCAAAACAGCGTTTCAATCCCTTATAGGTAGGCTAAAAACGGAAGCAAAATGCCTTATACTTTAGGCGGAATATTATGTTTCAATCCCTTATAGGTAGGCTAAAAACCCGTCAACGTGGTATAGATAAGCTGACTGATGAAGAAGTTTCAATCCCTTATAGGTAGGCTAAAAACCTGGGCGTGGACAGACGACCCAAAGTGGGCTGAGAAAGGTTTCAATCCCTTATAGGTAGGCTAAAAACTGGCTGGTGATAAAGTGATCATGCCGGCAAATGCAAGTTTCAATCCCTTATAGGTAGGCTAAAAACAAGAAACCGGTTTTGGTAGCTTGGTGATAAATTTCGCAGTTTCAATCCCTTATAGGTAGGCTAAAAACTCTAGATGCCCGACGTAAGGCTGATACAGCAAGCGGGTTTCAATCCCTTATAGGTAGGCTAAAAACTAAATCTCCGGCAAGACGTCCTCTACCTGTTTTGAGTTTCAATCCCTTATAGGTAGGCTAAAAACTAGAGATTATGCATTAGAAAAGTTCCCTAAAACTGGTTTCAATCCCTTATAGGTAGGCTAAAAACCCCAGAGTCTGAAAGATGGCAAGAACTTTTGAAAGCGTTTCAATCCCTTATAGGTAGGCTAAAAACGTTTACTCCGGCATCCCTCAGCCGGAAGAAAAGATTGTTTCAATCCCTTATAGGTAGGCTAAAAACAAATGCACAAAAAAGCTTAGAAAAAGCTGAATCCGAATAGTTTCAATCCCTTATAGGTAGGCTAAAAACGGACCGATCTACGGTTCTACGGACGGCCCTCATCCACGTTTCAATCCCTTATAGGTAGGCTAAAAACGCAACTTCACCTACTTCTTGGTCTGTGTATTGTTTTGCGTTTCAATCCCTTATAGGTAGGCTAAAAACATTAGATTTATGGGAATGTTGCATTTATTATCGTAGGTTTCAATCCCTTATAGGTAGGCTAAAAACCTGTAGATGTTCACTTGCCGCGTATCCGCCAAACGGGTTTCAATCCCTTATAGGTAGGCTAAAAACCATCACTGCCGCAAAATACGCCTCGTCGTGCAAGCGTTTCAATCCCTTATAGGTAGGCTAAAAACTATGGAGGTTGATACAAAATGCGTAAATTAAAAACTAGTTTCAATCCCTTATAGGTAGGCTAAAAACGGTTAAGCACAATGCGGCCGTCATCCCTAACCTCATGGGTTTCAATCCCTTATAGGTAGGCTAAAAACGATCGATATTGGCTTGCTCTCCGCGCTGAACTGCCTTGTTTCAATCCCTTATAGGTAGGCTAAAAACAAGTCAATCCGGCACTGCACTCTTTGGCTGATATAATGTTTCAATCCCTTATAGGTAGGCTAAAAACTAAAGTTCTCTAGGAGGACACCCTCCCAATTAGATGAGGTTTCAATCCCTTATAGGTAGGCTAAAAACAAGGTATATGTAACTTATGAGACCGCCGGGGACCAGGGTTTCAATCCCTTATAGGTAGGCTAAAAACGGTGAGTATAGCAATTAATACTGCATTGGCTATTGTTGTTTCAATCCCTTATAGGTAGGCTAAAAACTTAGTAGCAATACCAACGCCCCATCTCTTTATAAGTGGTTTCAATCCCTTATAGGTAGGCTAAAAACATGGTAACGGCAGCTTCCAAAATAGTTATGGAAAGAAGTTTCAATCCCTTATAGGTAGGCTAAAAACAAAGAAGTTCAGCATAGACTATAAAACGTTAGGTTGTTTCAATCCCTTATAGGTAGGCTAAAAACCCACGGGTCCATATTTTTTTACACTCTCCAATCCAGTTTCAATCCCTTATAGGTAGGCTAAAAACGCCACCAATAATGCAAGAATTGAAGGAGTTTCAGAAAAGTTTCAATCCCTTATAGGTAGGCTAAAAACAGGAACCGATAACAAAGCCGGGAGATTTATGGATATGTTTCAATCCCTTATAGGTAGGCTAAAAACAAAACGTAGCCGAAAGCTATGTTTACGGTACAGTAGGTTTCAATCCCTTATAGGTAGGCTAAAAACATCGTGATTTTGCTTCAACGTTTGTTGCACAACCGCTGTTTCAATCCCTTATAGGTAGGCTAAAAACTTATTAGTTATTTTTATGGCCTCATTTTCGGTAGTTGAATGGTTTCAATCCCTTATAGGTAGGCTAAAAACCATAATTGTTGTTTTCATCATATATCTTTACTCTGTGTTTCAATCCCTTATAGGTAGGCTAAAAACTCTTTAAATAATTGCAAGAGCGGTATTTATTGCTATGTTTCAATCCCTTATAGGTAGGCTAAAAACTCATAATGATTTTTGTTATATAGCTTTTTTAATTCTGTTTCAATCCCTTATAGGTAGGCTAAAAACGCCACCACCTCTATAGGTGGGGGTAGTTCACAGGTAGTTTCAATCCCTTATAGGTAGGCTAAAAACCCTTCTCGAGCTTGCAAAAATAGCTTTTGCGGACAGTTTCAATCCCCTATAGGTAGGCTAAAAACTGAATCAACAGAAACTACAAAAATATATGTCATACGGTTTCAATCCCTTATAGGTAGGCTAAAAACGTATCAAGAGAAAGCAATAGAATGGGCAGAATATGCTCTGTTTCAATCCCTTATAGGTAGGCTAAAAACTTGAGCATAAGCGTAATAGCTAAAACAATATTGAAATGTTTCAATCCCTTATAGGTAGGCTAAAAACCTTCGCCATCTCCGCTATATGTTCCGTTCCCGATGACGGTTTCAATCCCTTATAGGTAGGCTAAAAACGACCTTGTGCCACCGGCAATTATTGAAGCGGTAGGAGGTTTCAATCCCTTATAGGTAGGCTAAAAACCATATACACATATATATTCAGATACAAAAAAGGAGAGGTTTCAATCCCTTATAGGTAGGCTAAAAACGCAGATGAGGGAAAAAACGGGTATAATAGAAATAGTGTTTCAATCCCTTATAGGTAGGCTAAAAACTGAAACTACATCAGTAGGGCAAGGGTCTTTGGCGGGTTTCAATCCCTTATAGGTAGGCTAAAAACGCAACAAAGTATTATCAAACGCAAAACTCCAAATTATGTTTCAATCCCTTATAGGTAGGCTAAAAACGGTAGATATACTACATTCTCCTCTCCTCCGTTATGGATGTTTCAATCCCTTATAGGTAGGCTAAAAACAAATTTTAAATAAATTCAAGTATTTATCGGCTGTTAGTTTCAATCCCTTATAGGTAGGCTAAAAACCTTTTTTACTCCAATATCCTTCAGGTTCGCTGTCAAGTTTCAATCCCTTATAGGTAGGCTAAAAACGGGCAAACTCCTTGTGGAAGCCGTGATACTGGTCTATGTGTTTCAATCCCTTATAGGTAGGCTAAAAACTTGCGAGCAAATAGGCAATCTTTTCATCTATGAGGTTTTGTTTCAATCCCTTATAGGTAGGCTAAAAACGGAAAAAGAAGGGTATGTTTACATCCATTCTGCACAAGTGTTTCAATCCCTTATAGGTAGGCTAAAAACCCATTAAAATGGCGTTAAATAAGGACTTTGTGTTTTACAAGAATAATTTCTTAATATTTTGTTTTTATTTTATTATACCACCGTTTCTGTTGATTTACAAGCCTTTGAGCCCTATGCTGACAAATACAAAAAAGTCGTCGACCTCCAAGGGTTTTTGCATTATTGGTGGTCGACGACTTTTAAATTACCATTTTGCCACATATGCTTTGTATTCTTCCTCACCTATAAGGTGTTTTGTTAACTTATACAACTCTAACCTTATAAGTCTCCTGTAGGATACATTTCTCCCTAAACTTCTATGATTAAAAGTACTTCTTAGTTTGTTTTCCATTTCTGCGATAAAAACTTGTTGCCCTTTTTCTTTTAGCACTAACCCGTTGGTGCTCTTTTCAAAATCGTCTTTACTTATCATATTTCTTCCAATCAAAGTAAATATAACCCTATCAACAATAATTGGTTTAAATATTTCTGCCACATCTAAGTTTAAAGTAAAACGTCGAAAATTTGTAGCATGTAAAAAACCTATTCTTGGATCTAAATGTGTCTTGTATATTTCGCTAAGTACAATTGCATAAATTAATGAATTGCCAAAACTTATAAGCGTGTTTAGGTTATTTTGCGGTGGTCTACGAGTTCTCTGCTCAAAAGCAAAATCTGGGTTATTTAAAATAACATCAAAAGCCTTATAATAATATTCCCGCGTATTGCCTTCCAGAGCCATCAGTTCTTCAATATCACGCGCTGAATATATTTTTGCTTCCAACTCCTTGATTCTTTCTTCAACAGATTGTAAATCCTTGCCTCGGTTCGAATAATATCTTAAAACGTTGCCTATATTTTTTACAGCCCCCATAACAAATTCAGCCGCAATCTTTTGCCTTTTTTGCGGTTCAAGATAATATTCGGCCTGTTTTAAAATCATGTATCCTGAATTTAGATGTTCTCTTGGATAATAGCTTCCCACATAGTAATCGTAATGGTTAAAAAAGTGTATTATTATCTCTGCCTGTGTTACAAATTCCAAAAATCTCTTGTTTATGTCAACTTCCCCGAATATATATATTTCACTAGTATTTTCTACGGGAATGTATTTTTTCCCTCGCTCATTTTCAAAAAAAATTGTGTTATCCTTCCTTTTTAATTCACCGCTGGAGAAAATATATATAGGCTTTTTCATGAGAAGCAAAACTCCTTATATCCGCAGTTTTTACAGTATCCAATTTTTTTAAAAGTGGGAGGCTTCTCTCTGAGTATAACCCTTTGAATATCTTCTAGCATATCCTCTAATTCTTTTTCTATATCAGGTGTGAGTTCTATGGACACCCTTTTTCTCTCTTCCGGAAACATTAAAACGCCTCGTGCATTTATCCCACTTTGCTTAAGTTTATAAAGATAAAAGGCAAGTTGCATTCGTGCACTTTCCTGCGCCTTGGAACTTTTTTTTACTTCACCAACAATAATATCGCCATCTTCTGACTTGATAAGATCTAGGACTACATTTTCAAAGTTTATTTTTTTCTTTTCCCTATCATAGCTTTCTTCATCTATAAGCCTACCCAATTCGATATATTGGTGCTCTTGATCAGGTATAATTTGATGGGCCATCAGCCAAGTTTGACGCTTACATATGTTATAACTTTGAATCAGAGTTCCTGTAATGGACATTACCATATTGGCGTCACCCCTTGACATTTAAACCCCGTGTCTCTGTCATAGTACTCTTCTAAGCTATTAATATTTACATATCTAAAACCCGCAACTTCCGGCGGCAGGTTATCTACGTTTATCGGCACTGCTACTACATATTTATAAAAGTCAGCTTTTATTTTGCTAAACTCAAGCCTGCGCTCAAATAAATCTTTTATTTCTTTGATTTTGAGATAATCCTGCCATACTTCTTCTGCATCATCGTCTATTTCTATGAACACATCTATTTTCGAATATGAATTATCAATAAGCTTGAAATCCCTTATACTTATCGATTCATCCGAACTGTCATATTTCATTCTATAAAGCGCTGAGAGCAATTCACGGGATTTGTCACTTGCCATTTTTTCTTGCATATCTTTATAGTAATGATCAATGATATTTAAAAAGTCACTTTCTCTTATACACTCATGCTTTTCGAGGATTCTCTCGGTTATATCCAAAAGAACATCGTCGTATATGTATGATGAATAACGTCTTTTATCATCATTCAATGATACGACAATCACTTCACCCTGCCTATCCCCATTTCTGTTGCATCTGCCGGCAGACTGATTAATAGAGTCTAAAGGCGCTAAATCTCTGTATACTTTATCAAAATCAATATCTACACCTGCTTCTACTAACTGGGTAGTAACGGCAACTCTAATTTCCCCCTGCTTCATCTTTATGATTCTATCCAAGCGTTCTTTAGGTATTACATGAGTTGATAGAAACCCAATGCACTCAGTTTTTGGCTTTAGCAGTTCATAGAAAGCCTTTGCCGATTTGATAGTGTTTAATATAAAAAGATAACTTTTGTCTGGTTCAAGATTTACACTTTCAGCGAATTCTTCCACTGTCATAGTCTTTTCCAATTGGGGCTTTATCACAACTCGATCCAGGGCACTAAAGTACTTTTCTTTGTCAGCCAAAGATTTCACTTCTTGTCTTTCGAAAATTAATGGTTCTGTAGCTGTAACAAAAACAACATATGAGTCTAATTTTTCAACCACTTCTCTAAGTATTTCTTTTACCAAGAGCCAATACTTAAAAGGTATAGACTGGACTTCATCAAGAATGATTATACAACCAGACAGCCGATGGAATTTGCGAAGAGTATTATTTTTATTTGACATTAAGGTATGAAATAATTGTACAAAAGTTGTAACGATGATTTCAGAATTCCAGCCCTCAATTAATATTTTTGCCTCATCTGGCTCAAACTCGTTTTCTCCGATCTTGTAGTATACCTCGGATAGGTGATGGTGTTTTAACAGCAAATCCGTATCCACTTTAAAGCCCGCTTGATTTAAGACTTTTTCAAACTGCTCAGCATTTTGTTCAATAATGCTTAAAAAAGGAAGTGAATATATTATGCGGGGCACATATTTCTTTTGCCTATAGATATTGCTTCTAAGTTTTAAGGCGAATGCCAGCGAAATAAAGGTCTTTCCTAATCCTGTAGGAAGGTTTATTGAATATATCCTTTCATTCAAGTCCAATTCCCGGCTCAAAACTTCTTTATAGGCTTTGTCTCTCAAGGCATTTATCTCTGACTTTTTAACATCGAATGTGCTCTTGTAATTATCTACAATTCTATAATCCATTATCGGTGGCTGCCGTTGAGGTAATTCACCTAGTACAACCTCGCTCTTATCAGCATCAATTAAAAGGGAAAAAATAAAGTTAGTAATTAAATAAGGTTCAATATTTTTTTCTCTGTCTAATTTTCTTAAACTGCGGCGAATTGCTTTAAGATCATCTCGTATTAAATCTATCCACTCCAGCATTGAAGTTGTTGTGATATTCAGGGGCAACCCTTCTGCTTTAAGCTTTTCATTTAATACCGAAAGTTTATCTTCATCTATGCTTTTTATTTGATCATTGAGTACATCTATATTTCTATCAGTTATTCCTGTTTCATCAATAATATCCTCTAAATTGCCATGATGCTTTCTTATTGTCCAAAAAGCAAGAAATGCTAGAAACGACTTTTCATTATTGCTTAAACTCTCTTCTACCGCAAATTCCGCTTGAGCAGAATAAAAACCTACTATAGCGGATAATAAGCCATGCCGAGTTTCATCAAGATTCTTTAGCGTCTTTTTTTCCCCTTCAGATGCAAATAAATATTTTTGAAAATACCCCGTAGCCTTGCCTATATCATGACATAACCCACAGATTTTAACGAGTCTGGTCAACATAGATTTATCATATCCGCAAATCCTTTCAACAGAACCAGCTGTTATGTTTTGGCAAGCTAAACGTGCTACATTTATCAGATGATCTTCCAACATCTTGTTGTGATGCGAATACAAATTAGAAAAAGATGATGTGCTCACCGCTGTCATCCTCCCAGCAGTAGCTGGTAAATGCCCTGATAGTTTTGCCCTGTATTTCAAAAAGCACATCTTCATATAGTTCTACGACCCTATCTTGATTCATTTCAATAGCCATTTTTTCTTTGAAATATTTTTTGCCCTCTTCAAATTGGATACCATAATTTTCAATCATATTCATGGGAATTACCGTTGTGATATCTTTATATCCTTTATCGCTCTGCACAAATTCTTTAACATCTACAAATTTAAAGTCCGCCAAAAGTTCACTAAGCCCCAGTGATAAAGTAAAAACCGTTTTATGGGCCATAATATTTTGGACTAGTTGGTCAAAAATCTCTTTATCTTCATGGCTGACATATATCCTATAAGCAGGATTTTTAACAAATTCAGTGCGTATTTGCGTCCTTGCTTCATGGGAGCCTTTCTTAATGGGTATCCAATAGTTACCTTTGGTGTTTATATGATTTAATCCCATGCGAATTTTACTTATGGGCGAAAGAATCCTTATGGCTAATTTGCATTTTTCATGCGAAAACACTTGTAGATAGTTTTCCTTGTCTGCACCTATAATTGCCCCAAGCATCCCCCTGACAGTTGGTGGTGGGGGAAAAGAAAAAGTAAGAGGGGACGAAGTAGTATAGAATTTTTTAAAGTGTCCCAAATCCCCATATATGTCAAAAACTACAGTTCTCATACTAATACCCCTCTACAACAAAAGTTCCTCTATAGTAAAACCGCTTAATGCATCTTCTAATGAGGATTCCTTTCCACCTAGCGTTATAATCAGGCGTTCATCAACTTTAAATTTGATTTTATCAATAGAATCTCTATGCATATCTAAAGCAGAAATTAATTCACTGATTTCAAGTTTCCCATCCTGAATATCCCGGATCTCTTCATCGTTTTTATCAGTTACAAATTTAATTCTCTTATCCAACTCACCAATATGAAAATTCTTTTCTTTAAATATCACTTGTAAAAGCAGCCTAGGCATTTGACCGGTTTTCGAATTAGACATAAGATTTTTTGTGCCATTCCACATACCTTCCAACATAAGCAGCACATCTTGTTCGGTCAACTCTATGTTTTGTCTGATTGCCGCATTTTCATTAACTATGCCATAAAACGCTATTAAAGAATATGGGAGTATGTATCTTTCAGTAAATGTCCCCTGCTTCTTGTCCTGTCCGGAGGGCATGACAGTAGTTCCTTTTACATAAGTTATGTTTACTCTGTGAAGAGATCTGCCATATTTGAACTGAACAGGCCCTGTTAACGTCATAGTTTTATCTTTTACTGCAGTAGTTGCGCCGAAAAGTCGCACATCGATGCACCTTTTTAAAAGTTCTTCATTGTCTTTAAAATCTTTTAGTCTGTCCTCTTTAGATTTAAGATTGCCATTGTCGTCCCTTAATTCTAAAATAAACACATCAAGGTTTTTATAATCGTAGAAATAATCACGTATAGTTCTCTTTAATCTGACATCGGTTACTATGTTTATTCCAGTTTCTTCATCTATCCGAGGTTTGTTTTCATCTACGGGATCACCATTTGGGTTGGCATCAGTAATGTCATAAATAAATAATATTTCCGAACGATTTTTTATGGTTGTCATTATAATCTACCTCCCAAATTATTTTTGAATTGGTTATTCAGGCATATTATCAGGATATATAACCTTTGCCACTTCATCAGCTAAATTCATCCCAGCTGCAAAGTAAAAATTAAGTTCGTCTACGGACAGAGCCCAATTATCTCCCGCCAGAAGAAGGTAATTGGCCGCTTCTGATGCCAGCTGTCGTTTTCCCTTGTCAAAAGAATCATACTCCTCTAACTTGTTTTGGACTCTGGGAAGCAAACCTTTGAAGTCCCTCTCTGTCATCTTTAAACTTTTTAGGTTCTTCAAAAATGGTTTTGCATTGCGCTCTTTATATTGTTTTCTGAGCAAAAATTCTGTCAACGAACCCAGCAAAAACAATCCTCTTTTTAAAGGCGATCTAAACATCTGGCCGTATTTATCGAACATATGGTCAAATATTTTTTGTTCCATTGTATCCACCCCTACTTTTATCAAATTTAAATCTTCGAGAAAGGCCATAACCTGCAATCCATCTTTGACGGTAGGATAAAAGTATCCATCATTAATGAATTCAGCCCTTACTTTTTTCATAATAAAGGAAACAATAAAGGTTTTGCTTATCGGTCGGTCTTTGAAAATTCTGTCAATAATATCTAAAAAGTATTTGTCGAGGTCATAATTTCTTTTATTGGAATCTGATTTGGCAAAAAAGTTCCTGATAGTCCCAAAAGTAAAATTCTGATTAAATAACACATCAACAGCGTATTTTGCGTTAAATATTCTGCGGAGCCTAGATGGAAATACATCTTCAATTACCAAAAGTATTCGTTGGGCAGCCTGTACTTTTTGTATAAATAGAAAGTTTAAAGTAAGGACATCATTTGCATCTTTCAATACGTCAAGAATATCCTCTTCATCATTGGTTATACGTTCTAAATTTTTTTGTTTGAGTGATGCCAGCTTTGAAGTATTTGTAAAAATATCCATTACATCTTCTGAAACTGTTTTGGTACCAATGATAAATTTGGGAATAAGATTGTATTTTATTCCACAAAATTTGAAAGTTAAATTTCCTTCTAAAAATTTCTTGCCTTCCTCAAGTGAAAATTTGCATTCGGGACAAACGGGAAAATTGCGCCAAGCTCGCTGTTCATCAAAACCTCCAGTGATAAAACCAGGCTTGTCTAAAGTATAAAAAGCATAAGTATCAATTTTGCCCATAACTGTTTCTTTTATTTCTCCACATATAGAGCAAACTTTATTTTTTTGCATCAATTTATTGTCTTTTTCATTCACCATGAAAATCAATAATCTTTTAAATACCAGAATGTCTCCCACATAAAGAGCTTTACTGTCCTGTATGAATTTGATGGTAATTAAAATGCCCTCTTTTTTTGGTGTTTCTTCTCTGATTTTTAATATCTTATTTTTGATAATTGTGCTGTTTTTCTCCAACAGGTCTCGAACCGAAGTTAAAAATTCCCTTTCAGATTGCGATAATTCTGCTTTCTTATTATCAAGAATTTTAAACCAGCCTAATATTTTTCTGTCAAAAGTTCCTTCAGGCTTACCACTGAGTTTTGCGGTTGGCGAAAAGTCAGAACTATTTGCAGCACCGCTCTTGTACAAATACTTCATTCTTTTATACGCATCATACTGCTCTAGTTCTACACCTGTAAATTCTACCTTCTTGTCATTGACAGTAAATACAATAGTTATAACCTTTGTATAACTTCCATTGCTGTTAGGGTCCTCCACTAAAACATCTAACAATTCACGTTTTTCTCTCTCAATAATTATTTGTCCCAATTCTTTTATAGCCGAAAGCACTCTCTCACTCCCTTCTTTGCAGTGGTCTAATGTTTTTTTCACCACCTCCGAAAAATTAAACATATATGCCCAGCAATAGTAACATAAAGCAGCATTGTTTGCCTAAGCGTTTGATTAATGCGACGTTATTTTATTCGCGATTACTTGCCAAATATTTTGAATTCCATTTTAAGGACATATTCAACATTTTTTGTGAAAATTCCTTCTTTACAGAGTACGGTTTATCGGTCTTTGGTGGCATTTTTCGGATTTTTGGTTAAAAATTGTGTTTAAATTTGTAGGATAAAAGCTAGACTTACCGGCAAAGATTTGAATGTTGGGCATGAAAAAACCACCAGTGTAGCGGTGGTTTTAATCTAAAAATGTGAAACTCTCAATTATCTCATCAAATTGTTTTTGTTTTTCTGCGTCAAGCTCCAAGGTATAAAAGTTCATGGCAAATACCTGCTTGCCATCGGTTAGATAGTATGTATGGGGGTACCAGTATTCTATATCTCCGCTGTGCGGAAAGGCCTTGGATATTATCCTCACGCCGGTGTAGTCTTTTACTTTTATGTCTTCTTTCGAAATCAATTCACATTCGCTGCTTACCTGCCAGTTGTCAAGCAAGCTCTGGCCTTCTTTCATTATAATTGGCGGGAAAAGTTCTGCAACCTTTTGGCCGTTTTCGTCGGTAAATACGCTGTATTCAATATCCCAATTCCCCGGAAAATGCAACTCATATGCTATAAGAGGACTTGCTTCCTGAAAAGAAAACGAGTCCCAGTCTTCAGTGGTATATGCATAATCTCTTAGTCTCAGCATTTTCCAACCATTAATAAACGGGGAATTCTTAACTTCAAATAGCAGCTCATCTTCACCGTTTTCCGCATCGGTTTCATCACTGTTTTCACTTTCATTATTTTGACTAGACTCCGATGGCTCCTCTTGATTTTCCGATTCTTTTTCGGATATTTCCTCCGGAGTATTGGTATTTGGGTCTGGGGAAATATTAGCATTTTCCTTGGTTTTTGTACAGCCAACAAGTATAATAAGGACAATCACAACTAGGGCAATGAGTTTCCTAGAAGGGTTCATTTAACTCTCCTCCCTTATTGCATTTTTCACAATAACCGTAAATCTCAAACCTGTGTTCCGTAGGGGTAAACCCTTTTTCCATAAGCTTTGCCTGTATATCTTCCATGGGACAATATTCCAAAGGAATAGAAGCCCCACAATTTTTGCAGATTACGTGATGGTGATGACCGTCCTCTCTGCGCAGTTCATATAGAACTCCGCCGCTTTCAGGAGTAATTCGGCAAACAATGCCTTTACTTAGCAGCACGTCAAGATTTCGATAAACAGTAGAAAAGTTTATGCCGGGCAATGTCTTAATAACTTCTGAAAAAATATCATGAGCGCTTAAAACCGTATCCGTATTTTGCAGCACGCGGATTATGGCCTTGCGCTGAGAAGTTACCTTAAGCTGCTGCTTTTTTAAAAGTTTTTCTGCATCCATCGGCTTAAAACCCCCTTTAGGCAAATAGCAATCATTAAGATTGATGAAGCGATTAAAACTATAGTCCCCCCGGGGGCCAAATCAAATATGAAAGATGTATAAATACCCGTAATGACAGAAAAAAGTGCAACTGCAATGGCTATTACAAACGTTGACTTGAAACTGGTTGCCAGCTGAAGTCCCACAGCTGCTGGTATTACCATTAAAGCCGATATTAGAAGAGCTCCTACCACCCTAACCGAAAGGGCAATCACCAACGCAGTCAATAGTGTAAAATAAAAATTAATCCACTTTACAGGTATACCCAAAACCGCAGCTGCTTCATCGTCAAATGTTATTGAGAAAAGCTCTCTATACAATAATATCACAGAACCTATTATGAAAAAACCCAATATTGAAATTATAATGATATCCTCGCGGGATACAGCAACTAAGCTGCCAAACAGGTAAGACATAAGATCAGCATTAAAAGATTTTCCAAGGCTTATCAGCACAACTGCAAGGCCCATTCCGCCGGACATGACGACAGCCAAAGCCACTTCTGAATATTTTTTAAAAGCCGACCTTATTATTTCAATGAGGACTGCCGCTGCCCCTGAAAATATCAAAGCTCCATAAAAGGGATATATGCCAAAGAGCATACCGCCGGCCACACCGGCTAGTGCTGCATGAGACAGGCTGTCCCCTACCAAAGACATGCGCCGAAGTACAATGAAAACGCCCATAACTGAAGCCAGCAGGGCGGTAATGATGCCAGCAGCAAAAGCCCTTTGCATGAAATCAAAACTAATTATATACACCAGCCTTGCCTCCTTGCTCTAATATTTTTGACGTGAAACTATTCAAAAGGTTCCCCATATTTTTATACAAGGTCATTTTACCGTCCAGCATGTATACCGCCTTTGTAGCCATTTTAAGAGCACTTGTCACATCATGGGTTACCATTACCACTGTCATGCGTTCTTTATGAAAGTTTGAAATCAGATGGTAAAATTCCTGCTGAGAAGCTGTATCGATGCCAGTTGTAGGCTCATCTAAAAAAAGCACCTCGGGGTTCCTCACTAATGCCCTTGCCAGAAACACCTTTTGCCTTTGACCACCGGAAAGCTGGCCGATAAGCCTGTTTGAAAGATCTGAGATTTTAACTGCTTCAAGGGCCTCTTTTACAGCCGCCTTTTTCCTGCCTCCGCCAAATAATCTCCCAAAACCTGTGTAATATCCCGAAGCTACAACTTCCTGTACTGTTGCTGGAAAAGAAGTGTTTATATTTGCCGCCTGTTGGGATACATAGCCGATCCTGTGCCATGCAGTGAATTTACGGGGTTTTTGGCCAAAAATCCTCACTTCTCCGGCCTGTGGCACTAGGAGCCCCAGCATGACTTTGAGCAGCGTTGACTTAGCCGAACCATTGGGGCCTAAAATGACTACAAAGTCCCCCTTTTCTACCGAAAGGCTTACATCTTCCAAAACCTGATTGCCGCCGTAGGCAAAGGAAACATTAGTAAGGGTTACGACATCATCGCATTTGTCATTTGACAATCTAAGAGTGTCTTTAACTTTACTTGGCATTATCTCACCAGCTTTTACTTTTAATTTAACAAAACTATACTATGCCATTTATTCTTGAACCAGGGCAATATTTAGAAGTTCCAGATTTTCTTTCATGACCGAAAAATAGTCTTTCCCCGCCTGTATATCCTCCGGCCGCAAGGTTCCTAAAGGATTTAATGCTAAGATTTGTGCACCAATTTCATTGGCTAATATGGTTGAAAACTCTAAAGTTTCTCCTTGTTCGTCAAATATATATTTAACGCCATTTGCTTTGCAGAACGCTTTAAGTTCTTCCATTTTCTTAAGTGAAGGCTCATCATGGGTCGAAAGGCCCCTTATGGCAACCTGATTAAACCCATAGCGGTCAGCCACATATCCTAAGAAGGCATGAGAAACTACTATATCTTTACGAGCGGCTTTTTCAGCAAGGACCTTAAATGCATTGTCAAGTTCATCAAATTTATTGCTAAGGTTTACAAGATTTTCTTTATAAGTCTTCTCGTGTTCTCTATCTATTGAAACAATCCCTTCGCATATCCTTTCAGATATTGTTTTAGCAAGCACTGGGTCAAGCCAAACATGAGGGTCATTATTTTTTATAAGGCCTTTTCCGACTTCAATTACCTTTATGCCCTGTTTGTCTAAGTTTTGGGCGATTTTAGCCGCCCAAGGTTCCATGCTTTCACCTAAATAAATAAAAATGTCTGCACCGTAAATATCCGCAACCTGTTTTAGGGAGGGTTCAAAATCGTGGGGATCAACTCCTGCCGGGATAAGGTTTTCAACTTCGGCAAAATCTCCTGCGATTTTTTTGGTAAAATCGTAAAGGGGATAAAAGGTGGTATAAATTTTTAGGCTGCTATTGTCATCTTCAGCAGGAGCAGTTTGGCGGTTCTTTGCACAGGCAGTAAGCGAAAATACAAGGCTTAAAAATACAAGAAACATCAAGAATAATTTGGCTTTCTTCATTTTTTCCTCCAATTGCAAAAGGTTTGCATTTGCATTTCCTATTATATATTCTACCACTAAATGGTGTCAATTATTTCTTAATTTAACGGTATTTATCAGTTTTTTTGTGCAAAATTTTAAACCCTCGCTTTTTTTGCGAGGGTTTAAACTCTTTACAGCCCTATTTCTGCCAATAAGTCACTTTTCTGCCTGAATCCAACCATTTTGTTGACAACTTTGCCATTTTCAAATACTAGCAGCGTGGGAATGCTCATAATCTGATATTTTTCTGCAGTATCAGGGTTTTCGTCTACGTTAAGTTTTCCTACTTTAATAGTTTCACCATATTCTTCTGCAATTTCATCAATAACGGGGCCCATCATGCGGCAAGGTCCGCACCAGGGTGCCCAGAAGTCTACAAGCACTTTACCTTCAGCTTCAAGTACTTCTTTCTGGAAGTTGTCATCGGTAATTGTCAATGGTTTCATTTTAAGTCCTCCTCTTTATTTTTTTAAATTATTGACCTGGTTTTTTGGTTATACTATACTGATAATATAGTATAACTATATTTTGCGTAAATTTGTATTAGTTATATTTAAATGAAAGGAAGTTTCTTTATGATAGATCATAAAGTTATTCGCAGTTTTCGGCAAAAGCGAAATATGACCTTACAGGAGCTTGCACAGAAGGCAAATCTTTCAGTATCTTATCTCAGTGAAATTGAACTGGGGAAAAAGCAGCCTTCGCTTGAAACTCTTGACAAACTTTCTAAAGCCCTGAACATATCACTGGAAGGCCTTATTCCCACAGGCAGCACTCAAGCAAGCCTGGGCGCCAAGATTTCATTCTTAAGGCAGGAGAAAAAGATGTCCCTTTCAGAACTTGCCGAAAAAGCAGGTATTTCATCAAGCTATCTTTGCCAAATCGAAAACGGCAAGGTAATGCCTGCCCTATCTACACTAAAAAGCATTGCCAAAGCCTTAGATGTGCAGCCTGAATGCTTAATGGCAGTCACCAGCTTTGTAGGTTATAAGCTGAAAAAGATCCGCTCTGAGCGAAACATTACCCAGGCACAGCTTGCGGAAAAAGCTGGGGTTTCCGCAGGCCTCATTGGCCAGATAGAAAGCGGAAAAGTAGAGCCTTCCATAAAAACATTGGAAAAAATCGCTGCAGCCCTGTCTATTTCGCCATGCATTTTTGTATCAGAAGAAGATGAAGTTTCGTCACTTATCAAAACTATGAACCCAAGCGTTCGAGAACTGTTAAAGGACGCTAAAGTTCGCTCAGTTTTAGAACTTTTGGCCGACTGCAGTGCTGAAGAGTTCAGCTTCATATTAAAATTTATTCAATTATATAAGGAACATAGAAGGTTTTAAATTCTATATTTTGTTTTATTATACTATTGTTTATTTACGCCGTCAATTAGTATTTGAAAATATTTTACTCCATTTATTTTAACTATTTATTATTATTTGCTTAAGTGAAGTCAAATAGTAGATTATACTATAAAAAAATATGCCCCTTATAGTAAACAGTTTGTTTTTTTTACCGTTTACTAAGGGGATTTTTTATCTCTTTATTTACATTACAGCACTAAAATCCCAAGTACCTGTGGCCAACAGCCACCATAGGGACCCGGATATTCAATAAAAATTCGCGTAAGGCCAATTACAAAGTAACTTTCTCTGGTGTTGAGTATTTGCCGCATTTCCTTCAGGCGCTCTGACAGTTTGCCGGGGTTTTGACGGATAAATTCTTGGAAGGTCTTATGCCACATAAGATCCGTTACCATCCAGTTGTAGCTCATGTTGCCCACTTTATCTTCAAACACCAGGCGCGCTTCATACTCCAGCGGGTTATAAGGATTTCGCCTAAAGTTAACGTCTTTTACAACTGCTTTTATAAGACCTAAAGTACGACCGCGGCTGAAAATAGCATCTACCGAATCGTCCACCAAAGATCTTAAAAGTTTGGCCTTTTCGGCTTGGTCTAGCACTTTTACCAGCTGCGGCAAAACCTGGGGGTTTCTCACAAAAAATCGGTCTTCTGCTCGAGGCACAGGACCCAGCCAATCATTTAATACCAGCTCGGTAACCCCAAATATTTCAAAAGCTTTTTTCTCCTGTGCAAAAATATCCGATTGATACACAGGCATGGGCCTTATCCAGCGATGGTTTTCATCAACGCCTACCAGATTCACTCGCGTGTTGTACAGTTTGGAGATAGCAAGCAGTGTAAACCTGGTCCTGCCATTATTTTGCATAAGCACCCCTCCAGTCAAAAGTAATCTCAAGTACCTTTTAGCAAAAACCGCTGCAGCTTATTTGATGCATTGCATTAATTTTATTAAAAAGCTTGACAAGGCTTTAAATCATTAGTTGCTTTAAATATATTACTGGAGGGCATTAAATATTATAGTTTTTTGTGGGGTTTGCTTTAAGTTTCCAAAATAAGAACCCATCTGACAACGCAGTAGGAGATTCTCTAGGGTCTCGAAAGCTTTTTTCACAATAAATAAAAGCTGCCCAAAAAATTCTGGGCAGCCAATATTATTTTAAGTCTTTAGGCTCCATAATCTCCTTTTTCAATCTATCTATAGTCTCTTGAAGTGCATTTATTCTGTCCGACAGCATATCTGACAACGTTTCTCCCTGAGCTTCTGTATGTTTTGCGACAGCATCTTTTATCATATCAATACTTTCCTGTTTTGACGCTTTATATTCTTCAATGGTTTGTTTCCCGCGCTCTGCCAGTTCTTTAACATTGCTCACACCTTTTTCAACAACCGGCCTTGCCATGCGCCGCATTTTAGGCACCACTACATAAGTGAGAATTGCAGCGCCCAATCCCCAAAATAAGCGCTTTACAGCGGAATTTGTCATGTTTCCCATGTATTGCTTGCTCCCTTTAATTTTAAATCCCTTCATCTCTCATCGCTCCTGATAAGTTTTATTGCAAATTTGAGTATGGCAAGTTAACAAATTGTACAATGAGGAATTTACTATTTATATTTTCCTCTGTTTTTGATGCTATTATGTATTTAGCATCTAACGAAAAAATAAAAAAATATAGGACAACACTTGAACAAGCCAAGATTATAAAGTCATATCTACAAAAAAAGATATATCAAAAGTTTAAAGATATATAAAAAAAAAGAGAGAACATATTATACATATAGTTTGTTCTCTCTTTTTGCTTTTCAATGTTTACTTTTTAAGCTTCAAAGCCGTTGAACTTGTTCATAGCCTTGTTTACGTCTTCAGATACTATTACGAGAGCTGCCTTTGCCGCAGCCTCCAAGGTTGCTTTTATTTTTTCCAATTCTTCCCCGTAGAATCTGCCCAGAACGTGATGGGCTGCATCTTTTTCGCCTTCAGGTCTGCCTATGCCTATACGAATCCTAGGAAATTTGTCAGAAGACAGCTGATATATTATCGAATCCATGCCGTGATGACCTCCGCTGCTTCCTTCTGCACGGATTCTAAGGCGTCCTAAGGGAAGATCCATGTCATCGTATATTACTATAAGGTTTTCTAGCGGAATTTTATAATAATTTACAGCATCTTTTACACTGTCACCAGACAAGTTCATATACGTATGAGGTTTTAAAAGCAACAGCTTGTTGCCTTCATATTCAGCTTCGCCCAATAGGCCCTTGAACTTGACTTTATTTATCTTAACTCCTAATTTGTCAGCTATCAGGTCCAGTGCTGCGAATCCCACGTTGTGCCGAGTGTTTTCATATTCCTTGCCTGGATTTCCTAAACCTGCAATCAAATACACATTGATCCCTCACTAATTGAAAAAATAAGGGCCAAAAGCCCTTATTCTTCATCATCGTTTTCCACAAGTTTTGGCTCTTCGCCCTCTGCTGGAGCTTCAACACTTTCGTCCACAAGTTTCGGTGCAACAATTGAAACTATGATTTCATCCGGATCATCTAGCACCGTGTTTTTGCTATCAACTTTTATATCACCAACAGTAAGTGCATCGCCAATTTTCATTTCAGAAATATCTACTTCTACGCTCTCCAGCATATCTCTTGGCAGTGCCTTTAAGGCGATTTCCCTCTTTTGATGCTGAAGTACGCCGCCCATTTTGACGCCTTCTGCGTCACCAACAAGGACAATTGGTGCATTGTACTCTACTTCTTCGTCCATGGAAACTTTGAAAAAGTCTACATGGTCAATTGAATTTTTTAAAGTATTGCGCTGTACTTCCTTAATTAGCACTGGAAATGTATCATCTTCCACTTGAAGATTAATAAGTGAAGTTTCCCCATGGGTCTTTAAAATCTTATCTAGCTCTCTTCCATCGACGGCAATGCTTTTGGTTTCATATCCCTTGCCATAGACTACAGCAGGGAGTTTATTTTCCCTCCTTAGTCTCTTATTTTCGCTCTTTTTAGCCTCGCGAATCGTAGCTAACAAGACTGGACTTCCCATGATGTACTCCTCCTTTTTTTACCCCATATCCTTCTTCAAATTTTTCGGTTGTATATGGGTAATTATGGGTAATCCCAAGTGTCTTTTATCTATTATACCCGCCATTTTAAATGAAGGCAAGTTTTAGTTGTCAAACAAAGTGCTAAGGGATTTATTTTCATGAATTCTTAAGATGGCTTCCGCAAAAAGGGGTGCCACTGAAAGCACTTTTATCTTGTCCAATTTTTGGCTTTCCCTTAGCGGTATCGTATTTGTCACTATTATCTCTTCAATGGGAGCTGCTTTTAATCTCTCAATGGCAGGACCTGAAAGCACAGGGTGTGTGCAGCAGGCATATATTGCTTTTGCACCCCGGTCCAAAAGAGCTTGGGCTCCCAATGTAATTGTACCTGCCGTATCGATCATATCATCAACTATTATTACTGTTTTATCTCGGACTTTTCCAATTATATTCATAACCTCGGCTACATTTGGTTCCGGCCGACGTTTATCAATGATGGCAAGGGGCGCCGCCAGCCTATCTGCCAGCTCCCGGGCTCTGGTTACTCCGCCTACATCAGGAGATACGACAACAATTTCTCCCAATTGCTTTGCTTTAAAGTAATCAGCCAATATCGGCATTGCCTTTAAATGATCAACAGGAATGTCAAAAAATCCTTGGATTTGGCCTGCGTGCAAATCCATGGTCAGTATCCTATCTGCTCCTACGGCAGTGAGAATATCCGCCAACATTTTAGCTGTAATAGGATCTCGGGAGCGGGCTTTTCGGTCCTGGCGGGCATAGCCGTAATATGGTATGACAGCAGTTATGCGACCGGCTGATGCTCTCATTAGGGCGTCAATCATTATAAGCATTTCCATAATATTATCATTAATGGGATAGGAGAACGGCTGAACAACGAATACATCAGCACCCCGCACTGTTTCTTTTATCCTCACTTGTATTTCCCCATCGCTAAAGGTTCCAACCCAAGATTCACCTAGGGGTATTCCTAGATGCTTGACGATCTCTTGGGCAAGTTTAGGGTTGGCATTGCCGGTAAAAACCTCCAACCTACTTTCCATCACCTTTTGTTCCTCCTTCGATTTTGTTCCTTCTCTTAATTACCCAGCCCAGTTTGTTTTCCTGCCTAGCTCGAGCAATCGCCAAAGCGTTTTCCGGCACTTCCTTAGTGATGGTGGAACCTGCTGCTACAAAAGAACCGGCTTTTATGGTTACGGGTGCTATTAAGTTGGAATTACAGCCAATAAAGGCGTCATCCTCTACTACTGTTTGATGCTTTTTGTATCCGTCGTAATTTACAAAAATTACTCCGGCACCGATATTTATATGTTTACCCAATACCGCATCTCCAACGTAGGACAGATGCGGTATTTTGGTGCCTTCGCCGACTTTAGTATTTTTAAGCTCTACAAAATCTCCAACTTTAACTTTTGATGAAAGCTTGCAACCGGGCCTCAAATTGCAATAAGGGCCAATCTTTACATTTTCATCTAATTCAGAGTCATCAATTTGACTCATCACTATTTCGCAAAAATCACCGATAACTGTATCCTTAATTCGGCAAGGACCTATTATGGTGCAGCCTTTACCTATTTTGGTTTTGCCCTCCAATATTACGCCAGGATATATGACAGTATCTCTTCCGATTTGGACATCAGAGTCCACCATACACGTATCCGGGTTTATGAAAGTAACACCCTGCTCCATCCAGTATTCAATGATTTGCTGCTGCATAAGTTTCTGTACTTGTGCCAGCTGCCTGCGGTCATTGATACCATGTAGCTCGTCTGGATTTTTTATCTCAAAGGCCACAACTAGCTTTTCTTCTTGATTTAAGATTTTAACAACGTCAGTAAGATAGTATTCACCTTGAATATTGTCATTTTTTACTTTAGCTAGAGCTGAAAACACCAGTGAAGTGTCAAAACAGTAAAATCCTGCATTTATCTCTTTGATTTCCCTTTCCTCGGGAGTAGCATCTTTGTGCTCACGAATATCGAGGACCTTATTGCCTTCTCTTATAATCCTGCCATAACCTGTGGGGTCTGGAACTTTAGCCGTCATCACTGTGCAAGCCGCCTTTTGCTGGCGGTGAAATTTTACCATTCCTTCAATGCTGTCTGACGTAACCATAGGCATGTCTCCGCACAGTACCACAATTTGCGAGCTGCCTTTCACAGCATTTTCTGCTTGCATTAGAGCATGGCCAGTCCCTTTCTGATCACTTTGCAGTACAAATTCAATATTTTCTTGTGCATAATACTCTTTTACTTTATCGGCGCCATTGCCTACTACTACGACTATCTTTTGTGCTCCTGCCTGTCGGGCCGCTTGAAGTGTATATGTCAATATCGGTTGTCCACACACTTTATGCAAAACCTTAGGGATATCCGATTTCATGCGGGTTCCCTCACCGGCAGCTAAAATTACAGCCGTAAAATCTTCCATCATAGCCCTCCTCTTGTGTTACGGTTTTACTATAGCTTCTCTCATTATTTTAAATTATAGTAAAGTTTTTTTATTCGGAAAAATATAGGACATCCTGTGATGTCCTCTAGTTTGCTTCAGTGTCCAAAGCTCTATAATGGTTTAAAATGACTTCCTGTATCTTTGCCCGTGCTTCAGAAGAAATGGGATGAGCAATATCTCTAAATTTTCCACTGGCAGTTTTCCGGCTGGGCATGGCAATAAAAAGCCCATTTTGGCCTTCTATAACGCGAATATCATGTACCACGAATTCGTCATCAAAGGTAATGGACGCTATAGCTTTCATTTTCCCTTCATCTGCCATCTTGCGGATACGAACATCTGTAATATTCATGGGCTCGACCTCCCGGGAGTAGTTTGGTTTTGCTGATTTCTATAGGAGCCGGTCAGTATCAGTATATACTTGTTTAAAAATTCTATAAAAAAATTGAAAATCCTCCACAAAATAAAAATAAGATTCGAGAGAAATTATCCTATCAATTTATTGTTTATACTGATTTTAATTTCGCCTTTATTTGTATCAATGCCCTCTAATATCAACAGTGTGGTAAAATCCTCTACCAGCTTTTTTTCCGGCACGGCTGTAGTAACAACCATAGCGGTTCCTACAACCTGAGCTTTAAACTCAGCAACAAGTTCCCTCATGCCCTGGGCAGTTCCGCCGCCCTTCATAAAATCATCCACGATGAGGACCCGTGAGTTTTCCGGTAAAGCTCGCTTTGCCAGAGACATGTTGTGAATCTTTTGGCCGGACCCTGATACATAGCTTATGCCAACAGAAGGCCCCTCTGTTACACGGCTGTCCCTGCGTGCAACTACCATCGGGACATTTAAGGCTTTTGCCGTCATAAATGCAATGGGAATGCCTTTTGTTTCTACAGTAAGCACATGAGTAGGATCTTTGTCTATAAACAGTTGCGCAAAAATCTCCCCTATTTTGCTTGAATATTCCGGCGCAAATACCACATCCGTCATGTAAAGATAGCCTCCGGGAATAATGCGCTTTTGGTCCTGCAGGGCATTGCTAAGGCCTTCTAAAAAAGCCTTTATCTGATCGGCCGACCTTTTAGTGCGATAGCGCACGCCTCCTGCTGCTCCCGGTATTGTTGTAAGTTCCCCCTGGCCAGAATTTTTGTAGGCATTTTTTATAATGTCTAAATCTTCGCTTATAGAAGATTTAGCTGCACCAAGCCACTGACCAAAGTAGTTTAAGGAAATGATTTTATTTGGATTTTCTGACAGCGTTTTCGAAATCAGGGCAATTCTCTCACTGCGCCTCATGCAAAATCCCCCTAACTTAATACTCTGGCCGCAAGCTCCAGGTCGCTGTCCTTATCTACATCGGTAGCTATCTCAGGATAAGTGCTGATTATTGCCCGAGCTTTTATGCCAAATAGTTCCGAGGCACGTTCCTCTAGCTCTTTTATGGTAAGTATGCCCAATAAAAACTTGATTACAAATTTAAGGCCCAATATTCCGGCAAGTTTCCAGGGCTTTTTTCGATAGACCATAAAAGCTTCTGCCTTTTTTATGCACTGCCTGACCTTGCCAACCTTAATCATAACGATATTGCCACCCGTAAATACTCCATCTTTTATTTTAACATAAGTGCGCTTTGTTCCGGGATATTTTTTTTCATTTTCTTCTTTTGAAACTATAGGGTAATAAAAATCCCCGTCCATTGAAAGGGCTTTTTCAACAAAATCCCTGATGGCTTCTGAAGTAATCATGGGTATATCTGAAGTGGAGATCAAAAGGGTATCGTCATCAGAAAAAATATTGGCACCGCATAAAATGTTGTCAGTCAAGGAAGCTGCACTGTCTACGATGATATCCACCTGATTTTCAATAACCGCAAGACCCTCCTTGGGCCCTACAACAGCAATAGTATCTATAAAGTCAAGTCCCTTGAAGGCCTCGATTATGTAACTTATCATTTCTTTGCCGTTGATTTTTACTAAAGCTTTATTTGAATTAAATTTTGTCATATGTTTATCCTTCTCGGCTCCTGCCAGGATAAGGGCCTTCATTAAAGTTCCTCCTCAAAATGCATTTGCTTTCGAAGTAAGTTCATTACGTTGTATTCTACTTCATATATGTGGGCTTTGGCAAGTTTTTCCGCATTTTCTGCATCGCCTTGTTTTATGGCACTTAAAATAGCTTTATGTTCTGATAAGACGCTTTGGGACCTTACTGGATTGGTAAATGATTGTATGCGAAATCTGTCTATCTGTTCTTTTAAATTGTTTATAATTTGAGCCAGCCTTTTGTTCCTGGAAGCATTAAACAAGATTTGGTGAAATTCCATGTCTTTTTTGATAATAGTTTCGGTATCTCCCTTTTCCCTGGCTTCTATAATATCACATATAACTTTATCTAAAGCTTTTATTTCTTCATCGGTAATCCGCTCTGCCGCTAGTGCCGCCGCCAGGCCTTCTAGGCTGCTGCGAATTTCAAAAACCTCTGCAGCATCTTTTAATGAAAGGTCTGACACATAAGCACCTTTGCGAGGGACCATGACAACCAGACCCTCTAGTTCCAACTTTCTTATGGCCTCACGCACTGGTGTCCTGGAAACTCCCATTTCTTCAGCTAATTGGACTTCCATAAGCCTTTCACCGGGTTTTAGGCGGCCGGTCAAAATCGCCTCTTTTAGAGCATCAAAAACGATATCCCTGAGAGGCTTATACTGGTCAAGTTTTATAGTAGGAAACCTGTTTTCCATAATATCACCTCCAGCTCACTCCATTTGGGTTACGTAAATCTCGTTTCCTGCAAGATCAATTTTTTCTGCAGCGTTTTTCGCCTCCCGAATATTTTCAAAAATCCCAAAGACCGTGGGTCCGCTGCCGGACATGAGACTGCCCAATGCTCCTTTACTTACAAGATGCTTTTTTATAAAATCAAGTTCCGGGTAAAGTTTAAAGGTCACTTCCTCTAAAACATTGCAAAGGCCAGCAGCTATTTTACCTATATCCTGCGCATTTATATATTCAATCATCGCCATGGTATCGGGTCTTTCTTGTATAGCTTTTACATCCAGTCTACTGTATACTTCTTTAGTTGAAACAAAATAAGGCGGTTTTACCAGTAATAGGCCGAAACCCGACAGGTGCTTAAGTGGCAATATCTTTTCACCAATGCCCTTAGCAAGAGCCGTCTTGCCTACTATACAAAATGGCACATCAGCGCCTATGTCTTTGCCTAGGGCCATTAGCTCTTCTTGAGGTCTGTTCAATTGAAACATTTCATTAATGCCAACAATCACCGCTGCCGCATCGGCACTTCCGCCTGCTAGTCCCGCCGCAATAGGTATTTTTTTATTTATATTAATAGCTATTCCGGCATCAAGTTTGTATTTTTCTATCATGAGCTTTGCGGCTTTGTATGCTAAGTTGCTCTCATCTAGGGGAAGCTTATGGCAATTGGAGGTGAGCTCAATGACAGGCCTCGGAATAAGCTTTAACGAAATTTCATCTTTTAGTGAAATGGTCTGCATTATCATTTCAACTTCGTGGTAGCCATCAGGCCTTTTGTAATGCACGTCAAGTGTTAGATTTATTTTCCCGCATACTGATAATGTAAGATTTTCCAACGGTTTCTCCTCTCCACAAATCATATCATAAATTATATATTTCACAAAAAATCTCAAAATCCTTCCGGTTTATAAAAATAACATCAAACGGGCAGGCCCACGGCAGACTTTGTCCGACCGGCGGCTGCCTTTATTGCAGCTAGTGCCCTCTCGTAATTTTCATAAAACACAACTATTATATCACCTTTAGCGGCATTGTCCAGACTGTAAGTTATAGCTTCTTCCTCATCTAATATTACCTGGATCTTATCTCCCTTTAGCCCAGCCTCCTGTGCGCCCTGTTGTAAAAGCCAAGCTACTTCACCGGGCTTACGACCTCTGAGGTCTTCATCCTCCTTTATGATGAGGCGGTGAAAGCCTTTGCCGGCCACATATCCAAGTTTAATTATATCATAATCACGGCGATTGCCGGGACTGGCAATGACTCCTATTATTCTAGAGGGCCTCATGAGTTTGGCGGTATTTATTACAGCTTCAATGCTTTTTACATTATGACCGTAGTCCAAAATTACTGTTACATTCTCAAGGTTTATTATATTCATGCGGCCTGGATTTTGATTTTCATCACAGCGAAATTCTTTTAAGGCTTTAGCAATGGTTTTTATAGGAATTTGAAGCCCCCAGGCACCGGCAGCAGCTGCTAAGGCGTTTTGCACATTATGAGCAGCATAGCCTTTTAGGGCAGACGGCAGGTCTTTTACCTTTGCAAGGCTGTATGTTCTTCCCTGCTCCTCAAAGAAAATGGTGCCGTTTTTGATGTAAACGCCGCGGCCGCCCTGGTCCAGGTGTTTCTTCAGAATAAGATTGTCCTCTTGCGAGCTGAAAAATATTATTTGGCCTTTAAGCCGTTTTGCCACATCTATAGTTTTCTGGTCATCAGCATTTAAAACAGCGTATCCCGTATCCTTTACCTGCTCTGCCACAAGGGATTTTACAAAAACCATATCCTCTAAAGTTTTGATGCCGTCAAAGCCCAGGTGATCCTCACTAATATTTGTAATAATCCCTATATCGGCTTTTTCATAGGCAAGGCCGCCCCGTATGAGGCCTCCCCTTGCAATTTCAAGGACTGCCGCCTCAACGGTAGTATCTAAAAGCACCTGCCTGGCACTTTCAGGACCGCTGCAGTCTCCTTTTTTGATCAAACGATTATCTATATATATCCCGTCGGTACATGTCATGCCTACTTTATAGCCTGCCACAGCAAGTATATGGTTTAACATTCTGACGGTGGTGGTTTTGCCGTTGGTGCCGGTAACGGCAACTAGCGGAAACGTTGGCGCCCCTTCGGGGAACAACATATCTGCTATGGCTTTTGCCACAGGCCTGGGCTTTCCCTGGGAAGGGTAAAGGTGCATTCTGATGCCCGGTGCAGCATTTACCTCAATAACAGCTCCACCACTTTCTTCCAGAGGAATACTAATATGTTCTGTGGTAATGTCAATTCCCGCAATATCAAGGCCAATGGCAGCAGCAACTTTTTCAGCAAGGCGCCTGTTTTCCTCACACACCTGGTCCGTCACATCAATAGCGGTGCCGCCGGTGCTTAAATTCCCATTGTCCCTTAGCAAAACCATTTGACCTTTTTGGGGCACGGAGTCCAGTGAAAGGCCGCTGCGCTCTAAAACATTTAGGACTATGGGGTCAATTTTTATTTTGGTAAGGGGCTTTTCATGATGGTCCCCTCGCCTGGGATCCAGATTTTCTTTATCAATTAACTCTTTGACAGTTGACACCCCATCGCCTATTACATGAGCCGGGATTCGCTCTGATGCGCAGCAAAATTTGCCGTTTACCACCAGCACCCTGTAGTGACGCCCTTTAATTTGCTTTTCCACAATGATTTTGGAAGAGTAATTTTTAGCCAGGTTAAAGGCGCGAACAACCTCCTGGCTGTTTTTCAAGTTTAAGCTTACGCCTTTTCCCTGGTTGCCGTTTTGTGGTTTTATAACTACAGGGTAGCCAATATCTTCTGCAGCTTTTACCGCCTCGTCCTCGGTATGTACCACATGGCCGTATGGTACAGGTATTCCCGAAATAGACAAGAGTTCTTTGGTCAGCATCTTATCACAGGCTATATCCACTGCAAGGCAGCTGGTATTTTGGCTGATAGTTGCTTCGATGCGCTTTTGATGGGCACCGTAACCGAAAATTAAAATACTTCCATTTCCAAGCCTGGTAACCGGTATGCCCATTTTTTTTACTTCATCGGCTATAGCTTTGGTGCTGGGCCCAAGACTGCCGTTTACGGTCATTTGTTTTAGCTCTGAAATCCACTGGTGGATATTTACCGAAGTTTTATCTAAAATTGACTCAAGCAGCTTTACTGCCATGGAAGCTGCTTTGAGCGCCGAAGACTTTTCCTCATAGCCGAAAATCACGTTATAAACACTGCCATTTAAACGCCTTGCCTTTCCGAAACTCACATCCTGACCAGCCATATTTAAAAGTTCAATGGCTACATGCTCAAGTACATGAGGAAAATAGGTGCCTTCTTCCAATCTGATCAAAAAGCCTCCAGGTCGGTCAAAACAGCACTTGTGCTCAGCAAGGCCAGGCAGATATGAAAGCAGGGCAGAGTTAAAGCCGGGTATATCGCGAGTAGCTATGTTTTCCAGGTCTTTCACATCCACTTGCATTCTAATTACAGGTTTTGAGCTGTAAATATTTGGTCCTTCAAGAGCCTTTATTTCAATGATTTCCATGCAATTCCTCCTGTATTTTTATATAAAGTTACAGTGGTATCTAAAGTAATTGATGTCGTCAGGTAATACAGAGAGCGAATTTTATTATTTCGAAAAGGGTTCTCGCCGAGATTACAAAAAAGCCGTTAAAACGCGGGGTAGCTTAACTGAAATTTGTCACAATAGAGATACTTCTCTACTTATTATTTCTTGACTTGTAAAGTTAGAGCTGAGTTTAAAGCTTTAGGCTTTTGCAGTAATCGAGGTATAGAACCCTCGAAAAAATAAACTGAGCGAACGTATTACCTGACGACTATTTGTTTTAGATAAACTATTAACTAGATATAGTTTTCCTGTATACCAGTCTTTGTAAATATATTTTCCATTTCAAAAAGGTATATTCAGGTTTTATTAAAAACTGGCCTACGGCTGCTTAAGTCAAAGCTTGTCCCCGGTGAAAGCACGTGAATCTTTGCATTAAACAAGGCCAGAGGGTCTCCCGGTGCAAGTTCTGATACATTGGTATAATCTATGTCACTTCCATCGATTACGGTAACTGTGCCGGATCCTTCTACCGTAAATACGGCCTTTGAGTTGACAAGTATGGCCGTATCTTCATCAATGCCCACACCCAACACGTAGGGATTTGAAGCAACTACGGTAAGAAGCCTTCCTATTCGACCTCTCTGGGCAAAATGTTGGTCAACTACTACCTCTTCCAAAAGGCCAAGACCAGGCGCCATATTTATCAAACTGCCGCTGGGGCTTTCGTTGCCATCGCCATCAACTATCATGGTATCGCTCATAGCAGAGGCCCCCGCGCTGGTGCCGCAAATGATGACACCTCTTTTATATGCGTCACATATGGCATGGTAAATCCTGCTGCCTCCTATCAAACTTGTAATGCGCAGCTGGTCACCTCCGGTAAAAAATATGCCGGTGGATTTTTCAATTCGCTCTATTATATAATCCTTTTGGGCATCCTGTCGGTCCTTTATATCTATAGCAGTTACGTCCTTTACACCCATGCGGGAAAAGAGTTTTACATAAGTCTCCCCTACTTTCTCAGGCTCTTTTGTAGCAACTGTTAAAATTGTAAGACAGGCACCCCTTTCGCCGGACAGACTTACCACCTTACGTAAAATGTCGCTTTCCTCACTTTTATCTTCAGCACCTCCAATTAGGAGCAAATACCCTTTTGACTTTTCACCCAAGATATCACCTCACTTTAGAAATTATTATCTCCATATTTTTGCAAATCATGACCACCCGTAAAACGGGTGGTCTGCTCTAGCCCTATAAGGGCATTTACTGGCAGAGCCTTAAGGCTCACTGAATGGTCCGCCAACCGCATGTTTTTCTCAAACCACCCCTAAAGGGGTTATTTCTTTTTGTTCTTGTTTACCGGCTCACCCGTAAACGGGTCTATATACTCTTTTAAACTTATTTGATCTGACGCTATGTCTTCCTGCAGTTGGTTTCTTATATATTCCTCTATCGCTTT
>NZ_JAFFJA010000026.1 GCF_021991635.1 Tepidanaerobacter sp. GT38
TAATATTGCAATTTAAGTATGACATTTAAAGAATTAATTGTCTTTATAGGGAAAATAGTGTAATATATAATAAAGAATAAAAATAGGAGGGCGAATATATGTTTGACAAAGAGTCCCTCAGTAAGGTTAGTGAGTGTAAACAAAATTGGGAAAAAAATACTTTGAATAAGGTTTTAAGCAAAAGTCCAGAAAGAAAAGATGAGTTTTTAACAGGGTCCAATATAGAAATCAATCGCTTGTATACAGAATTAGATATACAAGACCTTGATTACATTGAAGATTTAGGGTTTCCTGGGGAATATCCTTATACTAGAGGGGTTTACCCCACAATGTATAGAGGCAGACTTTGGACTATGCGGCAGTATGCAGGTTTTGGAACCGCCGAAGAGTCTAATAAAAGATATAAATATTTATTATCGCAAGGTCAAACTGGATTAAGCGTTGCCTTTGATTTACCTACGCAGATAGGTTACGATTCGGATCATCCATTGTCAAAAGGCGAAGTTGGAAAAGTCGGAGTAGCTATTGACTCACTAAAAGACATGGAAATTTTATTCGAAGGAATTCCTTTAGATAAAGTAAGTACATCTATGACAATTAATGCTCCGGCAGCAATACTTTTGGCCATGTATATAGCAATTGCAGAAAAGCAAGGTATCACTCCCGATAAGCTGTCGGGCACTATTCAAAATGACATTTTAAAAGAATATGTGGCCAGAGGCACGTATATTTTTCCACCGGAACAATCCATGAGACTCATAACTGATATATTTGAGTACTGCTCAGCACATATGCCAAAATGGAACACTATTAGTATTAGCGGTTATCATATAAGAGAGGCAGGGGCAACTGCGGTTCAAGAAGTTGCATTTACCCTAGCAAATGGAATAGCCTACGTTGAAGCCGCTATAAAAGCAGGTCTTTCAGTTGATGATTTTGCACCGAGACTTTCATTTTTCTTCAACGCACACAACGATCTGTTAGAAGAAGTGGCTAAATTCCGAGCAGCACGTAGATTATGGGCAAAGATTATGAAAGAGAAGTTTAAAGCACAAAATCCAAAATCAATGATGCTGAGATTTCATACTCAAACTGCAGGTTCTACTTTAACAGCTCAACAACCAGACAACAACATAGTCAGAGTTACAATACAGGCTCTGGCAGCTGTTTTAGGAGGCACTCAATCACTTCATACCAATTCGCGTGATGAGGCTTTAGCACTGCCTACTGAAGATTCTGTACGTATCGCCCTTAGAACTCAACAGATAATCGCCTATGAAAGCGGAGTTACTGAAACTGTTGACCCGCTAGCTGGTTCCTACTATGTAGAATCTTTGACGAATGCTATAGAACAAAAAGCCAAAGAGTATATTGAAAAAATAGAAAAAATGGGCGGCGCACCCAAAGCTATACAAAAAGGTTACATACAACAAGAAATCCAAAATAGTGCCTATAATTATCAAATGGAAATAGAACAAGGTAAAAGAATAGTTGTAGGAGTAAACAAATTCCAAATCCAAGAAGAGCAACCAAAGGATTTACTAAAAGTTGATCCATCGGTTGGAGAGCTCCAAGAACAAAAAATTAAGCAATTAAAGGCTACTCGTGATAATTTACAAGTTAATGCAGTGCTAGAAGAATTAAAACAATGTGCCCAAACTGATAAAAATCTTATACCCATAATAATAAAATGTGTAAAGGCCTATTGTACTTTGGGCGAAATATGCGATGCTTTGCGAGCTGTCTTTGGCGAATACAAAGCTCCTATAAATCTATGAAGGGGTGAAATTGATGACTGGCAGTAAAACTATTAGAGTTTTAATTGCTAAACCCGGTCTTGACGGTCATGACAGGGGGGCTAAAGTCATTGCACGAGCATTGCGGGACTCGGGAATGGAAGTTATTTATACCGGGCTTAGACAAACTCCCGAACAAATAGTAGAAGCAGCAATACAGGAAGATGTTCAGGTTATAGGGCTTTCCATTCTCTCCGGCGCACATAATTTTCTCTTTCCACGGGTGATAGAACTCTTAAAAGAAAAAAATGCAGAAGATATACTGGTTATAGGTGGAGGGGTTATACCTGAAGAAGATATTCCTGGGTTAAAAAAAGCCGGTATAAAAGAGATTTTCACCCCTGGAACCCCTACATCTGCAATTGTAGAATTTATTAAAAACAATGTTAAAGTTTAGACCGAAAGGTGTAACATAAAATGGATATTGTCCCCGGTATTTTAAAAGGTGATAAAAGAAGCATAGCAAGGTTAATTACCCTTATTGAAAATCAAGCAGATGAAGCAAGAGACTTGTTGAAGCAGCTCTATAAATTCACTGGCAATGCAATAACCCTCGGCATAACTGGGCCGCCGGGTGCTGGGAAAAGCAGTATCGTAAATTTTTTAGCTAAAAAATTCCGTGAAAATAATAAAAAAGTAGGCGTTATTGCAATTGACCCTACAAGCCCTTTTTCCGGTGGGGCACTTTTAGGAGATAGAATCAGGATGCAGGATTTAACCCTAGATGACGGTATTTATATACGGAGCATGGGAAGCCGTGGAGCCTTAGGCGGGCTTTCACGAGCTTCCTATGATGCTGTAAAAGTTCTCGATGCTGCAGGTATGGACTATATCATTATCGAGACCGTTGGTGTAGGGCAATCAGAAGTAGATATAATTAAACTGGCTGATATTGTGGCTTTAGTGCTGATTCCTGGTATGGGAGATGAAGTACAGGCTATTAAAGCAGGTGTTATGGAAATTGCAGATATTTTTGTAGTAAACAAATCTGATATGGATGGAGCAGATCGCTTAATAACCGAGATACAAATGAACCTTGATTTAAATCAAGATAAAAACAAAGTTAAGCCTCCAATATTAAAAACAGTTGGTACAACAGGAGAAGGTATAGCAGACCTTTACAAAACAATCATTGATGTTCAAAAACAACTGCAAGATAGCGGTATGCTGACAAACAAGCGAAAAACTCGCATTAATCAAGAACTACAGGAACTAATAAGAGAAATCCACTTAAAACAGATAATCTCATCTTTTGAAACACAAATCCGTATATTTACCGAAAAGGCCTTAAACAAAGAAATAGATCCCTATTCAGCCGCTGTTTATATACTGGAAAATGCAAAATTATAACTAAAAAAAGAAGATTTTTTTGTATATCCAAATGAAGCCATATTTGAAAGGAGGGATTTGACATGATACAAAAAATTGACCATATTGGTATTGCAGTTAAAAGTATTGATGAAGCAATGAAAATTTATACCGAAATTTTAGGGCTTAAGGTTACGGGAATTGAAACCGTAGAAGAACAAAAAGTTAAAACTGCCTTTATACCCATTGGTGAGAGTGAAATTGAGCTATTAGAGTCTACATCTCCAGATGGCCCTATAGCCAAATTTATTGAAAAGCGGGGAGAAGGCATACAGCATATAGCTTTAAGAGTTGATAATATTGAAGCAAAACTTAAAGAATTAAAAGAAAAGGGTATTCGTCTTATTGATGAAAGCCCTAGACTTGGAGCAGGAGGTGCTAAAATAGCCTTTATTCACCCCAAAGACACAAAAGGAGTCTTAATAGAATTATGTGAAAGATAAGGAGGAACAGCATGGAAACAATTGAAACAAAACTTAAGATCTTGCAGCAAAAGCGTGAGATAATAGAAAAAGGCGGTGGGGAAAAACGCATACAAAAACAACATCAAAGTGGAAAACTGACTGCTCGAGAAAGAATAGAAAAGCTTTTGGACAAAGATAGCTTTGTAGAAATTGATGCTTTTGTAGAACACAGATCAATCCAATTTGATATGCAATACACCAAAGCTCCAGGTGAAGGCGTAGTAACTGGTTATGGTACAATTGATGGCAGGCTGGTTTTTGTTTTCGCTCAGGACTTTACGACAATTGGTGGATCTTTGGGAGAAATGCATGCTGCAAAAATATGTAAAGTCATGGACATGGCCAATAAAATGGGTGCACCCTTGATTGGCTTGAATGACTCAGGAGGCGCTAGAATTCAGGAAGGCGTTGACGCCTTAAAAGGTTATGGCGAAATCTTCTTAAGAAATACCCTGTCATCTGGTGTAATACCGCAGCTTTCGGTTATATTAGGTCCATGTGCCGGCGGAGCAGTATATTCACCAGCTTTGACCGATTTTGTATTTATGGTATCAGGTATTAGCAAGATGTTCATTACAGGTCCCCAAGTAATTAAAGCAGTAACCGGCGAAGAAGTCACACCTGAGGAATTGGGAGGAGCAACTGCTCACAACGAAAAAAGCGGTGTGGCACATTTTATAAGCCAAAACGAAGAACAATGCTTTGAGCAGATCAAAAAATTACTGTCTTACATACCATCTAACAATCTTGAAGACCCACCATACAAAGCAACAACGGATGATCCTGCAAAGATCATACCAGAATTAAACACAATAATTCCTGTAGATCCTAATAAACCTTACGACATGAAAGATGTTATAAAGCTTGTAGTGGATAATAATGACTTCTTTGAAGTACAACCACTTTATGCTCAAAATTTAATAACAGGTTTTGCTAGACTTTCAGGCCATAGTGTGGGAATATTAGCTAATAATCCAAAACATCTTGCCGGCTGCCTTGATATTAACGCTTCTGACAAGGCCGCAAGATTTATTAGATTTTGCGATGCCTTTAATATACCCCTTGTAACCTTTACCGATACACCTGGATACTTGCCTGGAGTAGCCCAAGAACATGGAGGCATAATTAGGCATGGTGCAAAGCTCCTATACGCCTATTCCGAAGCAACAGTGCCAAAACTTACGGTTATTACACGAAAAGCTTACGGTGGAGCATATATAGCCATGTGTTCAAGGCACTTGGGTGCAGATCAGGTCTTTGCATGGCCTACAGCTGAAATAGCCGTAATGGGGCCGGAAGGAGCAGCAAACATTATCTTCAAAAAAGAAATAGAAAACTCAGAAGATCCTATAACAACGAGACAACAAAAAATTGATGAATATCGGAATAACTTTGCCAACCCATATCAAGCAGCAGCTAGAGGGTATGTAGATGATATTATTGAACCCGCTGCAACAAGGGCAAAACTTATCTCGGCACTAGAAATGTTAATGAGTAAAAGTGAAAAAAGACCGGCCAAGAAACATGGCAATATCCCTGTATAAAGGAGGCTACTAAACTTGACAACAGCGCAAATACTTCAAGAATCTCTTAAAACTACTTTATTGGGGATGGGGCTGGTATTAGGAACATTATACATTTTGTCACTAATCCTAGACCTGACAAAAATAATTTTTGCTCCCAGCTCAAATGGAAAAAGAAATGAAGCTTTATCTGAGAGGGAACAAATTATAGAAGAAGGAAAAACTGATGTAACCGAAGCGCAAGATGATACTCAATTAATAGCTGTAATTGCCGCAGCCCTAGCTCAGTATTTACAAACTCCTGTATCAAACATAAAAATAGGTTCAATACGAAAGATCCATGAAAAAACTCCTATATGGGGCATGGAGTCGAGAATATATAATATCAACAACAAGCTTTAATAAACTTTAATATACATATTCAAGAAAGGAGAACAAGAAATGAAAAAATACAAAATAACTGTAAATGGACAAACTTATGAAGTTGAAGTAGAAGAAATAGGAGGAACTTTTAGCGAAACAACACCTGCCCAACCTGAACCTACTCCAGCAGTATCAAAAGTACAGCAACCTCAGCCACAACCCAAGCCACAAGCTAAACCTAAGACATCAGGAACTGCTGGTAAAAATAAAATTACTGCTCCTATGCCTGGTACAATTCTATCAATCAAAAAGAAACCCGGTGATAAAATTCAAAAAGGCGATGTTATCATGATTCTTGAAGCCATGAAAATGGAAAACGAAATAGTTGCTCCAGATAGCGGTACAATAACCTCAATAGATATAAGTGAAGGAGCTTCTGTTAATACAGGTGATACACTTGCTACCTTTGAATAAAATAAGCCATAAACTGGAGGAGAGAAACAGTGCTTGAACGGATTTTAGATTTCTTCCAACACACGGGATATGCAAATATAAGCTTTGAACAGTTTATCATGATAATAATAGCGTGCTTTTTGATGTACCTTGCCATAGTAAAAAAATATGAGCCGCTGCTACTTGTGCCAATAAGCTTTGGTATGTTACTTGCAAACATACCTGTGGCAAACCTTATGACAGAAGGTAAATTTCTATACTGGATATATCAAGGAGTTAAACTGAATATATATCCCCCCCTTATCTTTTTAGGTGTGGGGGCAATGACCGACTTTGGGCCTCTTATTGCAAATCCCAGAAGTTTACTACTGGGTGCAGCAGCTCAGTTAGGTATATTTACAAGTTTCATAGGAGCAAGTTTTCTAGGGTTTACCTTTAAAGAAGCCGCATCAATAGGAATAATAGGGGGAGCCGATGGCCCAACAGCAATATTTTTAACAAGCCAACTGGCACCACATCTGCTAGGAGCTGTTGCAATAGCTGCTTACTCGTATATGGCCTTAGTTCCAATTATTCAACCTCCTATAATGCGTGCCCTTACAACCAAAAAAGAACGTCAGGTAACTATGGAACAACTTAGGCCTGTATCAAAAACCGAAAAAATCATATTCCCAGTAATAGTCACTATCTTGGCAAGTTTCTTAGTACCTGACGCAGCAGCCTTAATTGGTTGCCTAATGTTAGGTAATCTCTTTAGAGAGTGTGGAGTTGTAGATAGATTATCCAAAACTGCTCAAAATGAACTCATTAACATTGTTACTATACTGATAGGCACCACTGTTGGTGCTACTGCCAGCGCTGAAAACTTTTTAAGGTGGGAAACCATAAAGATAGTAATATTGGGTCTTGCAGCCTTTTGCGTGGGAACGGCTGGTGGAGTTCTTTTTGGAAAAATCATGTACGTATTATCAAAAGGTAAGGTCAATCCACTCATCGGCTCTGCTGGTGTTTCAGCAGTGCCGATGGCAGCTAGAGTATCACAAGTGGTAGCCCAGGAAGAAAAACCTGGAAACTTCATTCTCATGCATGCTATGGGGCCTAATGTAGCTGGGGTTATTGGTTCCGCTATTGCTGCTGGTGTGCTGCTGTCGCTATATGGTGGTTAATATAAAATTTTCACATTAATGCTTCAATGTTATTACCATCTTCAGAAAGGAGAATAGAATTGCAGCAGAGAAAGGTAGGAATAACCGATACTATTTTAAGAGATGCTCATCAATCGCTTATAGCTACGCGAATGAAAACAGAGGAGATGCTGCCAATTGCAGAAAAGCTTGATCAGGTTGGTTATCACTCCTTGGAAATGTGGGGTGGTGCTACTTTTGACAGCTGTCTCCGGTTTTTAAATGAGGATCCATGGGAGAGGCTTCGCAAAATCAAAGCAAAAGTTAAAAATACCCCCTTACAGATGCTTTTAAGAGGCCAAAACCTTTTAGGATACCACCACTATGCCGATGATGTAGTTGAAATGTTTGTAAAAAAATCAGTGGAAAACGGTATAGATATTATTCGAATTTTTGATGCGCTAAATGATATAAGAAATCTAAAGAAAGCTATAGAAGCAACAAAAGCAGCTGGTGCTCATGCACAGGGAACAGTGGTGTACACAATAAGTCCCGTTCACAACAATGACTATTACGTGGATTTAGCTAAGCAATTAGAAGAAATGGGTATTGATTCCCTCTGCATTAAAGATATGGCAGGCCTTTTGTCGCCATATGATGCTTATGAATTGGTTTCACGTTTAAAGAAAGAAATTAAAGTACCTATACAGCTTCACAGCCACTATACCAGTGGCATGGCTTCAATGACTTATTTAAAAGCAATTGAAGCTGGGGTAGATGTCGTAGATACTGCTTTGTCGCCTTTTGCATTGGGGACATCGCAACCCCCTACAGAAACAATGATTGCTGTGCTAAAAAATACCCCTTACGATACCGGACTTGATTTGGAACTAATTTCAAGCATATCTGAACACTTTAAACAAGTTAGAAGCAACTATAAAATTGACAGTGTAATAACTATGGTTGATGCCATGGTCCTCAACTATCAGATACCAGGCGGAATGCTCTCTAACCTAACAAGCCAATTAAAACAACAAAATGCTCTTGACAAACTTCCCGAAGTGTTAAAGGAAGTACCAAGAGTTAGAGAAGATTTAGGCTATCCGCCTTTGGTCACTCCTACAAGCCAAATAGTTGGTACACAAGCAGTAATTAATGTAATTACCGGCGAGCGGTATAAAATGGTAATAAATGAAGTTAAAAATTATGTTCGCGGCCTGTATGGAAAACCGCCGGCTCCAATTAAAGATGAAATTAAGAAAAAAATCATAGGTGATGAAGAAGTCATTACCTGCCGCCCTGCGGATTTACTGGAACCTGAGCTTGAAAAATACGCTAAAGAAATATCTTACTACATTGAGCAAGAAGAGGATATTTTAACATATGCGCTCTTCCCGCAAATAGCCGAAAAGTTCTTCAAGGAGCGACAAGCAAAGAAATATAAAGTAGACAGCGAATTAGTCAATAAAGATAAATTTGATGTTTATCCAGCATAAAAAATATGGATAATTTTGGAACTTGCTCCATATAATACCCTTAACAAGGGTATTTTTTTTTATTAGTTTTGGAGGGATTAATGTGGATGAAAGCATTGAAAGCATTAAAATAAAAGTAAAAATATTAGAAGATAGAGTTAATTCTCTTCGCCTTGGCCGCAGAATCTTAATGAATTTATTAATAGAACAAGAGCATTCTAAAAATCTAGAAATAAAAAGACTAACCAATGAAATAAAAAGATTAAAACGCATTCTCAAATACAGCCGTTAATGGTTAACTTTACATAAAGGACTTTTTTATTTTTAGTTGAATAAAAGCATATTGTAAGTTATATTAGAGAAGTATCTAATACATCAAACTACGGGGAAGTGTATTTATGTATTTGTGTAAAGGGGAAAAAACTAATTTAAGACAAATAAAACCATCTGACTTTGACAAAATAATATCCTGGCAGCAAAATCAACATCTTAAAGAATACATCGGAGATAAACTGCCAATGACTTTGAAAGAGTGTGAAAGTAGATATTTAGCATCTTCTAATTTTTTAAATCGCATTTTAGGCATCGAAGACAAAAACGGTAATTTTATTGGTGAAATCGAAATAAATAATATAAGATGGAAAAATAAGCAAGCCGAACTTTTTCTTTACATAGGGGAAAAAAATTTGTGGGGGCAAGGTTATGGTTATGATGCTCTAAAGACTTTTTTAGATTATATTTTCAACGAGAAAAAATTTACATACATTTATCTTAGGGTTTATGAGCATAACAAAAGGGCAATTAGGTGCTATGAAAAACTGGGATTTAAAAAACGAGGAATTTTGCGTTTTAGAAAAGGCAAGGTCGATAGTGATAATCTTATATTGATGGATATCAGTTCTTCCGAAATACAAAGCAAACAACACATTCAATAAATCTAATAGTCATTTTTTTTAAAACTATCGATTATACATAAAAGTAAAAGATATGCAAAGCGGGTGACGTGGTGATTAAAAAAATTGCCGCTTGTATCTTGATTTTACTTTTATGTATAGGAGTTGCATTGCTCATAGATGATTATAAATATAATACAGTAATACCTGATGGTATATACATAGGTTTTATGCATATTGGCGGTTTGACAAGAAAAGATGCGAAGGATAGGCTACATAAATTTATCGATAAAATTTTGCAAAGTCAAATCACTTTAACATATGATGATCATAAGTGGTTTTTTGATGTATCTGAACATGTTGAGATTGACGTAAATAAAAGCATTGAAGACATAATAAAATATACCCAAAATGGAAATTTTATAACAAGATTTATTTTAAGGCAGCAACTAAAAAAGAACCCGTTGGTTGTAAACCCTGTTGTAATTTATAAAGAGAACAATTTACAAAGGACTTTTGAAAAAATAAACGAAACTATATTTATGGAACCCAAAAACGCATCTTTCAAAGTGAAAGGTGATTCAGTTTCAATAGTTGATGATGTTGATGGTAAAATATTAGATGATAATAAACTTAAGGAAGATATTATTTCAAATTTATGGTTTTGTGATGAAGAATTGACATTGGAAATTCCAATAAAAAAACTAAAAGCTGATGTGACAACAGAAGATTTGAAAGCTTTAGAAATCAAAATAAAAATAGCAGAGTATTCCACAAAGTTTGACAAATCACAGAAAGGAAGGACTAAAAATATAAGGCTTGCTGCAGAAAAAATTAACGGATATATACTTTCACCGGGAGATATTTTTTCTTTTAACAATGTAGTTGGTGAACGCACTAGAGATAAGGGATATCAAGAGGCGCCAGTTTTTATTGGAAACCAAACAGTTTCTGATATAGGTGGTGGTGTATGCCAAGTATCTAGTACCCTATATAATCTTGCTTTATTGACAAACCTTGAAATAATCGAAAGAACAAATCACTCTTTGCCCGTAAGCTATGTGCCCCTTGGTAGGGATGCAACCGTAAATTATGATACTATTGACTTAAAGTTTAAAAACAACACCGAAGGAAACCTTTTATTAATATCAGAAGTCGTTGAAGACACTTTAACAGTTAAATTTTTTGGCAAAGATAAGTTGCCCTTTTCTGTCGAATTAATATCTGAAACTGTTAAAACAATACAACCTCCAGTGACAATAAGAGAAGACAAAAATTTACCAAATGGTGAAGTAAGAATAAAGCAAGGAACACCCGGTTTTACAGTTAAACTCTGGAAAAAGTATATTAGCTCGGAAGTTGAAGAAAAAAGTTTAGTATCAATAGATACATATAATCCAACTCCTACACTGCTGTACACCGGTGTAAAAGCAGTGGAAGAAGACCAAAAGTACAATTAAATCAAAATGAAGATTAAAAAAGACTTTTGAAGTCTTTTTTTATTTGATTGGGGTTGGTTAATGTTTAATTGAATTTATGCTATAATAAAGCATAGAATGGGGGTATTCTTATGGCAATTGATGATGAGATTAAGCAATTATTTACAGCAGCACAGATTAACCTACCTGAAAGTATGAAATTGGTAATCGAGCTAAAAGATAAATTTGACATCACAGAATGTAGCGCCGATACAATACTTCAATCTATTAAAACTGATGATGAACAAGCAGGGGAAAAAAGAGTCTATTTATCTAGCAGAATAAGAGAATCATTAAATTCCTGCCAAAGATGCCCTCTATATCTGTCAGAAAGCAATACCCGAAAGGTACCAGGTGAAGGGCCATTAAATTCACCATTAGTATTAATTGGTGAAGGTCCAGGTCTTGATGAAGATAAACAGGGACGTCCTTTTGTAGGAAGAGCCGGGCAGTTGCTTACGACTATTTTAGATAAACTCAACATAGATCGCCAAAAAATATATATAACAAATGTTGTTAAATGCAGGCCGCCACAGAACAGGACGCCTATAAAAAAAGAAATCGATGCATGCTCTCATAATCTAGAACTAGAATTATCGATAATTTCACCTAAAGTTATAATTGCTTTAGGGGCAGTCCCTTTAAATTACTTTAAACCTGGCAGCAGTATAATGAGAGAACGCGGTAGATGGATTGTCAGCAAAGACTATTGGATTATGCCGACTTTTCATCCAGCGTATATATTGCGTCAACAAGGAAAAACTTTAACAAAAGTAAAATGGGCGGTATGGCAAGATTTCAATAATGCAATAAAAAAATTAACAGAGCTTTGTCCGGAAGCAATTTCAAAGATAAGTTGCAATAAGAAGGAGTGAAAGCGTGAAATACAAGATACTAACTTGGGGCTGTCAGATGAATATTCATGACAGTGAAACCATTGCTGGAATTTTGCAAAATATGGGATATAGTCCAGCTGATACATTAAAAGAGGCTGATGTAATAATTTTAAACACGTGCTGCGTCAGAGAAAATGCAGAAAGAAAAGTATACGGCAGAATTGCACAGTTAAAGCAATTTAAACTGAGAAATCCAAATTTAATCTTGGCAGTTTCAGGTTGTATGGTTCAACAACCCCATGTGGTTGAATATATATCTGAAAAACTGCCCTATGTAGATATTTTATTCGGGATAAAAAATGTTCACAAACTTCCTGAACTTATAGAAAACGCAAGACAAGCAGAATTCCCTGTAGTTGAAGTGATGGAAAGTTCGGAAATCAAAGAGAATCTTCCAATTGAACGAATGGATAACTCAAGAGCTTGGGTAACTATAACCTACGGTTGTAATAACTTCTGCAGTTATTGTATAGTTCCATACGTAAGGGGAAGGGAAAAGAGCCGACTACCGGAAGATATTATAAGTGAAGTTGAAGCCCTTGCAAAAGAAGGTTTTATTGAGATAAATCTCTTAGGGCAGAATGTAAATTCATATGGTAAAGATTTGGAAAAACCCGTAGCTTTTCATGAGCTATTGAGAAGAGTAAATGATGTGGAAGGTATTAAGCGTATCAGATTCTTAACTTCACATCCTAAGGATTTGTCCGATGAACTTATATTGACTATGAAAGAATGCGAAAAGGTCTGTGAACATATACATTTACCTGTTCAAGCAGGAAGCAACCGAATATTATCTAAGATGAACAGAAAATATACCAGGGAACACTATATAAACTTAATAAAGAAACTGAGAGAAGCTATTCCCAATATTGCAATTTCCACAGACATTATTGTAGGTTTTCCTGGGGAAACCGAAGAGGATTTTTTGGATACTCTGAATTTAGTCAAAGAGGTGGAATTTGATCTAGCCTATACTTTCATGTATTCTAAACGCAAAGGTACTCCTGCTGCTGAAATGCCAGATCAAATCGATGATGATGTAAAAAAAGACCGTTTAAACAGATTAATGCAGGTTCAAGATGCTATAACAGCAAAGAAAAATATGGAGCTTAAAGGTACTGTGCAAGAGGTGTTAGTTGAAGGAATTAGCAGAGGCAAGATAAAAAAATTGTCAGGACGTACTAGGACAAATAAAGTCGTCAATTTTGACGGCGGTAGAGATTTAATAGGTAAACTTGTAAATGTAGAAATTACTGAACCACACACTTGGTCATTATTGGGCAGGATTATCTGAAGAAATGTAGGGGGTTTTTTTCTTTAAATGGATACTCCTATGATGAGTCAGTATAAAGAAATAAAAAGTAAATATAGTGACTATATAGTTTTTTTTCGCCTTGGCGATTTCTATGAGATGTTCTTTGAAGACGCATATATCTGTTCAAAAGAACTTGATATAGCATTAACTTCCAGAGATCCTCAAAATAAAGTTCCCATGGCTGGAGTGCCCTACCATACAGCTAATCAATACATCTCCAAACTTGTATCAAAAGGCTATAAAGTAGTTATATGTGAACAGGTAGAAGACCCCAAGCTTGCAAAGGGAATTGTTAAGCGGGAAGTAGTCAAAATTGTTACACCCGGAACCATCACTGATCTAAGTGCTTTGGAGGATAACAAGAACAATTATTTAGGGTGTATCATTAAACAAAACGATAAGTTTGGGCTTGCTTTTGTTGACTTAATGACAGGGGAATTTGATATTACGGAAATAGTGTCATCTTACCCCTTTCATGAAGTCATAAATGAAGTTAGCCGTTTTGAACCAAGGGAATGCTTAGTTACTGAAAGATTAGCCAAGGAAAAGCCTTTTAATAAAAACCTTAGAGAAAACCTAAAGATTTATTTTACAGTAAAAGGCGAAGATTTCTTTGAGGAAGAAGTTTTTAATTTATTGATTTCACATTTTGGCAAAGAAAAAATTGCAAACCTTGATGATAAAAAATTAGCTTTAAAGGCAGCAGGTGCATCCTTAAAATATTTAAATGAGACGCAAAAATTGAACCTGTCTCATATTAATTCTATTTCATACTATCAAAACTGTGATTATATGATTTTAGATTACACCTGCCGCAAAAACTTGGAGATTACCGAAAGTCTGCGCGACGGCAAAAAAGTGGGAAGTCTTTTGTGGGTTCTAGATAAAACTTCAACAGCCATGGGAGCGCGTTTACTTAGAAAATGGCTTGAACGACCGCTAATTGATATTTTAAGAATTAAGCAACGGCAGGATGCAGTTGAAGAGTTGCTTAGTGATTTTTTCTTAAGGTCAGATATAAAGGAGTTATTAAAAAACACTCATGATCTTGAACGTTTAACCGGCAAACTAGTCTGCGGAAATGCCAACGCAAGAGATCTGTTGGCGATAAAAACTGCTATAATGAAACTGCCTAAAATTAAACAGGTTCTTTTAAAATGTGATTCCAAACTTTTAAATCATATCTATGAACAACTAGATACTTTAGAAGATGTATATGAGTTATTAGATAAAGCTATATCAGAAGATCCTCCTCTGACGATAAAAGAGGGAGATATAATAAAAGAAGGATATAACTCAGAAATAGATTTACTCAGAAAAGCTGCCCGTGAAGGCAAGGCATGGATAGCAAATTTAGAATCAAAAGAGCGGGAAAGAACTGGTATTAAATCATTAAAAATAGGATTTAATAAGGTCTTTGGCTATTACATAGAAGTGACTAAATCAAATCTTGCAATGGTTCCTGAAGATTATATAAGGAAACAAACACTGGTTAATTCGGAGCGCTACATTACTGAACAATTAAAAGAATACGAAGAATTAATACTTAATTCAAAAGAAAAACTTCAGGAATTAGAATACAACATCTTTTGTAAAGTCAGGAATCAGGTCATCGATGAAATACCTAGGTTAAAGCACAGTGCCTACTATTTAGCAATGCTGGATGTATTGGTTTCCCTTGCCGAAGTTGCATATAAAAACAACTATGTAAAACCAGAAATAATGCTAAACGATGAAATAAACATAACTGATGGTAGACATCCGGTAGTTGAGCTGACACTGAAAGATGAGCTGTTCATACCTAATGATACCCATATAAACTGCAAAGACAGCCTAATTTCTATCATTACAGGCCCTAATATGGCGGGCAAGTCTACTTATATGCGGCAAGTGGCTTTGATCGTTATAATGGCCCAAATCGGCAGTTTCGTACCTGCAAAAAAAGCTCAAATATGTATTGTGGATCGGATTTTTACACGTATCGGAGCGGCAGATAATTTAGCAATGGGACAAAGCACTTTTATGGTGGAAATGATGGAAGTTGCCAACATACTAAATAATGCAACTGAAAAAAGCCTTTTGATATTGGATGAAGTAGGTAGGGGTACAAGTACTTTTGATGGCCTTTCTATAGCTTGGGCAGTATTAGAATTTATACAGGAAAAATTAAAGTGCAAAACACTTTTTGCAACTCATTATCATGAACTAACAGCCTTAAGAAATTTAAAAGGAATTAAAAACTATAAAATTACGGTTAAGGAAAAAGATGAAGATATTATTTTTCTGAGAAAAATTGTCCCTGGTGAAACCGATAAAAGTTATGGCATACAGGTCGCAAAATTAGCAGGTGTACCGAATTCTGTAATTAACAGAGCCAAAAAGTTCTTGGCGAGCTTAGAGCAAAATAAAACAGACAATAAAGTAGCTTTGCCAGAAATTGCAGTTACCAACGATAATGCTGCAAAGGACAATCAGCTTAGCCTTGAACATTATAAAAACCAAGAAATAATAGAAAAAATAAAAGCGCTTAACATTGATACAACTACACCGCTAGAGGCTTTAAATTTTGTACATTCCATAAAGCGTCAATTGATTTAAGGAGAAGGGAACAAGTTTATGGGGAAAATTAAAATTTTAGGGCAGGACGTAGCATCGAAAATTGCTGCTGGAGAGGTTATTGAAAGGCCGGTTTCGGTAGTAAAGGAATTAGTAGAAAACTCTATCGATGCTGGCAGTAAAAATATTATTATCGAAATTAGTGATGGCGGCAAAGAGTGCATAAAAGTAATAGATGACGGTGAAGGTATGTCAGCAGAGGATGTCAAACTTGCTTTTGAAAGGCATGCAACAAGTAAGATTGAAAAAGTCGATGACATCTTTAACATAAATACTCTAGGATTTAGGGGAGAAGCTTTAACGAGCATCGCTGCAGTATCAGAGTTATTACTTCAGACAAAAGTAAGAGGGCAGTCTATAGGTACTTTATGTAAAATCAGCGGTGGTACAATTAAAGATTTCGGTGAAGTTGCAACGAAAGACGGTTGCCTTATAGAAGTTAGAAACCTCTTTTTTAATACACCTGCTCGATTAAAATTTTTAAGTAACAAAACCCATGAGTCATCACATATCATTGATTTAGTTTCAAGGCTTGCCCTTGGAAATATAAACATCTCATTTAGACTTATCATAGATGGTAAGGAAGTATTTTATTCCAGTGGAAATGGCAATTACAGAGAAGTCATTGCTAAAATATATGGTGTTAAATTAGCAAGAGAAGTTATACAAATAGAAAAAGGCTTTGATGGTGGCAAAATATGGGGATATGTATGCCCTCCTAGCTTTAATCGCGGCAATCGCTCAGGTCAGACTTTTTTTGTAAATCGTCGTTTTATAAAGGATCCGGGGCTGGCCTCTTGCCTGGAAAGGGCATACAAAACCATGATGCCCGTCAAACGTTTCCCCATAGCTGTAATTTTTATAGATATAGATAATTCAAAAGTAGATGTAAACGTCCACCCAGCCAAAATGGAGATAAAGTTCCAAAACCAAAACCAGGTTCATCAAGCACTTTTTCATGCTGTAAATGATAGTCTAATGCAACATGTGCTAATACCAAGAGAAACATATAGTGAATACTCAAGAGAATGCCCAAAAAACACAACACAAATGTCACAGTTAAATCTTGACAGAGAAATGATGCCAAAAGATGTATATAATTCCAGCAATTTCAGCAAAATATATGACAGCAGGGAATTTAGTAGTATTAAAGAAGAATTTATTAGGGAAACCCCAGTTATAAAAAAAGAGGTTTATTTGAAAAATAACCAGGAAACAAGACCTCCATCTGAACCAGATGTATTTTCTATTGAAGTCATATCTACAGGAGCCATAACTAAAAAATTTGAATATAATAAGATTTTAGGTCAATTATTTAATACATATATTGTTGTTGAGGGAAATGCCGATGAGTTTTATCTGATAGACCAACATGCAGCCCATGAACGAATATTATATGAGCTTTATTCTAATCGATATACAAAACCGCCAGAATCTCAAACATTAGTCACACCCCAGGTGTTACATTTATCTGCTCGAGAGATAATGCTTATAGAATATTATAAAGATGATTTTATAAAGCTCGGTTTTGATATCTCAGTTTTTGGAACGGATTCTGTCCTTGTTAGAGCAGTTCCTTATGTATTTAATAAACCGATGGATCCTATGACACTTAGAGATATTTTAGATCAAATCAATAGCAATCAGTATGCCGGATTACCTGAAAGTGAAAAGTTTATTATATCCATGTCATGTCATTCAGCTATAAAAGCGGGTGATGTTTTGTCTCAAATGGAAATGAATGAACTAATTCAGCAGCTTGCTAAAACCCAATGTCCTTATACGTGTCCCCATGGAAGACCCACTATAATCTCCATGAGCTTAGAGGAACTGGAAAAGAAATTTAAAAGGACCTAAACTAAAATGAAAAAAAAATTGTTAGTAGTAATAGTGGGGCCTACAGCAGTGGGGAAAACCGAAATTGCTATAGAAGTGGCAAAGAAAATTGATGCAGAAATAGTTTCCGCTGATTCAATGCAAATATATCGTTACATGGATATAGGAACAGCCAAACCTTCTCAAGAAGAGCAAGATGGAATTGTACACCACATGATAGACATCATAGACCCAGATGAGGAATTTAGCGCTGCTGACTTTCAAGTAAGAGCAAAAGAATGCATCGAAGATATTCATAAGCGAAATAAAATCCCACTGCTGACTGGGGGCACAGGTTTTTATATAAATTCTATATGTTACAATTATACTTTTTCTAATGCTCAAAAAGATGATTCTTTTAGGAGTTTATTACAAAAGGAAGCTGAACAATATGGAAACGAATACTTACATAAAAAGCTACAACAACTTGACCCTATTGCAGCACAAAAAATACATCCTAACAATTTGCGAAGAGTAATCCGTGCTATTGAAGTATGTATAAAAACAGGCAAACCTTTTTCGTATTATGAAGAAAAGACGAAAAAACAAGAAAGTAAATATAACTTGTTAATGTACGGCTTAACAAGGCCAAGAGACGAATTATACCGACGTATTGATGAAAGAGTAAATAAAATGATAGACATGGGACTTATTGAAGAAGTACAAAGGCTTTTAAAAATGGGATATAGCCCTGATTTAAATTCAATGCGAGGCCTTGGTTACAGTCAGATAATCGATTATCTCTATGGTAAGACAACTCTCAAAGAAGCTATTTACCTAATTGCTAGAGATACAAGGCATTATGCAAAGCGACAATATACTTGGTTTTTACGAGACAAAAATATCCTTTGGTTTGATGTTTCAAAAGAAGGGAAAGAGAAAACAATATCAAATATTGTTAACGATATTGAAGGGAAATTAAAAAATACCTAGAATATTAAATAAAACAAAATAATATGAGGGGGACCCACAATGACAAAAGCACAAATAAATCTACAAGATAGTTTTCTAAATCAGTTAAGAAAGGAGAACATACCTGTTACAATTTATCTTGTTAATGGTTTTCAATTAAAAGGTCTAATAAAAGGTTTTGACAATTTCACGATTGTTCTTGATTCTGAAGGGAAACAACAGCTGGTATATAAACATGCGGTTTCTACTGTTACACCTTTTAAAGCAATTAATTTTAATCAGGGTGTAACAGATCAAAGAAAGTCTGATGAAGGCTAGATATATTACAAAAAAGGAGCTGCTGCATACAAACGATATGTTTGTTTTGCAGCAGCTCCTTTTTTGTAACCTATAGTTGAACTTATGCATAAGATAAATTGATATGGTATTTTAGAGGTGATTTTATGACTCATAAAGTAAAACATACAATAGATAATCCTAGCCAAATACACGCCATGTTAATTGATGGAGTTATTACGCCCTGTCAAGCACTAGCTATGTTTAGCGAATTAGACACTCATAAAATACCATTGGGGAGAAGTAACGAGGAAGAAAGTTTGGAAGATATCATGAAGGAACTGGATCAATTGATTGGCCTTTCCAAAGTAAAAGATCTGGTAAAAGAAATTCAAGCTTTTGCTCAAATACAAAAGAAAAGACAAGAAGCCAAGCTTTTAACAGAACCCCAAGTTCTTCATATGATTTTTAAAGGAAATCCAGGCACCGGCAAAACAACAGTTGCAAGATTGCTTGGCAAAATGTTTAAACATATGGGGATTTTGCAAAGGGGCCATACTGTTGAAGTAGAACGGGCGGATCTAGTAGGAGAATACATTGGACATACTGCCCAAAAGACCCGTGATCAGATTAAGAAAGCCCTTGGTGGGATATTGTTTATAGATGAAGCATATTCATTAGGAAGAGGGGGAGAAAAGGACTTTGGCAAGGAAGCTATCGATACTTTAGTAAAAGCCATGGAAGATTACAAGGATAATCTTATTGTGATTTTAGCAGGATATAAAGATGAAATGGAACGGTTTTTGCAAATCAATCCTGGCCTTAGGTCAAGATTTCCTATACAAATCGAATTTAACGACTATAGCGTAAATGAGTTGATGCAAATTGCTAATATGATGGTTGAAAAGAGACAATATAAATTTAGCCCAGAGGCACTCATTAAGTTTGAAACGATTTTGCAAAATCGTAAAAATGATATAAACTACGATAAATTGGGAAATGCAAGACTTGTTAGGAATATGATAGAGAAAGCTTTAAGACGTCAGGCATTGCGCCTGGTAAACCAAAAAGTGATTTCCAGAGAAGACCTACTTCAAATTAAACCGGAGGATATTTCGGAGGTGTAATATTTAAATGAAACAATGTACGATCATAGGCAAAACAAATGTAGGTAAAACATTGTTTTTAATAAACTTTGCCGAATATCTAGGATTAAAATCCCTAGATATAAATTTTGCATTCAATGAGGGCTCCGAAAAATTCAAAAACTTTTCCTGCAAAAATGCCATTTCAAACCTTGTAGACGAAAATCCTCATAAAACACGTTGTATACAGTCTATGACCTTGGATTTTCCAATGGGGAAAGGAAAAAAAAAGATTAAACTTGTGGATACAGCCGGTTTTATTGATGGTATTCATCCAGATTTAGAGGTGCGAAAAGCCATTTCTCAGACTCTTTCAATTATACGTGATTCAGATATTATTCTACATATAATTGATGCTTATGCAGCGAAAAAGCAGGATTTGCCCAGCTCAATGGGTGAAGTTGACTATCAGATTGCTCAATTTGCTCAATTAAAAAGGGGATATGCAATTTTGGCAAATAAAATGGATCTTGCGGGAGCAGAAGAGGGCCTTAAAAAGATTAAAGAAGAGTTCTCAGGCCATGTAATATTTCCGATTTCTGCTCTCTATAAAAGGGGTTTTAAAGAGGTGAAAACATTTGTTGCCCGGAATATCTAAAATTTTTTTTCTAAAAAAATTTTTTTCTGTTTTAATTGTAGGTTTCGCAATAAAGATAATGGATGATTATATAGATCAGGACATTGATGTCATAAAAAATGAGCCAAACCTTTATATTGCGCTTGAATACGGCGGGTTGCCTTATGCTTTGCTATTATTGTCATTGGCAGCTGTAATAGACTCGGATGCCGCTATAAGTTTATTTCTTTCTAGCTTTGCAGTAGGAATGGTAGGAAACTTAACGGTTAAAATGCCATCAGGTTTATACGGATTTTTTGAAAGTATAATTGTTATATTGCTAGGGATCATTCTCTTTAAGTCGGAAATGCTATCATCTTTGTTTATAATGGCCGCTATTCAGCTATGGGATGATTTCTTGGATTACGAAAATGATAATATGAGCAAAAAAAATTTGGCGTTTTTATTAGGCAAAGTCGAATGTTTACTGCTAGCTATTATTTTTTTTCTTTTAACAGTTTTCTTTGACTACGTAAAAGCCATAACGTCGATTATAGCAATGCACATAATTATTTACATAATAAAATTGTTAGGCAATCAAAGATAAAAATATAGATTAAAAGGGGAGAACCATATGCTTTTTGATAAAGTACTTCTTATTGCCGTGTTGGAAATCGCGGTCTTTTTATTTGGATATGCCATAGGTAGAAGGGTAGGAAAACGGGAGGGTATAACTGAAGGTATGAGTTTATTGCCTTTAGATTTGAAGAAGCAATTATATGAAACGTCTATATGTCCGCTGTGCAGTCAACAGTTGAACACAAATAAAAATTGTGATAAGATACATAATCGAGATTAAGGTGAAAGAGGCAAAAAAATGGAAACAAAATTTTATAATACTAACGCGATTGCTGCAAAAGATTTTGGTATTAAGACGGAGATTTTAAAAATGTCAGAAGTTGTTTCAGAAGAAATTGCACCTATACTGAGAGATATTGAACGAATCGCTGAATTTAACCAGCTAAAAGTATTAGCCGCAATGAAAAATTCTTTGCTAAGTGACTATCATCTTAGCGACTCAACTGGATACGGTTACAATGATACAGGAAGAGAAAAAATAGAGCAAATATATGCAGAAATCTTCAAAGCCGAAGATGCTCTTGTGCGGCCTCAAATAGTATCGGGCACTCATGCTATAACGCTGTGTCTTTTAGGTGTTCTGAGACCTGGTGATGAGCTTTTAAGTGCCACCGGCACACCTTACGATACCTTACACAATGTGTTATATGGGGATAATTGCGGTTCTTTAAAGGATTTTGGCATAAAATATAAGGAAGTTAGCTTAAAAGACAATAAACCTGATTATAATGGGATTAAAGCAAATATTAATAAAAAAACTCGAATGGTTTTAATACAGCGTTCCAGAGGTTACAGTCTAAGACCTGCTATGAGCATTGATGAAATTGGACAGCTTATAAAATTTATAAAAAGCATTAAGCGTGACATAATATGTTTTGTAGATAACTGTTATGGAGAATTTGTAGAAGTAAGAGAACCTATAGAAGTAGGGGCGGATTTATGTGCCGGTTCTCTAATAAAAAATCCCGGGGGTGGAATAGCCTTTACAGGAGGGTATGTGGTCGGAAAAAGGGAATTAGTTAAATTGTGCGCTTATAGACTTACAGCACCGGGGCTAGATAAAAACTGCGGTTCATCAATGTTTTCTAATCGTTTAATAGCGCAAGGCCTTTTTTATTCACCGAAGGTAGTAGGCGAAGCTTTAAAAGGAGCTGTATATACTTCCCGGATAATGGAAAAATTCGGCTTTGAAGTAAGTCCAAAGTTCGATGAAAAGCGAAGCGATATAGTGACTGCAGTGATATTGAGAAATAAAAATGCTTTAATTAGCTTTTGTAGGGGTATACAAAAGGTTGGTCCTGTGGATTCACATGTTCAACCTGAACCATGGGATATGCCAGGCTATGACCATCAAGTTATTATGGCAGGCGGAAGCTTCATACAGGGCTCTTCCATTGAGCTTAGTGCCGATGGCCCCATAAGGGAACCATATGCAGTATACATACAAGGCGGCTTAAATTTTGCTCATATAAAACTGGGAGTAATGAGCGGTCTTCAAGCTTTAATGGAGAGCGGTAATCTTAAATTATAGTTTTAGTGACTATAAAATCATGACCACCCGTAAAACGGGTGGTCTGCTCTAGCCCTATAAGGGCATTTACTGGCAGAGCCTTAAGGCTCACTGAATGGTCCGCCAACCGCATGTTTTTCTCAAACCACCCCTAAAGGGGTTATTTCTTTTTGTTCTTGTTTACCGGCTAAAAACAGCTCATCAACTCCCTTTTCTCTTAAGTAAAGATCCAAATCAGTCCCAAAAAAGGCACTGTAGCGTCTTTTTCTTATTATTTTGTTCTTCTATCCTTC
>NZ_JAFFJA010000027.1 GCF_021991635.1 Tepidanaerobacter sp. GT38
AATATATTATACGAGGGGGTTTAATTATGCTCAAATGTTACGGTGTTATAGGTGAAAAATTGGGCCACAGCCTGTCACCTATAATTCACGAAAAGTTTTTCAAAAAAACTGGATTTTCAGGGACCTATAATCTATTTGAAGTTAGACGAGAAGATTTAAAAGATGTTGTAAAGGCAATGAAAGTTTTGGGCATAAAAGGTGCAAATGTGACTATACCCTATAAGATTGACATAATGAAATACCTTGACGAGCTGTCTCCTGAAGCCAAAAAAATTGGTGCTGTAAACACCATAACTATAGATGAAAACAGGGCAATTGGCAGTAATACGGATTATTATGGTTTCGGAATGGTCCTAGAAAACCACAATGTGGAATTAAAAGGCAAGATCGCTGTTATTCTAGGGACTGGAGGTGCTTCCAGAGCAGTTTCTCAGTATCTCCTGGATCAGGGTATAGGAGAATTGATTTTCGTGAGCAGAGATTACCAAAAAGCCAAGGAGAAATACAGTGACTTTCGGATTATATCGTATCAAGATCTTCATAGCATTGATGGTGATATACTGATAAATTGCACTCCTGTTGGCATGTATCCTAATACCGATGTCAGTCCTGTAGATGCAGCTCTTCTAAAGCAATTTAAAGTAGTAGTTGATATTGTATATAATCCTAAGCAAACCCTTCTTATAAAAAACGCCATAGAAATGGGTTTATATGCAATAAACGGACTTGATATGCTGGTTTGCCAGGCTGCAAAAGCTCAGGAATTATGGAACAAGACCGTAATAGATAAAAAAATTATAGACGAAGTTCTCTTCGAAGCTGATAAGGAGATGTGACCTTGAGGCAAAAAGGCATTAACATTGTACTGATCGGAATGCCGGGTTCCGGCAAGACCTCTGTGGGAAAGATTTTAGCAGAAAGTCTCAACATGGATTTCTGCGATGTGGACGAATACATTGAAAAAAAGTCCGGCAAAACTATACCAGAAATCTTCAAAGATGGCGAAAAACATTTTCGCACCCTTGAAAGAGCTGCTATCGAAGAATTAAGCCAAAGGACAAATACAGTTATAGCAACCGGTGGCGGCGTAGTTCTTTTCAGACAAAATATCGAAAATTTAAAGCGAAAAGGCCTAGTGTTTTTTATAAACCGCCCCATTGACGATATAGTCAATGATATAGATATTTCAAACAGGCCTCTGCTTGCAAATGATGTCAATAGGATATATCAGCTTTTTCGCGAGCGGTATGAACTATACAAAAAATACTCAGATTTTGAAGTAAAAAGCCAAAATGAAATTATGGATACGGTGAAAAAAATTATAAAGATACTGGAGGATAGGAATTATTTATGAGGATCCTGATAATTAACGGCCCAAATATCAATCTTGTAGGCTCCAGAGAAACTCATATTTACGGCAACATGGACTATAATAAAATATGCGATTTACTGTATGAAAGGGCAAAAGATTTGGGAGTCTCTTTGGATATTGTGCAGAGCAATATTGAAGGTGAAATTATAAATTTTGTACACAATGCGAGAGATAAATACGATGGAATAATCATTAATCCCGCAGCCTATACCCACTACAGCATTGCCATATACGACGCTTTAAAAGCCGTCTTAGTTCCGGCAGTGGAAGTTCACTTAAGCAACATCCATGCCCGGGAAGACTTCAGAAAAAGATCGGTAACCGCCGGAGCATGTATAGGCCAGATTTCCGGATTTGGCTATTACGGTTACATACTTGCCATGCAGGCCTTAATTCACAAAGTCCAAGATGGCCTTAAATAGATGTCTGCCCTTTACAGCAATTTAGCCATTCATCACAGCATGTGATGAATGGCTTTTTTTTACATCAGTTCCTCAAACTCATTAAGCAGGTTTTCAAACACACCAAGGGCTTCCTGTATGGGCTGGGGAGTTGTCAAATCCACCCCTACCTTTTTCAAAAGCTCCAGTGAGTAATCGGAACTTCCGCTTGATAAGAATTGCTTGTATGCGTTTACGGCAGGCATTCCCTTTTCCAGTATGCTCTTGGAAATCGCAATGGCCGCTGAAAAGCCGGTAGCATACTTATATACGTAGAAACTGCTATAAAAATGCGGTATCCTTGCCCATTCATAATCTATGAGCTGGTCAATGCAAATATCAGGGCCGTAATATGTTTCATTTAATTTGTGGTAAATTTCCTGAAGCATTTGAGCATTTAATGGCTCTCCAGCTTCCGCTTTTTCGTGTATGATTTTCTCAAATTCCGCAAACATGGTCTGGCGGTAAACGGTGCCTCTAAACTGTTCCATAAAGTGATTCAGCAAATACATTTTTTCTTCTTTTGTACGAGCGTTCTTTAGTAAATAATTTATGAGTATGGCTTCATTGCAGGTTGAAGCGACTTCCGCTACGAATATGGTGTAATTTGAGTAAACATAGGGCTGGTTTTTAAAGGAATAATATGTGTGTATGGCATGCCCCATTTCGTGGGCAATTGTAAACACATCATTTAATTTGCCCTGGAAGTTTAGCAGCACAAAGGGATGAGTGCCGTAGGTTCCCCAGGAATATGCCCCTCCGGTCTTACCCCGGTTTTCATAAACATCAATCCATCCGGAATTAAATCCTTCTTTTAAGATGCTGATGTACTCGTCACCCATAGGTGCAAGGCCTTCTATGACCATCTGCTTGGCTTCATCATAGCTTACGGTTTTGTCGTAGCCCCTGACAAGTGGCACATAAAGGTCATACATGTGGAGTTCATCAAGGCCCAATGCTTTCTTCCGAATATTTACGTACCTGTACATCAAGTCCAACCGCTTATGGACGGTTTTTATCAGATTATCGTAAACCTCAACGGGCACATTATCGGCAAATAGGGATGCTTCGAGGGAAGATTTAAATTTCCTCTGATTTTTAACAAAAATATTTACCTTGACATTTGCAGCGGTTGTGGCACTTAAGGTGTTTATCATGGATTTGTAAGTGTTATAGAGGGCTTCAAAGGCAGCCTTCCTCACTTCCCGGTTTTCGCTTTCCATGAATGTCATATAGCGCCCTTTTGTAAGTTCAACTTCATTGCCCTCTTCATCCTTAATCTTTGGGAATTTTATATCTGCATTGTCCAGCATTTTAAAAATGTCACCAGGAGCCTCAGCAATTTCCATAACTTCAGCAAGAATTTTTTCTTTTTCCGCGTCAAGAATGTGTGCTTTCATGCGCATCAGATTTTCAAGAAAATGTCTGTACAGTTTCAGATCCTCGTTTTGCTCCAAGAAGTTCATGATTTTTTCTTCGGAAAGAGAGAGGATTTCAGGTTCAATAAAAGACGTCCTGCTTGAAAGTTCCACCACGAGGCTCATTGCTCTATCAGCCAGTGCCTGATACTTCGACCGGGAATTGTCTTCGTCTCTTCGCATCCTGGCATATGTAAAGAGCCTATCAACCTTCATGGTAACCTCATCTTTAAGCTTTAAGACACCCAACAGCTTTTCTGCCGTATTAACATTGCCCCGATATTCATCAAATAAACTCAATTGGCTTTTTACTTCACTGTAATCTTTTTCCCAGAGCTCTTCATTTTCGTATATGTCTTCCAGCTTCCATTTGTAAATATCATCAATTTCTTCTCTCAAAGGCAAATTGCTCAACTTTCCCACCCTTTCTTTAGCTATTAGCTCTTATGACTAAAACAACGCCTTTTAATTATTATTTACTTTTTATGCCATTTGATTATACTATACCAAGCTTTTAACTTAAAATAAAGTGAGCCGATATCTTCTAAAATCCTTATGAATCTTTTTTGAACACAAAAATACCCCTATTGCTCTTTTATATTAATATATAAGCAACAGAGGCTTAAGGTAACTAGTTTAGCAAGCCTGACAAATAAGGCAGCATTCTATTGCCCTTCACAAAAACTAAAAGGTCACAATAAATTTGGTCCCCGCACCCCGGGTGCTTTCCACATCAATTGTCCCACCGTGGAGCTCTATTATCTGCTTTGCAATGTTAAGGCCAAGGCCCGAACCTTTGTGACTTTCACCGGTATCAGTGCCTCTATAATACCTTTCAAAAAGTTTATCCAAATCCTCTTCTGGAATCCCCCTGCCGTTGTCTTCTATTTCAATATATATTTTTTCTTGTTTGTCTATGTTAATGGTTATTTCAGTATCTTCATCATTGTGAACCAGAGAATTGTATATGAGATTGGTAAAGGCCCTCTGCAAAAGGTTTTTGTCGAAAGAAAAAATTATTGGTTCAGTGCCTATATTAAACTGCACTCTTCTCTTTTCATATTTGGGGTTGTTGAGCACATCAATTGTAATACTTCTCAGCAGTTCAACGAGATCTTGTTTTTTGGCATTAAAAGGAACCAGGCCAACTTTTAAAACCTGAGTTAATTTTAAATCTTCCAGCAGCTCCTCCATATAGATGGCCTTGTTTTTTATTATGCGGGAGTACTCTTTTATTTCACTATCAGTTAAGGGATAATCCCCATCAGCCATCAATTCGCTGTATCCCTTTATAGAAGACAGGGGCGTCTTTAAATCATGTGAAAGATTGTTGATCCACTCTTCCCTCATTTTCTCCGTCTTTTTTCTTTCCCGCTCATTGAGCTTTAATTGATGGGACAAGTTGTTGATATTTGCATAGACTTCTTTATATATGCCCTTTTCTTTATAATTTACATCGTAATTTCCCTTTGCCAGCTGCTGTATGCCAGTGATTATGTCATACACCGGCTTTGTAAGGCTTCTTCCAAAAATATATCCCATTATCAATATAACTGCGATAGGTGTAACGAGCAGATATATTGCAGCTTTTACGATGTTCAGTTCTAGTCTCTTTGGCAAATAGTAAAAATTGTACTTTGCCACCTCTTCCATGGGAAATCCTATAATGTAACTCCATTTATAGCCGTCAATTTCTTTAGTGCCGGCAAAAGTAGTGTAATCATCTATTGCCCCCGTATATATGTTGTAAAACACCATTTCACTCGGGGTATAATGGGATTATATATTTTGGATTTGACGGATCATTCTCCAGCTTCTGGCGAAGATGCCTTATGTGTACCATTAATGTATTGTCGTAACCTTCAAAATCGCTGCCCCATACCTTTTCTAAAATCTGGTTTTTACTGAGTATCTTGTTAGGGTTGTAAGCCAAATACAGAAGCAGGCTGTATTCCTTTAAAGTTAAAGGCACCAATTCACTTTTCTTTCTAACCTCACCTTTGTCTTCATCGATCTCTACATCTCCGAACCTAATTATCCTTTTGGAATCGGATAGGCTCTTTAAATTGAAATATTCGCTCCTTCTGAAATGTGCTTTAATCCGAAAAGCCACTTCTTTGGGGCTGAAGGGCTTTGTTATATAATCATCGCCGCCAATGCCTAGTCCGAGCAATTTGTCCACATCATCATCTTTGGCAGATAAAAAGATAATAGGGACTAAACAAAACTCCCTTAATCGCCTGCAAACTTCAAAACCGTCAATATCAGGCAGCATGATATCCAAAACTATCAGATCTGGTGCTATTTTTTCACACATTTTTATGGTCTCATGGCCAGAAGTGGTTTTATAGATATTATTAAAACCTTCTTTTTTAAGCACGGTTTCCAGTAAATTTAGTATATCTAATTCATCATCCACCAATAAAATTTTCTTATTCTTCATAATGGTCATGTCTACATTTACCAATAAAGCCCACCTCTATATGCAAGAAACTATTATGTTAAAGGCAAAATCAGAATCCACAAAAAGTGATGCTGAATAATTAATAAATTCCATGAACTTAAATCTTTATTTACTTCTAACCCCTTAAGGTAGTCATAGCGAAAAAGCAAATTTATAAATGAAAGCCCTGTTGCAAGAATCGGCGAGAGCAAGACCATAGATCGAGTAAAAGTACCTTTTTGCTTTAGTAATTCATAGTTTAAAAGCTGATAAAACTCAAGCATTGCTTTTACCCTCCGTCAGCTCTAAAAAGATTTCTTCCAAACTTTTTTCGCTCTCGCTCAAGTGTGAAACTCCAAAGCCTTTCAATACCAGTGCTCTATTTAGTTCTTCGGTGCCAATCTCTCCTTTAGATACATAAAGTTTTCCTTCCCTGTTTTCTACTCCAAGGCCCATTTGCCTGATAAATTCCTGGACTTTGTCAAGAGGAGTTGCCTTTATGAGAATTTGCGTATTTGTCCTTGCTTTCAATTCATCTAATGTCCCTTGGAATAGCAGATTGCCATTTCGTATTATGCCCACATAATCTGCCATTTGCTCTATTTCACTTAAAATATGGCTGCTTATCAATAAGGTAACTCCCATTATTCTTGGAAGACTTATTATCAAATCTCTGATCTCTCGCACTCCGGCGGGATCAAGGCCATTTGTTGGTTCATCCAGAATCAAAAGCTCCCGGGGCCCTATTAGAGCTTGAGCTATTCCCAATCTCTGCTTCATTCCCAGCGAAAAACTTTTTACTTTAACATTTTTCCACTTTGATAAATTGACAATTTCCAGTGCCTTGTCAATTTCTTTTTTGTCTATTTTAAGTATTCTCCTGGTTATCTCCAGGTTTTCATAGGCAGTTAAATTGCCATAATAAGATGGCGCCTCTACCAATGATCCTACTTTTCTGAGTATATCCATTCGATACCTGCTGATGTCTTTGCCAAATAAATACACCTCTCCTCCTGTAGGCTTTATTAAATCCAAAAGCATGCGGATTGTTGTGGACTTTCCTGCACCATTGGGGCCTAAAAACCCATATATGGTTTTTCTGGGAACTTTCAGGTTTAAATCCTTTACTGCCGTAAATTTCCTAAATTTTTTTGTCAAACCTTTTGTTTCAATGACAAGCTCCATCTTCGACCTCCTATAAATTAACTTTTCAAGCTAATTATATAGAAGGCAGTTTAACTTCAAATTTTATAATCCTTAAATTTACCTTAAATTTTTATGAAGCAGTTTACCAGCCACTCACAATGAAAATTTTAATAAATTAACGCTGCCATGGCATTACTCTTTCAAAATCCGTAGGTCAGATAGTTTTCTATGTTCCGGTTAGGCCACTTACCTGATAAAACAAGCCTCCTTGATATTTAGATTTTTCAATTTTGTTCTGCTTGGAAGTTATAGCCGCATCTGTTAATTTAATGTATAATAATAATTGGTCTTGTCCATTCAACTTAGTTTTTGTGAATAAATAAATTATATATAAAGGCAGGTAATTTATAATGGAAAAGGTCCTCCAATATTTAAAAGAAAACAGAGTGTTTTATCTGGCAACTGTAGACGGCAATAAGCCACAGGTACGGCCCTTTGGTGTTGTTTCAGTTATCGACGGCAAATTATATATCCAGACCTCAAGAACAAAGGAAGTATACAAACAAATGATTGAAAATCCAAACATCGCCATTTGCACCATGGGTAAAGATGGCACCTGGCTTAGAATTTCCGCAACTGCAGTAGAAGATTACGATCTGGACAAAATACAGCAATTTTTAGATGACAATCCAGAACTAAAACAGTTGTATTCCGCCGATGATGGAAAATGCACCATCTTTTACTTAAAAGACGCCACCTGTACCTTCTGCTCCTTCACCGCTGAACCGGAAGTTCACAAGTTTTAAATGCAATTTCACATAAAGGTGAAAAAAACAAGAAAGGATATATTTATCATTACATATCCTTTCTTGTTTTTTACTAGTTTTTTGGGCAAGCTTTCTATTCTTGCTGCATTTTTAATTTTCTTTTATCGCGTCTAACTTCTTCAATAGTTCTGCAAATTCCTGTTTTCCTTCTGAAAACTCTCGAACATCCCTTCCTATAATGGCATTTGCATCATCTCTTGTATATTGCACAAGGTAATCACTTTTGCCGTCTGTCAAATTAAAGTTTATATAATCTACATTGCCTATAAGGGAAAACATGATAATCGCATTTTTCTCAAAAAGGGACTGATCTAAAGTTTGAGCATAGTAGTTTATCGTCTGGGTATCAGTCATTAAATAAACCGTAACAGCGTAGGGAACGCTATCCGTATAAAGTTCAAAGTGGTCGTAACTCACTTTTTCAGGAAAAGCCAGCAGATATATGATATTTCCTACCTTTGGCGCATTTCCCACATATTCCGTTTTATACTTTAAAAATTTTTCAGCGACAGCCAAGGACGAGTCTCTATTAAATTGTTTGAAAAAGGATACAGTGTTTGAAAAAACATTTCCTCGGCCATTCTCATTGGGATTTGTCATCAGTACAACCGAGACTACAGCTACTAAAATGGCAGCAATAAATACTTTCCAAAGTAGGGGCTTTTTGAAATTGAGCACATTTTTAATGCGCGCTTTTACATTGCTTTCTCCAAAGGTTAGGGGCATTAAAATTCCCGATTGTTTTACTGAAAGAGAAAGCAAAGAATTTGAATAGCAGGCTCTTATATCCTCCTTTGACTCTATTAGGACTCTTTCATCACAGGACATCTCCATATCTTTAGACATGAGGAAAAAGCAGTACCATATGAGAGGGTTAAACCAATGAAGGACTACCGCCAGGAATGCCAGTGGTTTTATTATATGGTCCTTGCGCTTGATGTGCACTTGCTCGTGTTTTAGTATATAATCCAGCTCATTCTGCGCAAGGCCTGTCGGTATAAAAATTTTAGGCCGAATAAATCCAAAGACAAAAGGAGTATTTATCCTATCAGTTTCATATATATTCTCTTTGTATAGCGTTGCAGTTGAAAGGCGCAAGCTGAGTTTAAAATATGATGATATGCTGTAACACAATAATACCGCAATACCTATCAGCCATACGGCTGTGGCTAATTCCATAATACCCGTTTTATTTAAACTTGCTATAGAATCCGCAAAAGGCACTGAAGGGTTTACGGAATGATTTAATGCATTGTCTATATTTTCAACGCTAAATTGCAAGTCAGGATTTATTGAATTTGCAATACTGTAAGGTATAGGGCTTTCAGCGGGCACCAAACTCAAAGGACTTTCAATGGAAACAGGGCAAACAAGCCGAAACCACACTACCGCCCAAAGCATATAGGAAAAAACTTTTGGTAACTTTTTAAGCAGCATGCGGATAAATATAACAACTAAAGCCACATAGCTTGCAGTCAGGCTCATATTGAACACCGTAACAAACAATCGGCTCATTTGGTAGCCTCCTCAATCAATTTTTGAAGCTCTTGAGCTTCACTTTTTGATAGTTTCCTACCTTGTAGAAATGTAGCTAAAAAAACAGGTAGAGAGCCTTCAAATTTTTCCTCCAATAGCGTTTCACTTTCGTATTTTCGAACTTGATCCCGCTTTACCAAGGCAGTAACTGTAGCATTTTCGTTTTGTAAGATTCCTCTATTAGACAGCTTTCTTATCATGGTGTATGTAGTAGACTTTTTCCATCCCAGTTTTTTTTGGCAAATTCTAGTTAATTCTGTAGAGTTTATTGGCTCAAGTTCCCAAATAATATCCATCAATTTGTATTCTGCGTCAAAGAGTTTTAAATCTTTCATGAACACCCTCCCGTAGGTTTATTATAATAAACCTTATTCGATATTTAGTTTATCGCAGTAAACCTATTTTGTCAACAACTTTCGTGTTTAATAACGCAAAAGGGACGTAAGATGTTCACGTCCCTCTGTAATACCAATACAATAAATATATTATTAATTATATCGAATACCTTTAATCTTTTTCTATTACTTATTCTAACACACGTATCAATCCGAACTACTTGGAATAAAAGGTATAATCCTGGCTGCCAAGTTTGCAACAGGCATGGACTGAAGCCATACTTTTCCCGGCCCTTGGAGTGTTGCCAAAAATAAGCCTTCGCCTCCGAAAAAGATATTTCTAAAGCCTTTTACCATTTCAATGTCAAAGTCCACACTGGGTTCGTAAATTGCCACATGTCCCGGGTCAACTTTTATTTTTTCGCCGGGCTCCAATTGATACTCTACAGATTCACCGTCAATCTCAAGGAAACACCAGCCTGGTCCTGTTAGTTTTTGCAGTATAAAGCCTTCCCCTCCAAATAAACCTGCCCCTAACCTCTTTTTCAGGTAAGCCGAAAGTTTTACGCTGCGCTCAGCACACAGAAAAGCTTCCTTTTGGCATATAATATACTGGCCGGCTTCCAGATATATGGGAACTATTTTCCCTGGAAATGACGAGGAGAAGGCTATGAAGCCCGATGACTTTTTCATGGTATATGTTGTCATAAAAAGGCTTTCTCCTGCCAGTGTCCTGGCAATTCCCCCTAATATGCCGCCTTCCATATTAGTCTTCATTTCAAAGCCTTCGCTCATCCAAGCCATACCACCGGTTTCCGTAAAGACACTTTCTCCCTCTTCTAAAGTTAAGATTACAACAGGTAGCGTATCTCCTCTAAGCTCGTATTTCACAAGATCACCCCTTGCTGATTTATATTTTAATAATAGCACATAACAAGGGGTAGATAAATATTTTGTGTAAATTTATGAAAATAGCTACAACAACATCATGGTTTTTAATCCGGTATATTTCCCCATCACCAAAGACAGACTTTCCCGCATATGGTAAATAGCATATAGTTAATTTACCTGCATTGCCGATACATCGTTACACTAGTTAAGGAAACCCCAAAAAAAAATTGAATATAATGATATTATAACAACATTTTTAAAGGGAGAGGAAAAAATGAGCATTGCTATAGCTGTTTCCGCACAAGGGTATGGAGATGAACCAGCTTTTGACTACAGGGCTGAAATGACAGGCCATACAATTATCAAACCTAGCACAGGGCAAGAATTTCTAGAAATGTTGGCAGACTTGACTAAAACGAGAGGACCTATTTTTTTAATGAAAGTGTTTAGCCATTCTTATCCGCGAGGAATAATCATGTCAAATTGGAGCGGGTTTTACGATGAGCCGGGGCCTCAAGATACAAAAAAAGCCGCTTATTTAAGCGACTTGGCTGACAGAATTCAAAAAGGAATTATCAGATTTACGCCTGACTCGCAAATTCTGTTGTTTGGCTGTGACCTGGGCACTTTTTCTAGGAAACTTTCTGCTGTTACAGGAGGTACTGTGGTTGGATCTGATGGTGGAACTTATCCCGAAATTTGGGGCAATCGAGAAACCGGCGTGTTTCTAACCACCGACAGCTGGCTTGTCTTTAAAAATGGCAGCTTAGCCTATAGCGCAGGCAAACGATACAGGGCGTGGTAGCCACTATTTTTTACCTTTACCTAATAACACCGTCCTCATTGGCGTCTTATCGACAATATAGCAGAATAAATATGAAAGCATAATGGTAAGCATAAATATTAGAATCAAATGAAAAATTCGGGTGGTGTAGGTGCCATATATTAGGCCTACGATTTGTTTTACTACTGTCAGCACTTGTGGATGTACAAAGAAAATTCCATAAGAGTACCTTGATATGGCTGTAAAAAACTTTGCAGTTTTGTCCCGTCTCATTGCCTTTTGAGCAAGGATAAATGCTAAAGGAATGGCAACAACCGAATTAATCAAAACCGTAGGTCTGGTTGATGTGTATACACCTAAGTGAGCTTGTCCGTATGTCAAAAATCCCATGTAAGCCTCCAGTATTACCAGCAATGTAGTAATAATATATAATAACGCAATTCGAAATTTATTCAGTTTTATTTCTTTAAGTTTTTCCCAGTTTTGCGCTACTATGCCCCCCAGTATGAAATAAAAATACCAACCAATAAGGTTTACATTGTAATATTTTTGCAGCAAGTCTATTGCATATATGCCGGTCATAACCATAAAATGGCGAAAATAAACGCTTAAAATGAGAAACAGTAAAAAGTTTGCTGCTATGGCTTTGCTCGGTTTGATTATTTTCACTATTGGGTTAATTAAAATGGGAAATGCGGCATATAATTGCACAATCATCATTACAAACCATATGGGTGTATGTATATTTTCTTTAAATGTCCAATTTATGTAAGATAAAAACGCGTCTTTAAAAGGTAGACCTATAAAATGAAAAGATGGATTAAATATGTCCCTTAAAATCATGTAGATAAAACTCCATACCAGATATGGTACAAAAACTGTATAAAATCTACGCAAATAAAAGTCTTTCAATTTAAGCTGATTCTTTTGACCGTATTTGTAAAAAAGGCCAAATCCTGATACAAAAACAAATAAAGGCAGGCAAATCCGGGACCATTGATTGAGTAAGAGACCCAAATGAAAGACATTGCTATCTACTCTGCTGTAGGCCACATATGCTGCAGAAACATGAAGAATGACCACCAAAAGAATAGCCGATGCCCTTATAAAATCTAATTCCACTACTCTAGGTCTAGCCATACTTCTCCTCCTTCTAGGTTTGTGTCCACTTAACTGCCAACAGCAATCCCTGCTTTATTGAAATTTTAGCTACATTTCCTAAAAAAACGTTGCTTATACCACGGGCAGGTCCCATCAAAAGGGTTTCGCCTTTTAAAGGATAGTATAAACCTTCAGTCTCTACACCTATGGCTTCAGAAGTTATGGGAATAAGCGATAAAATATCTCCCTTTTTACCGCTGACTTCCGTCACCTTGTCTATTAAAAACATCTCCCATTTTTCACCGGCAAGTTTTAAATCAAGCCCCTGTCTTTTAAAATTGACCATCAAATAAATATTCGCTAGGCTGTGGTCAGGCCTGTCTCCAAGTCCGCCCAAAAGTATTACTTCACGGACCCCTTTTGAAAGCGCTATATCTATAGCCAATTCGGTATCTGTGTAGTCCTTTTCCGAAGGATAAGTGTGCTTTTCTATACCCAGCTTTTGTACCTTTGCTGCAGCTTCGGGGCTAATGGAATCCATGTCTCCGACAAGCAGATCCGGTATAATTCCCATGTTAAATGCATGTTCTATGCCGCTATCGGCACATATGATCAAGCTGCTTTCACATAAATATTTTTTAACTTTATCATAGTTTTCGATTTTGCCACCTGCTAAAACAACTGCCTTCATAGTAGTCCTCCAAACATCTTATAAGCTGTCTTTATTATACCATTAAAAATACTTTTGGAGGTGTTTTTTATAGTAATCTCAAAGTCTGACATTCAACATGCTGTTTAAGCTTTGTCCAAAGAGTTTTTATTCTAACTTAGACAGCGAAAAGCGGGACCAGGGCGGCCGTTTTGGCGGCGAAGCAGAAAACTCCACCTTTTTCCTTAATGTAGGATGTTCAAAGGATATTTTGTAAGCCCACAAAGCTATTTGGCTGAATTTATCTTTAAATCCTCCATATCGCTGGTCGCCCAGGATAGGGAAACCTATTTTTGAAAGCTGAACTCGTATTTGGTGGGGTCTCCCGGTCTGAAGATTTATTTTTACAAGACTGTAGGGATGGGCATAGCTTATTACTTCGTAATCCAAAACTGCTTCTTTAGCCCCCTTTACTCCTTTATCAACCGCTGCAACTTTGCCGGTCTTTTCATCTTTTAATAAATAGTGAATCAAAGTATCCTTTTGCTTTGTTGGCAAGCCGCGAATCACCGCTATGTAAGTTTTTTCAAATACTTTTCTTCTGATCTGGTCCGAAAGTCTTGACGCAGCCTTGGAGGTTTTAGCAAAGACCATGACCCCTCCCACCGGCCTATCTAAACGATGGACAAGACCAAGATATACATTTCCTGGCTTATTGTAGCGCTGTTTTAAGTCCTGTTTTAAAATAGTGAGCAAATCCGGATCCCCAGTTTGGTCACCTTGCGACAATAGGTTGGGCGGTTTTACGACTACTAGCAAATGGTTGTCTTCATATAGTATATCTAGGGTATTCATAATCATCTCCTTGACTGTTTTGTTCTATGTTATATTGATTCTACCATTTACAATAAAAAAATCCAAACTCAAAACGAATCCCTGCTTTTATCAAAATAAAACAAATAGAATTTCTTCTTTTTTCTCATTGAATGCTGAAATATTATCTGATATAATGGGAATGATTTTAAATAAGAAAGTATTGAAGGGAGTTGTATTTTTTGAAGGAAAAAGTTGAAGCTACTTTAAATAAAATTCGCCCTGCTTTGCAAGCAGACGGCGGAGATGTTGAATTGGTTGAAGTAGATGAAGCAAACGGTATAGTCAAAGTCAGACTTACCGGTGCCTGTGGAGGTTGCCCCTTTGCAACTATGACTTTAAAAAACGGCATCGAAGAAGCGCTAAAACAGGAAGTGCCGGAAGTAAAAGAAGTTCAGCAGGTATTCTAAATTTACAACTTATATAAAAGGAAGCATATAATGTTGTAAAGGCAAAACAGATTGTCTGCTCTAGCCCTATAAGGGCATTTACTGGCAGAGCCAAAAGGGCTCTCTAAAATATTCGCCAACCCATATTTTTAAACGACCCCAAAGGGGTCATTTTTTCTTATGTTATTCTCTATAATTACTCCCTTCCATTTTTGCCAATTCTCTGCCATAACTGCTTCTTCAAGAATCTTCCCTCTACATTTTTCTTCATGTCCAAAAACATCTTGTAAGGAACAGCAAATGGCAGAAGATGTATTTGTCTTTCTTAGCATTTTACAAAGAGTTGTAGTTTACATATTCCACTATAAATGATAAGTATTGTTTACTGTTACTATGAAGGCATTGCTTTCTGCCAGTTCTTTTTGCCCATCATATTCAATGATGGTAAGGGATGTATTGCTTATTTTAAACTTCCAGAAAAAATCCTTTTTTAGATTCAGCAGCACCGATAGTACTGCTCTGATTGGGCCAGCATGACTTACTACGAGTATTCGACTTCCTGGGTGCTTTTTTGCTGTTTCCATTAAAAATTTAGAAGCCCTCTGGCAAAGTTCCGATAGCGTTTCTCCCTCAGGGGGCTTTTTATTATAAGGGTCGGCCTGCCACTCTTTGTATTCCTGAGGCCACTTTTGTATGATTTCATCATAGGTCATGCCTTCCCATATTCCAAAGCTCAATTCACGCATCAGTGGAGCTGTCAAAACTTTGAGGCCATGATACTTTGCTATGATTTCTGCCGTCTCTACAGTTCTGCTGAGGTCGCTTGCATAAATCACATTAATGTTTTCATCTTTAAGTCTTTCTGACAGGACTCTGGCCTGTGCTCTCCCTTCTTCATTTAAGGGCACATCCGATTGCCCCTGATATCTGCGCTCTCTATTCCAAATGGTTTCACCGTGCCGCACTAAAAAAAACCTTGCCAAAATATCACCCGATTCTAAAAGATAGTATGGAAAAAATAAATAAAGCCATTATTTCACAAAACTCATTTAGGGCGCCGTAAGTATCACCTGTCATGCCGCCCAACTGTTTAAACAGATACTGAGTAAAGCAAAAACCTGCTGCAAATACTCCCAAAACCACCATTAAACCTTCCATTTTGGCAGTAGTATAATTGATGAGTATAGTAAATAGACCTGCGATAACAAAGGCTGTAACTTTTTGACCTGTAAAAGCTTTTCCTAAGCCCTGTTCTCTAATATAGGGATAAAACACAATGGCAAAAGTCATCATCAACCTGCTTAAAACGGGAAATCCAATTAATGCGGGTATTAGATAAGCTTGGGATAATGAGGAAATGAACAGGTATTTTAATAAGATATCAGAAACAAGACCAATTACACCATAAGCCCCTATGCGGCTGTCTTTCATAACAGTAAGTTTTTTTTCATGATCACCAAAACAAAAAAGCCCGTCCAATGTATCAGCAAAACCGTCTAAGTGCATGCCGCCAGTAATGATTATGCTCAGAATTACAGTTATCCCTGCTACAACGTGATTTGGAAGTATTGTCCTTGCTAATATATTTATTAGAGTTAAAATCCCGCCAATCACCGCTCCGGCCAGAGGAAAAAAGGGAACTGCTGATGCGATTTTGTTTTCATCAAGTTCAATTTGAGGTAAGGGTATGCGAGTAAGAAACAAGAGTGCAGCATAAAACCCCATAAAAACGCCTTCCTTTCAAAATGTAGCATCTGGCCCCATGAGTTCGCTCAAATTTCAGTTAAATTAATCTAAACAACATTTCCCCTGCGATCAGCCCAATAATTGCAGTAAGAAAACTTAACTTAACTGTTGTAATTATGTCTTCTGGTTGGATTTGTCTCAGACCTTCCCCCATATATTCCCGAAAACTTAAAACACCGCCATAAGAATTCCAACCGCCCAGCCGTACTCCAAGCACTCCTGCAGTTATGGCCTCCGGTATACCGCTGTTGGGGCTTTTATGCTTTTTTGCATCAGAAAGGACAGTTTTTACTCCGCCCTTAATGTCAAGTTTCAAAAAAGCAGCGGCTATCAACATCAGGATTCCTCCTATGCGGGCGGGAATAAAATTTGCTACATCGTCCATTCGAGCAGAAAACCATCCCATATGTTCATACCTTTCATTTTTATATCCCACCATAGAATCCAAGGTGTTTACGGCTTTATATGCCATAGCTAGAGGCGCCCCGCCGATAAAGGCATACATCAAAGGCGATATAATTCCGTCAATAGTGTTTTCCGCCACCGTTTCGACTGTGGCGCGGCAAATTTCATCTACCGGCAAATCATAGGTATCTCGACCAACTATACATGCAAGCCGCTTGCGGGCTTTCTCCAAATCTTTTTTCTTTATTTCACAGTATATGCCCAGTGCCTCATCAGCAAGACACCTGGCAGCCAGGGTAGTATATGTAAGCCAAAGACTTATTCCATGGCCAAGCCAGGGACTAATTTTATAGGCTGTCTTTATTATACAGTAAGTAGCAATATATGCCAAAGAAACAGTTAAAAACCAAAGTACTACTCCGGCTGCTTTAAGGCCCCTTGAGGTCCTGGCCACTTGCCTAAGCTTTCTTTCAATTATTGCTATGAATTTTCCTATTAAGACTATGGGATGAGTCGGTCTTGCCGGGTCGCCAAGCAAAATATCAAGCAAAAAAGCTAAAAAAATAATTATACCCATGCTCATAAGCAGCCCTTCTCTTTTTCCAGCACTTCTTTCAGCGCCGAAACAAAAATATCGTTGTCTTCTCTGCGTTTAACAGCTACGCGAAAGAAGCTGTCATCTAAAAACATATAGTTAGAGCAGTCTCTAATTAAAATCCTATTTTTCTTAAGACTTTCAGCTAATAAAGGTACTTTAATGTCTGCTGCAGTTATCTTTATAAAAATAAAGTTCGCCTCAGGATACAAGGGCTGGATAGCAGGTACGTTTTTTAGGTTTTCCCAAAATCTCAGCTTCTCCTCTCTAATATACTTGCGAGTTTTATCTATGTAGTGCTTATCCTGCAGCACTTTTGCACCTACAAGCCCAGCAAATGTATTGATATTCCAAGGGTCTTTTAGTGTATAAAACCTTTTAATCAATTCGGGACACGCCAGCACAAAACCCAAGCGCAAACCGGGCAGCGCAAAAAATTTGGTAACAGATTTTAAAACCATGAGATTATCATATTTCTCGATAAATGTGGCCATGCTTTCATCTACATCTACAAAATCCATAAATGCCTCATCTACTAAAAGATAAGCCTTTTTATCAGACAGAATATCTAATAAAACTGATATGTCCTGTTGCTTTGTTAGTAACCCTGTGGGATTATTAGGATTGCACAATATGATTATAGAATTGGGAATTATCTCATCTGTAAGATTGTTTACCATTTGAAAATCAAATTTAAAGTTGTTTGGCCTTAAGTTTATAAATAAGGTGTCAATATTTCTGCTTTGGCAGGAAATGGCATATTCGGCAAAGGTAGGAGATGGAATGATAGCTCTGGATGGTCTTAAAGCTTCTAGAACAATATGTATAAGCTCCACCGAACCATTGCCCGGCATTATACTTTCAGGGCTTGTACCATAGTATTCTGCTGCTGCCTTTTTTAATTCAATCTGCTCCACGTCCGGGTAATGCACTATATCTTTAATATGGTTTAAAATAATGCTTTTGACTGCTTCAGGAAATCCCAACGGGTTGATATTTGCACTAAAATCCAAAATATCATCGTGGGAAATATTTAGTTCCTGGGCCGCTTTATAAACATTTCCGCCGTGAATTAAATTTGGTTTCATTTTATCTCTCCTGAAAATGTTTATTTAAATTGTATTCAAAGCTAAACTTATTTCAAAATCCTAGGACCTTTGCTGTCAGTAAAAGTTTTTATAATCCTGTATGACATATTGTGAGCTTGCATAATATATCTTATTTCTTTCCAAAAATCCTCTGGGGGAATTTGTCCCTTTTCAAAAAAGACACCTATGGCCGACCCGCTGTGGGCAACATTTACTCCAACAGCATGGTACCTGTCACTTATGTCAATAATATCTGTTAAATGAGATTTAAATAATATTGACTGGTGGGCAACGGCACTCATTTTCATAGCATTGCCCAAAGGTTTCAAATCAGATTGACGAAATGCCTTTAAAGCAAGCCTCAGAGCATGTTTTACTACCTGCTCCTTTTGTTTGTTTTTCTCTTTTAAATCTTTAATACCGTTAAACTTCTCAGTATCTACCTGTTGTCCAATATCTATAATATAAACATCAAGTTCTGGAAGCAAGCCAAGACTTTTTCTCAAGCAACCGCTGATGTGGTCAAAAAGCACTGCACCTGGGTACATAATGCCGTCACTGGGTTCAATGGAAAGGGCTATATCAGCTATAGTATCATTAGAAATCTCTTTGCCTAAAGCTTGAGCAGTGGCAAGACAAGCAGCTGTAATATCGGCAGTACTTGATGCAAGGCCTATGCCCCGCGGAATGTCTGAACTTACTGTTACAAAGGCTTTTAAATGGTCCATTCCGAAAAACGCCAGAGTTTTATTTACAGCTTGAAGTGCTTTATGATAGTATACTTTGTCACTATCAGTGTTTATTGGCACGTTAACGCCTAAATGAACCGACACCTTCGTATAAAGGGCTATAGGACAAGTGATCAAAAAATTGCAATCACCTATCATTCCCTGAACTATTTCGCCACAGCTGGCAGGACAAATGGCTGTAGCCCGCAAATGTCTCATCCTCTCCAATTACCTATTTCAATTTCATCGGCAGCCCTGAAACCATAAAAATAACCTCATCTGCAAATGCGGCCACTTTTTGATTGACTTCACCCAGCAAATCTCGGTACAGCCTGCCTAAGGGATATTCTGGCACCAAGCCTAAGCCCACTTCATTTGACACGATGATAAAGTCCTTTTCCATTCTCTTCATTTGTGAAATCATCGCATCGATTTCGGTTAAAAGGTCTACTCTCAAATTGTCCCATAGGCTTAAATCCGAAGCCTTTTCTAAAGGCAGCCAGTTGGAAACCAAAAGGGCTAGACAGTCAATTAAAACTATGGGAAAACCGTTATATTTCTTCTCCTGCTCAATTTCTTTGAGCGCCCTTGATAAGTAGCGAGGTTCTTCGACAGTTGTCCAGTTTTCTGGCCTTCGCTGCCTGTGAATTTTGATTCGATGAGCCATCTCCTCATCTAATGCCTGTGCGGTAGCAATGTAAATAACATTTTGTCCGGTTTCTAAAGCCATTTTTTCAGCAAAGCGACTTTTGCCGCTTCTCGCTCCTCCAGTTACGAAAGTAGCTTTCATGTTCTCTCCTCTTTTTCAAATTCTGTAATCTTTATTTTTCTTTTGGAAAAGTAAATAAATAAAGAAAGGACCACCGAATAGTGCTGTCAGTATTCCTACAGGCAGTTCTGTAGGGGCAATTATTATTCTTGATACGGTATCAGCCAACATCAAATATAAACCGCCTACCAGTGTTGACATGGGAAATAACTGTCTGTGATCAGGGCCCACAATCAACCGGGTAATATGTGGAATAATTAGGCCAACAAAGCCTATTACACCACTGACGGCCACTGCAGATGCAGTAAGCAGTGCGGCTGCAGTAAGTGAAATCTTTTTTAGTCTTTCTGTATCTACACCTGTGAAAAAGGCTGTCTCTTCCCCCAGCTGCAGTATATTAAGGGATCTTAAGTTGCAATATACCATTACAAAACCTAAAATAGCATAAGGCAAGTTGATATATATTTCATTCCATCCCTGTGAAGCAAAGCTGCCCATCAGCCAAAAATATATTTGGTGTAGCTTATTGCCGCTAAAATACATGAAAAAAGAAACTATAGCTGACAAAAAACTGCTGACAGCAACACCTGAAAGAAGCAGTGTAAATGAATATGTTCTACCTCCTATGCTAGCAAGGCTGTAGACTAAAAACACCGTTCCAGCTGAGCCAATAAACGCAAAAAAAGGGGTAGATCCGATGCCGAAAATCTTTAAACTGGGAAAAAACAAAATTCCAAGGGCAGCTCCTAAAGACGCGCCAGACGAAGCTCCTATTATATACGGATCTGCCATGGGATTTCGAAAAATGCCTTGATATATAACCCCAGCTGCGGAAAGCTGAGCACCAACCAAAAATGCCAGGATAATTCTAGGGAGCCGAATATGTAATACAATTGCCTCTTCGGTAATTGTTAAGTTTTTATATAATCCTTCTGTAAATGGTAATTTGCTAAGCAGTATCATGAAAATTTTGCCCGGTGGAATATTTACAGACCCAACGCCCAGAGAAAAAACCAAACCCATTACTATTCCCATTATTATCAATATATACATTTTATGGGTTTTATTTGGTCTTGAAATTTTGGCCATTAAGCTTCTCCTTTAACTTAAAATCTAACTTTAATTTTCAAAGAGCTCAGGGTGTATTATTTTTAAAAACTCTTCTAGACCGTCTACTAATCTCGGGGTAGTCCTCTGAACCAAATTCTCATCTACATAATAAACCTTTTTATTTTTTACCGCATTTATGCTGTTCCAACCTGGACGCTGCAGTATATCTTCAACTGTTGCTCCTGTTGTGCCATGATGAGAAAAAATTATTATATCAGGGTTTTTAGCCACTATCATTTCCTGACTGTACTGAGGATACTCTTTGTTGGCATCTTTTGCTATGTTGTCTCCGCCTGCTCTCTGTATAATGTCATCTACGAAAGTCCCCGGTCCGGCAGTTGTAATGGGGCTATGCCACAGCTCATATAAAACTTTCGGCCGCTCATCTTCTGGTATATTGGCTACCATATCCTCCACCTTTTTTACTCTAGCCTTTAAATCATTGACCAAAGCCTCTGCTTCATTATGCCGACCAGTTGCCTTTCCTATAATTTCTATGCTTGCAAAAACCTCATCGAAATTTTCAGGTTCAACAACCACTGATGTAACACCTAATTTCTCCAATTCCTCTACTGGTTTTTGATGTATTTCCGTAGCAAGTATTAAGTCAGGCTTAAGAGATATAATTTTTTCGATATTGGGCTCTGAATAACCTCCTACCTTGTCTATAGTCTTTACCTCTTCAGGATAGTCGCAGTAATCGGTAACGCCTACAACTTTGTCTCCAAGACCTAAGGCAAATAGAATTTCCGTATTGCTGGGTGCCAATGAAACGATTCTTTCGGGCAGTTTCTCAATAGTAACTTCTCTCCCTATTTGGTCATTCAACGTTAATGGAAAAGAGTTGTCAGAAACGTCAACCTTATCCTTTGATTCTGTTATTTCAGGACCTTTGTTGCAGCCAACCGTAAATACAGTAATCAGTAAAACGGCTAATAATAAAACTTTTATTTTCGTTTTACTTTTCATATTAAACTGCTCCTTTTTATTAGTATTATGAAAATAACCCGGCCTCCTAATAGAAAAAGCCGGGTTGTTACCACTAATACAGTACCCTCCTTTCTACCGAAGGCTGGCAGTACTTCTTAACAGGCAGGTTTCCTGGCTCTCGGTTCATTTTCCCTGCACCTTCCCAGTTTCCCAGTGGTATAGCAGTTCATCCCCGATTACAGTGGCGGGACCGCTCAGGACTTTCACCTGATTCCCTTTTAACCTTGCGGCACCTGTTAAAACTTATTATTTGTTTTATATTATATACTTCCTTGTCAACTTATGCAAGGAAAGTCTTTTATTTATTTCCAAGCATCCGGAAGAATATAACCTTCCGCTACAACCCTTGCATCTCCTTCTAGATATATATCATCTATTAAATCTTTCCCTAAATTAAAGTATATCTTTAGGATTCCTGCTCGAGTATGCATATTTACAGGTGATTTAACCTTACCTAATAAGCCTGAAATTACAGCAGAAGCCGTTGAACCGGTACCGCAAGCGAAGGTTTCGTCTTCTACTCCTCTTTCATAAGTTCTTATTTTCATATTGCTCTCATCCACATATTGGACAAAGTTCACATTCGTTCCTTCAGGAAAGACATCCAAACTGTTTCTGATTTTTTTCCCAAGATTATAAAGCTCTTTATATTCCATGTTATCCACATCATCACAATAAATAACGACATGCGGAACTCCTACTATGGCAAAATGAAAATCATTTACCTGCCCAAAATCATGTCTTCGGTTAAGCTGAATATTTTTCATCTGTACAGGTGGAAATTTCACCTTAACATTTTCTCCATTTATCTGAGATTCATAAATTCCCGCCATGGTCTCGAATTGCATTTGCTTTTGTGCTGCACCTATCAGATATGCAAATTTTGATATACAGCGTGCCCCATTGCCACACATTTCCCCTTCACTGCCATCAGCATTAAAATATCTCATCTTAAAATCGACCTTGTTGGATTTTTCTAGCAGCATTAGGCCATCTGCCCCTATTGAAGTCCTTCTGGCACATACGCGTCTTATGAATTTGTAAAGATCAAAATGCTGCATTATCCCTTCCCGATTATCTATAACTACAAAATCATTACCGCACCCATTCATTTTCATAAAGGGAACTTTTTCCATATTTCATCTTCTCCTAATGAGTTTTTTAGCAAAATAAAGCGGCTCTTCATACTATATCAGAACCGCTTTATTTTTTCATTAATAATTATTTAAAAAATATTGTTAAAGTTCAACCAAGTGATTTTTTGATCCAATCCTTGCCCTCGAGTATCTTCGTAACCATCATTGATGCAACAGTATCTCCTGTTGCGTTGATCATGGTAGCAGGTGGATCAACAAGATAACCTATCATAGCTACAATTGGAAAAGCCTCAGGTGGAAATCCATACATGCTCACTATCAACATTTCTCCTATCAATCCACCACCTGGGACACCTGACATGACAACACCGCTTAATACAGAAATGATAATAGCACTAATATACGTACTGATACCTGTAAACGGCACATTAAATATTCCGAATAGGAATGATATTTTCAATATAGCACTTAAGCAGGAGCCATCCATATGAGCTGTAGCACCTATTGGAAGCACTATCTCTCTGATATCTTTTGGAACACCTATCTTTCTAGCAGCTTCAAGGTTTACCGGCAGTGTTGCAATACTGCTCTGGGTAGCAAGGGATGTTACGGCTGGAGGGATTATATATCTCCAATACGTAGTCATACCTTCTTTGCCTGCAGCAAAATAAGAATAGATCGAAAAGGCAATGAAAAAGTAAAGTATACACACTGGATAGTATATTAGCATAGCCCTCGCATAGGAGCCCAAAAGCTGTGGCCCAAAAGTGCCCACCAATGATGCGAAATAGGCACCTAGTCCTATTGGAGCATATAGCATAATGAGAGAAATCATCTTAATCATTACTTCAGACAGGGTATTTAACCCTTCGGCAATTCCCCTAGCTTTATCTCCCAGCATACTGATGCACAATCCAAAGAAAATAGAAAAGATTATAAGTGGCAGCATGTTCTTACGAGATATCAACTCGGGAAAATCAGTAACGGTTATGGCTGACACAATCTGTTCACTGGTATTTAATTGCTGTAATTCTTCTACTGCTTCGAGTTCTAAGTTTACGCCTTGAGCCGGTGGGAAAATATTAACCGTCACAATCATTAAGACTGCAGCGATTGTACCGGTAATAATAAAGATGACCAACATGGTGCTCAATATTCTTCCTAACCTCTGAAGACTTGCAATACTTGCGACTGCACTGCTTATGGTAATAAAAACAAGAGGCACAACAATGGTAAACATGGCATTTAAAAATATATCGCCGAAAGGTTTTAAAATTTCGGCTTTTTCGCCCATAAATAAACCGATTAAACTGCCTAGAACAATAGAAGTTAAAAGAATGATTGGAAACTTGTAAGAATCCCACAGAGTTTGCTTTTTAATCTCGCTCATTTTTCACTCCTCCATCTCTATTTTTTTTAATAATTCTCATATTACGATTAGATTATCACCACCTTTGCTCTATATAATTATTGGCAACTTCAACAATAACTTAAATTAGATTATGTAAAAGTTGCTCTCTATCTCCATAGATGAAATCAATCGGCGGAATTTCCAGCAAACTGTAGCATCCTGGTTTTTGTCTTAAACTCGCCCTCGCCGCTGATACCATTACTTGTCCTGTGGCTGCAGGATTGATTACGGACATAATAAATTCCATTTTTTGATTATGAGTTCTGCCGGAAACCCCTTTTCTCTCTATGTGGACGCCATGGCCCATATCTATAAGATTCTTTACATTATCCACCTTATATACATGAGTTTCATCATGTTGGAAATACGGATCTTTTTTAATTGCCTCTTCAATTTGTTTAAAATCAACACCATCTTTAATTTCTACGTATACCAGTCGCTTATGCAGGCCCATTCCCTTTGGCACAGTAATGGATATGGCATCTTTTACGCCCGGTATTGCCTTCACCGCCACAGAATGGCCCATGCTCATACCAGGCCCAAAATTGACATAAGTTACACCTCTCGGTGCAATAATTTCAAATAAAGCTCTGACTATAGAATCAGTTCCAGGATCCCAGCCTGCGGATATAATTGAGACTGCATTGTGCTTTTTTGCTATTTCATTCAGTTCTCGCTTTAATTTCATCGTAGCATCTCCATGAATATCATAGGCATCTACTGTATTGATTCCCATTTTTAAGTATAAAGGTGCCACATTTGACACTGCTCTACTACCAATAGCTAATATCGCTACGTCGACGTGACCCAGTTCTTTTATATCTGATGTCACAGCAATATCTTTAACCTTCTTTTTAACATCCTCAACTTTCTGCGGAATTTCTATGATACCGACTAGGTCCATATCTGGGCTTTCGAGCACTGCTTCTACTGCTCCTCGACCAACATTACCGTAACCAACTACAACAATTCTCGCATTAGTCATTAAAAACCCTCTCCTTGTAATTTGTTTATACTAAAAATTTTTATGCCGGATGGGGATAAAGATAAAAATTTATCTCCATCATGCCAAATTAGGAACTATAATAAGATTTATTAGACACAATATTTATTTAGCAATAATTATGCCAAAAGAAATGACCATAAATAATATTAAGAAATTATTGCTTTTTTATTCAGGAGAGGGAGAAATATTAAACAATAAAAGAGTTCGCTTTTGCGGACTTTTTACTTTTTTATTTTAAAATGAGTATTTTTTCTTAGAAATTATTTGTCCTTAATTACGAACTATTATTCCGGAATTTCGAACTCTCAATTCCGAACTTCTTAAGTTTTTCATAAAAATTTGTCTTTCCTATTTGCAATAATTCCATAGCTTTTTTACCGTTCCCTTTTGTTATTTTTAATGCTTTCAATAATGCTCTTTTTTCGGCTTCTTCAACTATATCCCTCATAGGCCCGAGATCTTTTACATCTACCAGTGCTTTTCCATGGATATTCCCATTATTTCCTCTTAATATATATTCTGGCAAATCCCCGGGTTGAATTATATCTCCTGACATGAGCATAGCCCTTTCTAATACATTCTCAAGTTCACGTATATTGCCGGGCCATTCATAATTATATAATATATTGTAAACTTCATGTGATAATTTTTTTCTTTTGTTAATTTTATCCTCCAATTTATTACATATATTTTCTATTAACAGATATATATCTTCTTTACGCTCTCTTAGGGGAGGTAAGGTTATAGAAACAACATTTATTCTATAGAAAAGATCACCTCGAAACTTTCCTTGGGAGACTAATTGTTCCAAATCTTTATTGGAAGCAGCAATGATTCTAATATCCACATCGATTGACTTTAATCCTCCTACCCTTGTAAATGATTTACTCTGTAAAACATGTAGGATTTTAGCCTGAAGAGTAACTGGGAGTTCGTTTATTTCATCTAAAAAAATTGTCCCTCCATTTGCCATTTCAAATTTGCCTTTTTTTTCTGAAACGGCGCCAGTGAAAGAACCTTTCTCATGTCCGAACAGTTCACTTTCTAAGAGATTCTCGGGGATAGATGCACAATTTATATAAATAAAAGGACCATTTCGCCTAGAACTGGCTTTATGAATTGCCTCTGCAAATAAATTTTTCCCTGTGCCACTTTCGCCAAGTAGAAGCACTGTTGAATTAGCTTCAGCAGCTTTTTTGGCTATTTCTATTACCTGTTTTATTTTGGGGCTTTGCCCTATGATCGCTTTAAAAGCTTGCCTTTTATACTTTTCTGATATCATTTTGTCTTGTAATTTTTTTAAAGTTATGAGGGCCTCTTCTCTTTCAATTTGCATTGCCTTAAGTTCAGTTATATCTACAATTTCTAGGATGGCTCCTATCCTTTCCGCTCCGTCAGTTACAGCCTTAATAGAGCATCGGACGGGGATACCATTGATTAAAGATTCAACACCTTTTATATCATCTTCTTTACCGCAAGCTACATTTAAAAGCTTTCGTACCACTTCAGAATCCGAATGCAGTTCTAAAATATGCTTGTTATAAGTTTCAAAAACTTTACTGTACCTTCCTTTTCCTTTAAAAGGCTGACCCATTAATATGAATTTCATATCTTCTTTTCTGGAAGTATAGCCTTTAGATTGATAAAATTTTACGCATTTTGTACTACCATCCAAAATTACCATATGTCCTGCTGCCCATATATACTCATAATCATAAATTTTATCGTTTATTTTTATCCTTAAAATTCTTCTTGGAAAGTTAATATGCGATTCAATAACAATATCATCAACCGACGTTTTCAATAATAACTCATTCGCCATCTGATCCGGCTTCAGAAATTTTACATACCCCTGACCAGTTTTATCCCCCTTTCTCCCCACTGCTACAACAGCATACCCTAATTCAACGCCGCAAGGGTTTACTCCTATAAGTTTTAAATCCTCAGGTGTCATACCACCATCATCTGCTCCTAACATATTGTCTGCAACGACCACTATATCTCCATCTTTTATTACGCCTTCAGGATAACTGGGGCCCTCATTGAAATTTATCCCAAAAATATTTTTTGCCATTCTGTTGTAGATTTTAATATAACCTTCGGAATCTATAGCTATAATACCTTCATCCATAAGGTCGGGGATTTTAGAGTAAAAATCCATAAATAGTACCTCCAAAGTTTATTTATACAATTGAGTTTCGTCAGCATTTTATGCCAAACTCTTAATATTCTTATAATGGAAATTGTAAATATTCTCTCTCCTCTGGTTTCTGTTTATTTTAAGTATAACACTTTATATGACAAAAATCTAAAAAAAAAACTCGACGATAATCCGTCAAGTTTTTTTGAAAAAGCTTATTGTTATATACAGAATAAACACTTTTTGAAAAAGATACTGATGTAGCATAATTTATTTATGTTTTAGCATTTTTTTCACAAGAGCCCCAATCTTTCCAGTCTCTTGAGCCGTTAATTTATCCCAACCCAAAAGTTGAGCCTTTTCCAAAAGCCCCAGTTCCATAGCAGCTTCTATTTTTAATTTCTCGTTCGGGTTTACGGTCTTTTTAATCTTTTTCTTCTTCCCCACCAGACTCACCTCAAGTTTATGTTGCCCGGGGAAGATAGTTTTATTCAATGGCAGATCAATGTATTACATAGGCAAATTTATGGCTTCCATTTCCCGTTTCACCATATTTCGTATATCTTCAGGATTATCCATAGAAAGAGCCTCTTGGGCAATTTGCTTTGCTTTTTCATAGGTGAGAGTGCGTATTATGTTTTTAACCTGAGGTATGGAAGATGCACTCATGGAAAATTCATCAAGTCCCATTCCCAAGAGGATAGCAGTGGCCCAAGTATCTCCAGCCATCTCGCCACACATTCCTGTCCACTTGCCTGCTCTATGCGAAGCATCAATTACATTTTTGATCAGCCTTAAGACTGCAGGATGTAGAGGTTCATATAAATGGGATATATGTTCATTCATGCGATCAACTGCCAATGTATACTGTATCAAATCATTTGTTCCAATGCTGAAGAAGTCTACTTCTTTCGCCAGAATATCCGCAATAACTGCTGCTGAAGGTATTTCAACCATAATTCCAACTTCAATATTTTCATCGAAAGGAATCCCTTCAGCTTTAAGCTCTTCTTTGGCTTCTTTTAATACGGCATTAGCTCTTCTTATCTCTTCCAATCCTGACACCATGGGATACATGATCTTTGCTTTTCCATAGACACTTGCCCTTAAAATAGCTCGAAGCTGGGTTTTCAGTATCTCAGGCCTGTCAAGGCACATGCGAATAGCGCGCCATCCCAAGAATGGATTTAGTTCCTCTGGCATATCCAGATATGGAAGTTTTTTATCGCCGCCTATATCAAGAGTTCTTATGATAATAGGCCTTGGGGCCATCTTTTCTATTACTTCTCTATAGGCTTTGTACTGTTCTTCCTCTGTAGGCAGTTCATCTCTGTCCATATATAAAAATTCGGTGCGGTAAAGCCCAACACCTTCTGCTCCGTTTTCCAGGGCACCTTTTACATCGCGGGGCGTTCCAATATTGGCCGCAAGCTCAACTGTGCGCAATTTATCGCGTGTTTCTGCTGTTAAATCTTTTAATTCTCTCAAATTCTTTCGATATTCGAGGTAATCTTGCTTTAATTTTTCATATTCTTTCAAAATGGTTTCATCAGGATTTATGTAAACAATTCCTTTATTGCCGTCTACAATTGCAATATCGCCATCTTGTACTTTGTCCGTTGCGTTAACTAAGCCTACCACTGCTGGTATTTCCAAAGATCTGGCCATAATTGCAGTGTGAGAAGTGCGGCCACCCATATCTGTGGCAAAGGCGAGAACTTTGTCCTTGTTCATTTGAGCAGTATCTGAAGGTGTCAAATCTCTGGCTATTATAATAACTTCTTCTGAGAAGAAAAAGCTTTCAGTGGGAATCCCTAATAAATTTTTTATTATCCTATCTCCTACATCTTTTACATCGGCGGCCCTTTCCTTCATGTATTCATCGTCCATATTGGAAAATATATCCACATAATTATTTACAACATGAGAAACCGCATTGTCTGCAGTGATTAGTTCTGTTTTGATTTTTGCTTTTACTTCATCTAGAAAAACCGGATCTTCAAGCACCATAAAATGGGCATCAAAGATTCTGGCCTCATCGGTGCCCAGTTCTTTTTCAGCTTTTTCCTTAATTTGCATTATCTGCAGCTTGGAAGCAGCAATAGCTTCATCAAATCTTTTAATCTGGGCATCTGTGTCATCTTGAGCAATGACTTCTGTATTGATATTGATTTGATGGGATTTCACTACATGGACCTTTCCAATTGCTATCCCTGGCGACGCTGCAACTCCCTTTAACAAACTAACCACCTCTATCAGTCATGTTCTTTTTTTATCATCTCGGTTACTTCTTTCGCAATTCGATAAGGTTTTGTAATAATCCTTATAGGCAATGACAGTATAAATTTAGTTAAATCCTTTTCCAGTTCTTCAGTCATTCTATAGGGTTTCGTAAGTATACGCTCAATAAAATCTACCGCGTAGTTGCCTATTAGTTTTTCACGTCTTATTTCAATTTCGCTGCCGCATTCAATACATTTTATGCTTTTTAAGGTTGTACCTGCATATGAAACTTCATGTGGAGTGTCTTTGTTACAGTGAAGACAGAAAAGTTCGGCCTTCATTTTCGAATTCATTTGAGGCCACCTCACTTCACCTTAAAAATTTATCCTGCAACCTTCTCAGTTGCAAAACCGTAGAGTCTTCATCCAGCTTAACCATATCATAGGTTATGGTTTCACCTTTTTTCACATCGGTTTTAACAACCGTATTATTGTTGATTAAACCAATGGGTACAGCGTTGTCTTTGCGAGCATTCTCTACTGTATCTATTAGGCCATATACGGTATATCCGCCTATGCCATCAAGGTGTTCTCCTGCTTTTAAATCCCTTTTTGCCACGGCAACCGTTTCTGACACAGGCGCCCCAGCAGGAGCTATGGTCGGTTCTTTGTATAAAAATGCCCTGGCAGCTGAAAGGGGCGTTTCAATACATATAAGATGAAAGGGCCTGTATAACACAAAATTAGGACCTTCTCCCATGGATACATATTGCATTGTCTCTCTTGTAATTTGGCGCTCCGAGTTAACTATAGCAAAGACTCCAGGGGCTATTCCAAATACATAATCTACGACTTGATATCTGTCCAGTATTCCTCCCTGCTCTTTTAGCATAAATAGCTTCGGTAAATCTTGTAGCTTGGCAGATGGCCCTATTAAGCCCCTCTTTGATGGGACAAACCCTATAGCATTTGACACAGCTGTTAGCTCTATCATGGTATTGGTTGCATCTACAAAAGATGTGAGCATCCTAGGGCTAACACCTTTTTCCAGAGCTTTTTGTCGCAGGGTATCGGGAGTAGCATCACGGTCAAGAGGATTATTCTTACCTTTACCTACAGCAATAACATTAAAACCGACAGCATCTGCAAAGTCAAACAATTCTTTAATAGCACCAGGTTCGTCTCCTGCAGATACGGTATATACGATTCCTGCCCTATCCGCCATTTTTTTTAGTATTGGACCTACAGTTGCGTCAGCTTCCACATTTAACATGACAATGTGCTTTCCGTTGTGTATAGCTTTTAATGCCACTTGAGCACCGATTTCAGGCACACCGGTAGCTTCAATAATCACATCAACGGGAAGCACTTTTGCTACGACTTCAAAGTCTTCAGTTACAACATATTTGCCGTTTTTTATTGCGTTTTCTGCCTCTGACACGGTATTAGTCACAATAATATCTTTACTGTCAACCCCCGCAAGCTGAAAAGCTTCTTTCGCTTTGGTCACTGTTCTATTAGCTATAATGGGTATACACATACCCTTCATTTGAAAAACCTGTGTTACAATTCCGCGCCCCATTTGGCCTGCGCCCACGAGACCCATGCATATATGTTTTCCGTTTTCATCTAATTTTCTTAGGGCTGTATTGATATTTAGCATGTTTAGGCTCCTTATAGTACTCTTATTAAATTACTGAGGGCTTTCGATAATGATTTTTTCGCCAAGCTCTATACCCAAAGGGTCGCTGCCTTTTAAATGTATATCGCCAGGCATTTCAGGTGCTTGTTTTTCATCAAATTTTAGGCATGCATGGCCCATAAGCCTTAGATTGCTGTTTGCCTTGTCTCCAATTGCAGAAACTGTATAGGTTCTGTTGCCTAGGCGCACTATATCACCGGTTTTAATATCTTCAACAAGTTCTCCGCCACTGTGCATTATTGATATATCTTTCATTTCTAATGGCATTTCTTTTTTAGAAAAAAGCACCATGATTTTTTGGCTGAAAAACTTTTTGGCCATTTCGCCTATCTCTATAACTGTGGTCTCATATTTTATCATAAATTACCTCCTTTTTATTTTTTCTGAACCTTTTCCCAATCCTTCAAAAACCTTTCAATACCTATATCTGTCAAGGGGTGCTTCAGCATTTGTTGTAAGACTTTATACGGGACAGTAGCAATGTCGGCCCCGGCCTTTGCTGCGTTAAAAATATCCATAGGTGTTCTGATGCTGGCAGCAATAATTTCTGTTGAGATGTCATGTAAGTGATATATATCGGCAATGTTTGAAATTAGTTCGATTCCATTTTGAGTAATATCAGTAAAACGGCCAACAAAGGGGCTAACGTAAGTTGCTCCGGCTCTTGCTGCCGCTAGTGCCTGATTTGGGTTAAATACCAGTGTCACGTTGGTCTTGATATTCTTTTTGCTTAGCTCGCTTACTGCTTTAAGGCCTTCCCAGGTAATAGGCACTTTGATTACTATATTGGGATGCCAAGATGCTATCTCTTCAGCTTCTCTGATCATTCCTGGTGCATCAAGACTTATAACTTCCGCACTTATTGGACCGTCCACTATTGATGTAATTTCAAGGATAGTTTCTTTAAAGTCTCTGCCTTCTTTAGCTATTAAAGTGGGATTTGTTGTAATTCCACAGATTATACCCGTAGCAGCCGCTTCTCGAATTTCTTCAACATTTGCTGTATCAAGAAAAAATTTCATTTAATAGACCCCCTATTATTTTACTCCTATTTTATACCTACTTTATTTTATACTATTTTTATTAAGGTTTCCAGTACAATCGGTATAAAATAAAAAAGGCAACAGCATTAAGCTATGTGCCTTAAAGGTTAATCATTTAGCTTTACTCTTTTTGGGTCTCAAGATAAACGACCATTCATAAAAAACAAAACCGAGTAAATCTGGGGACTATACCCGGTTTTGTTTTAAACATAGTTTTATTTAACAAAAGCCTATCTGTCAAAAAATATATTTTTCCCCGTTGCCGAAAGCGGTATCCCAAGTACCACATCACCTTCAATAAGCTTCATCTTTCGAGCAACAACACCTATTCGATACATAATGCGGTTGTCCACATTTAGCATGCTGGCTGTCTTAACTGCAGAACCAACAGCTATCCCTAAGTCTACTAATCTCCATGCACAAAATGGCCCGGCAAATTCAATACCATCTCTAGCTTTCGGAAGTTTTGCACATTCATCATATCCGCAGGCTCCACAGTTTAAGCCGGCAGTTTTGGCATCTTTTAATGCCACAAGCAATACAGCCCCACAGCTGGCAACACCTTTACCGTCCCTATCATAATTCCTCTTGCCGTGTTTTTCACCGTAGGCAGCCATTTCCTCTCCCAATTTTGCAAGCTCAGCTTCATCGTCAATGACCTTGATCTCTACGAAGTCTTTCCCAGCAGTTTTGGGAGCAGTTCTGGCAGATAGGGCCATGAATTGTGCCGCCATTTTCAGAGCATCCTTCATAAGAAATCCCCTCCAGTAATATTAATTTATATGTAAACTCTCCTGACGAGGATAAAAAATATCTTTACGGCTTGCCGTTTCATACTTTTTTTGTTTACCCTCAATTCGCTCAAGGCGCTTTTTTAGCTCTAAAATTTCCTCTTTTAATGCAAAGCCCACAAGGGTATTTTTCTTATATGCTCTCTCCAATGCTTCTTGTGCCGCTTTTGCTGCTCTGTCGTAATCCTTTAGCTTATGTTCATAGTATTTAGCAAGCTCCACCAGCGCAAAGACAGGCCTTATGTTTGATTTGACCATGGCTATCCAGAGCTTTTCTGCCTCCTGCCACATCCCCAAACGCTTATACAACAGCGATAACTGGGTATAAGACTTTTCCCTAACACCCTGGACGTATAAAGCTTTTTCGTAGCATTTAATACTATCCTCAATCATACCCATGTCTTCAAAGACTCTGCCAAGGCAGTAATAGTCTTGATTTTCGCAAGCTGCAGAATACAAAGGATTTTCAAAAGTGCAAGCCATGCTGATTGCAAGTGTAACCATAGACAGTATATCCATCTGATTGTGGTAAAATATGGGCTTTAGAGGATATGGATTTTTATCTTTTAAAAATCTAAAATAAACAGACGGAATTTCAAAGCCAGGTATGTCACCGTCACGTTTAAGAGAAAGCAGGTTTGACTCTAGAGACGAGAGGCTCACACTTTCCAAACGCTCCTTATAAAGCCTTCTGGCCGCAGCTAATAGATCAAGATGAAAATTTTTTTTAAAAGGACTTTCCATACGGCTAAGCATATAGCGAGCTTCAAGTAAAGGTATGTCGTAAGATTTGCCGTTAAAAGTTACTATACTTTCAAACTCTTCCAGCAGCTTACCTAAACTATAAAGGGCTGCTGCCTCTTTATCATAATCGCTTATAAAATACTGCAAAATTTTAAAGTCATTTCCCTTAAAGAAACCTACACCTATTAAAAAAGCTAAAGTACCGCTGCCTCCGGCAAGCCCTGTGGTTTCCGTATCAATGAAGACTGCACGGGTAAAGTCAAAGCTCTCGTATTCTGAGTTTTTAGCAATTAATTTTATTATTTCCCCGGAAATATTGCAAATCAAATTCAGCCGCATGTTTCCGTGCATATAAGAACCGGGATAAGTGTTTTCTACCAAGAAGTGCTCACCGAAAGGCGTCGGTACTGCTATTGCCCCAAGTACATCGCTTACTGATTTATGAAGTTCCAGTCTTGAATTTTTATTGTTACTGCTTTTTTCAGGCCTGTTTGATAAAAAGGTCTTTAACTTTTCCGAAAGATTCAATCGGAAAGCACCCCTTTGATAATTTTCAGCGCAAAAGCTTTACTGCCACGGCCTACTTCTTCATAGGGACCTATACAGGACGGGCAGCCATCTTCACAGTCGCACTCCAAGATAACTTGCCGTGCAGCCTTTAACAATTGTTCTTCCATGTCGTAGAGCTTTTCTGCAAAACCTACGCCGCCGGGACAGTTGTCGTAAATAAAAATCGTAGGTTTCTGAGTAAAAGGCGATCTGATTTGCACAACTCCTCGAATATCTTTTGGATCGCACATTAAATAAAGTGGTGCTATATTTACCATGACATTACAAAGCCCTAATAACCCCGATTTTATCTCTTCGATTGAGAGATTACCCGTGTTTTCAGGAATCGACAGCCAGTAAGCAGTAGTGTGCATTTCTTCAGGCGGCAAATGGATTGGGCCAAAACCTAAGTTCTCATGTGTAAAAAACTTTACCTTTTTAAACATGGTAGCAAGGCTCGTCACCATTACTTCACCTAAGTAGTTTTGGCAGCTTTCAACTGTTTTTTCTCTAAATACATCTAAAACTTTGATTTCAACAGCCACATTTGCATCAGTATAATAATCTACATCGACCTTTCGGACATAGGCTTTTTTCTCCTCATAGTCCAGCTTTTCAACCTGATACTGTTGGCCAGCATGAATGTAAATTGCTTCTTCATGAATCATCATTGGAGCACTGCTGCGGTCAACCTCGCCGATAACTTTGGCTCCTTCGGTAATATCTATTACCACAAAGTTTTCCGTAGATGCACTGCGCAGGCTGATTTCTTCAGCAGGAAAAGATTCAGCCATCCAATGCCAGCGCCCTCCCACGTGCCGGAGAATGCCTTCGTCTTCCAAAAATGCCAATATCTCATCTATGCGTTCATCTCCGAAAGTTTCACCATCGCTAAAAGGAAGTTCAAAAGCCGCGCATTTAATATGGCTTACGAGAATATACAAGTTGTTGGGATTTATTAACCCATGTTCCGGTGATGCTTTAAAAAAGTACTGTGGGTGGTTGACTATAAATTGATCAAGGGGGCTGCTGGAAGCCACTAAAATTGAAGCTGATACCGAATTTCTTCGCCCGGCCCGACCTGCCTGCTGCCAGGTGCTGGCAATGGAACCTGGATAGCCTGTTATGATGCTCGCATCTAAATTACCGATATCTATGCCTAGTTCTAAGGCATTAGTGCTCACTACTCCAAGGATTTTTCCATCTCGAAGGCCTTTCTCAATCTCCCGGCGCTCTCTGGGAAGGTATCCTCCTCGGTATCCCTTAATACGGTCTATGGCTCCTGGTTCTTTTTTCATGTCTTCCTGCAGATATGTCAGGAGCACCTCAACTGCCAATCGGCTTCGAGCAAAGGTAATGGTTTGAATATGATTTTTTAAAAAGTTTAAAGCAATGTTTTTAGCCTCCAACAAGCAGCTGCGGCGGATCCCAAGCTGTCTGTTTACAACGGGTGGGTTGTAAAAAATAATGTTCTTTTCTCCTGCTGGTGCCCCATTTTGGTCAATTAAGACAGCAGGTTTTCCGGTCAATTTTTGCGAAAGCTCTCCCGGATTTGCAATGGTAGCCGAACAGCAGATAAAAATAGGATCAGATCCATAAAAATTGCATATGCGTCTAAGCCTCCTTAGCACATTGGCGGTATGGCTCCCAAAAATTCCTCGGTAAATATGTATTTCATCGATCACTATATACTTTAAATTAGTAAAGAGTTTCATCCACTTGGTATGATGGGGCAGGATACCGGTGTGCAGCATATCCGGATTCGTAACAACTATATGGCCATCTTTGCGTATAGCCACACGCGCATTAACGGGAGTGTCTCCATCATATGTAAATGTTTTTATATCTTCATCCATTTCATCAATTAGTTCCATAAGCTCCGATACTTGATCCTGGGAGAGGGCTTTTGTTGGAAAAAGATATATAGCTCTGGCATCTTTGTCAGAAATGAGCGCATTTAAGACGGGCAGATTATAGCAAAGGGACTTACCGGAAGCGGTAGGGGTAACCACTGTAATATTGTGATTTGACATAACTTCATCTAAGGCCCTTCTCTGATGAGAATAAAGCTTGTATATCCCTTTCTTCTTTAAAGCCGAAACCAGCTTAGGACTTAGGTATTCCGGAAAATCCTCATACTCACCGGGCTTTTGGGGAATGATCTCCCAATGTGTTATGTTTTTGCTAAAACGCTCCTGAATCTTAAACTGATCCAAAACTTGTTCTAAGTTCATCTGATATCTCCTCTCCCCCGCTTTGTCCTCTATTATAGCATAGGAAAAGGCTGAAAAAAAGCATTAGAGCTGCTTAAACCTTTGGTGTTATAAGCGGCTGCACTTTAAAAAAGCCTGATGTTTTTACACACCAGGCTTTTTTTATAAACCGAAAATATTAAGCTATTTAAAACTTCAGTACACCTATGGAATTTAAGAAAATGATTATTATCAACAAAGGTGTCATATATTTGACGATTAAATAAAACAGGTTTATAACACCTTTATTATTCAACTGTCCATCGTTGGAAAGTTCCGCCGCAAGGTTTGCTTTACCCAAAACCCAAACTATAAAAATAACTGTAAACAAACCTCCCACAGGCATTAAGATATTTGAAGATATATAGTCATATAGATCAAAGAAAGTCTTACCGAAAATCTTTATGCTTCCAAGAAGCGACCCTGCATTGGCTGAAAGTGATGCAGTAGAACCAAGGATGGCTATCGTTGCAGCGGAAGTTAAAGTAGCTTTTGTGCGAGAATAGCCCTTTTCCTCTACCAAATAAGCCACAGGTACTTCCAGAAGAGACATCATGGCAGTGGTGGCGGCTATTGCTGTCAATAAGAAAAATATTGTCAGCAAAATATTGCCTAAGGGCATTTTGCTAAATACCATGGGTATTGTGATAAATAACAGGCCGGGACCTGCGTCAGGTTCAAATCCAAATGCAAAAACTGCGGGGAATATGGCAAGACCCGCCATCATGGATACTAAAATGTCTGAAAGAGCAACCTTCACAGCAGTGCCGGGAAGGTTTTGATTCTTATCAAAATAACTTCCATAGGTCACCATGGTCCCCATACCAACCGACAACTTAAAGAAAGCCAGCCCTAAAGCTATTATGATAACTTCTCTGGTAATCTTTGTAAAATCCGGTTTAAATAAGAACTCAACGCCCATTTGGGCTCCCGGTAAAGTAAGAGCCCTTATATCACACAATAACAAAAGCACGAACAGTAAGGGCATCAAGGTTTTGGTCATTCTCTCAATACCCTTTTGAACCCCAGCAATAATAATGGAACTAACTACGATAAGAACGATGATCTGCCATATTATTGGCTCATAATTGCTGGTTATCAGTTTCCCAAAAACCCCAATGGTCATCTCCGGACTGGCATTAATGAAAGTGCCGCTCAAGGCTCGAAAAATATAAGAGTATACCCATCCTGCCACACTGGTATAAAAGAGCATGATTAGAAAAGAAGCTGCAATGCCTGAGTACCCAATTGCATACCATGCTGTTCCAGGTGCTAATTTTTTAAATGCTCCCACTGGGTTTGAGTTTGCTCGTCTTCCAACTATAAATTCGGAAACCATAACCGGCACGCCAGCCAGCACTACACAAATCAAATAAATGATAATAAAAGCTGCTCCTCCATATTGGCCGGTAAAATAGGGAAATTTCCATATATTGCCAAGACCTACAGCCGAACCCAGAGTAGCCGCAAGAACCCCAAGATTCGTTGCAAACTTATCCCTTTTATTCAATAAGCTCACCTCGTGATTTAAGTTTGCTTTAAAATTTTTTGGTTAAACCCTAAGCACTCGTATATTATACTATATTCACACTAACTATAAAAGCCATAACTTTTTATAATAAATCTGTGTATTTTATCAAACAATAAATACAGCAACTACTATTTTGGAGGTCGTTATGTGATGGTCAGCAAAATGCAGCTTCGTTCAGTAGGTAAAATGTGCCCGGGATACGTTCAAGCACATAATATTTCTTGGACACTTGCTTCGGAAAATATAGAAAACGAAGTGAGCTGTGAATCTTGTATTCATTGGAAAAACAATAAATGTAAAATAAACCTTTTTGACGATGTTTTATCGAGCCTCGATCAAACGTGACGATTATTCTAAGAATCGGAGTGAGTTTCATGCCTAATAAGAAAAAAATGTTTACACAACAAAAAGCCTCTCAACAAGATGCAAGACCCAATATTTATTACAAGTTCGAAGGTAGACCTTCTCCCAGGGAAGTAAAATCCCAGGTAGCTCAACAAAAAAGTAATACACCTGGCACTAGAAAAGATGTAAAGCTTAAAATGGATGAGAAACTTAATTAATAATAAAAAATTTCTATATACTTGCCCATTTTTTCTAATATATCCACTAATTCTCTTATTATATTTAATTTAATTGAAAGATTCTTTGGAAAATCAGGATTTTGATGGGCTGGGTTTATAGCTTTACCTAAAAGAAAAGTGATATCCGTAGCTTCCAAAAGAATTCTGGCTAGTTTCGACGCACCATCCTCTTGTTGCTCAAGTTTTCGAAGTTCTTTATATTGAATATTTGCATCTACAAATCTGGTCAGCAGTTTGCGGGTGCGATCTAATGTTAATACGCCTTCAGTTACCAAATCAATACCCTTAACCCAGGCAATGGGAGGAATAGCGGGATCAATAAAATTTGTAGAAGTTTTTATCTCTTTATCTAAAATTCTGGCCACAATTTGAGCAGCGGTCCCCCCACAGACTACTTTTTTCCCAGGATTTTGCATTAACCGCTTTACTAATTTTTCATCGTCAGCAGAATTCTGTGGGGGACCTGCAAAAACCGTTACAAAGTTTGGAGAAATGATTTTTATGGCAGCAATAGTGGCATCATCACCCGGTTTGTCCATATAAAAATTTGTTGTGGCAGTAGAAAGCAATTTTACAAGACTTACAACGGTGGTTTCCACTTTGGACACTTTCTCAATATACTGGGCTATATTATCCCATTGCCAACCTAAGTTTAGTATTCCACCTACCCCGGCATGCACCACTCCATCACTCATGGCAATAAAAATGTCGTTTCGCTGCACTTTTAACCTGTGTTCCCTTACTTCTTTGCCTGCTATCTGCCTCTTTGTTCCTTCAAGCTTAACGACTTTACCTTCTCGCAAAAGAATAACCGGCGGATTGCCGTATTCAACAATATAACAGTTGCCCTTGGAGTCCACTCGTATTATTGTAAAAGTGGAATAGGCTATTTTTCTGACTTTGCATATAGGCAGTGTGGCTATTATGGTTTTTACCGTTTCTTCAATAGAAGAACCTTGACGCAACATGGTCAAAGCGATTTTAGTCGTCAGCGTAGAAAGAATGTTTGCTTTTACTCCGCTTCCTAAGCCATCAGCCATTACCATTATGGTTTCTTCTGGACTTTGAACTGCTTCGGTTTTGTCTCCGCACAGTTCTTCACCGTATTTATTTAAACTCTCCCAATACACCTCGGTTCTTACTTCCATCACTCTTCACCCGGTATCTCATCGATTAAAAGTCGCTGTATTTTATTTAACAAAACTTTTGTCTCGGCCGTTGTCTCGCCTAAGACACTTGCGATTTCTTGAGCAACTCTCATTTGTTTATCAATAACCTCTTGGGCAGTTTTTACTGTCTCCTTGCGGAGTCTTGCATCTCTTTCCCGAACTTGCTCTTGCTCAGTAATATCGGTTATAATGCTTATTACCAATGAATGTTCTTTCTCGTAATATATATTTTGCTGGGTTATCAGGCCGTACTCTGGTAAAACCACCTTTTTCTTTTTGATATTTTGGTGTGTTTTACTTACAAACTTAAAGTCATCATCATCGAAAAGCAAACTTAAAGGTTTGTGGATCATATCGGCACTATTTACTCTAAACATTTTTTCAGCGCCATTGTTGAACACCTGAACATTCATATCTTTATCAACTGCAATAATAGCATTAGGCGTAGATTGGATAATGAGATTCGAAAGGGATTCGGCCCGATTTCGCATATACGGCAGGCACATATGAATTTCCGCCATGCCATTGTACACTGCCTCTGCTTTTTCACGGCATGAATTATAGCCACAGGCGCCACAGTTCAACTCATGTTCAGGTCTATACTTCCCTGTAGCCTCTAAGATACGAGTTATGTCTTGGTCACTGGGTTTTTTGGTTTTTATTGGAGTAGGCTCAAAGTGTTTTTCAAAATCAAGGGATGGCTTCTGATCGGTTAAGAGAATAGACTCTCTGCAAGGGCTGTTATGCCGCG
>NZ_JAFFJA010000028.1 GCF_021991635.1 Tepidanaerobacter sp. GT38
ACGTGTTTTGTTGTTTTTATTTTATGCCAAAGGTGACATTTTCATAGAATAAAATTACTCTTTTTTAAGTGACATTTTTACTGGTTATTGACACTTTTTATGTCCTAAATTTTGGTCAAGAGGTAACCTTCCATTATATCTGTTTCACTTATCATTATTTGATTAAGGTCTAAACTCTCCATGAGAGTCTTTGCAATAAAAGTTCCCGCCGTAATAATATCAGCTCGCTGGGGCATGAGGCCAGGCAGGTTTCGTTTTTCATCATTAGTAAGTGTCAATAGTTTGGAATAAATTTCATCAACGTAAGCTTTTTTAAGGACATGGCCGTGCACTTTTTGAGGATCATAAACTTTAAGTTCCTGAACCATAGCTGAAAGCGTAGTTAATGTGCCGCCCACTCCAACAGCAGTAGTTTCATGTGTCTGCCTAACTTGATTTAAACATATTGCAAAATCAGCAGAAAGCGTATTTATAACCGCCTTTGCTTCCTCAATATCTTTAGTATTCGGCGGCTCCAATCTAAAATATTTATGGGTGAACCGAACCGCTCCCACTGGCAAGCTCTCGCTTTTTTGTATTATGTCGCTTCCCAAAATAAGCTCTGTCGAACCGCCGCCAATATCAATAACGAGTACTTGGCCTGAAATATCAAGACCTGCTTTTACGCCTTTAAAAGAAAGTAGGGCCTCCTCTTGCCCTGACAATATATCCACATCAATACCCAACTGATGTACTCTCTTAATAAAATCGCTGCTGTTTTTAGCTTCCCTGAGGGCACTGGTGCCAAATGCAAAGATTCGCTCACTGTTTTTTGAGTTGGCTTTGTCCATAAAATCCTCAAGGACTAATAAGGTATCTGCCATAGACTGTTCGTCAAGTTGCAAGTTTTCTGCAACGCCCCGGCCAAGGCGCGTAGTTGCCAGCTCTTTATGTACAGTCGCCATAGAAGTGCCAAATATGTCTTTTATCAAAAGCCTAATGGAGTTGGAACCCAAATCAATAACCGCAACCCTCATTATTAGCCCCTTTCGACAAATTTAAAATCCAGGGAATTTCCCTGGATGATTTCTTATTAAAATATGAATTCAAAAATTCCTCTATAAAACCTTCCTTTTTCTGTAAGTTCCCGAACCCCGTTTGGATTCATGATTCCTCTTAATGTCTAAAAGCCGCTCTTCACTGTCTTTTAAAAATTTAGCTAGCTTATCCTCAAAACTTAGATCTACTTGCTTTGGCTTTGAAGTTTCGTTGGCTTTCCGAAGAGACAGACTGATTTTACCATCTTCTGAAATGGATATAACCTTTGCCTTGACGACTTCATTTTCTTTTAGGAAATCATTTACGTCTTTTACAAAGCTGTCGGCTACTTCAGAAATGTGTATGAGACCCGTAACACCTTGCGAAATCTCCATAAAAGCCCCAAATCTAGTAATCCCTGTTATTCTCCCCTCTACGATTTGGCCTACCTCAACAGGCATACTTAAAGAATTCCTCCTTTAAAATCTCCTTTCGATAATGACAATTATACTTTAACTTTTAAAATTCGTCAATAAACAAAGTTATTTCGATTTTTTATTTAGTTATTTTAACTGATGATTATTAATTATGGAACTACAAATTTAAATTTATCTCCTATTATAAGCTGTTTTGTTCTATGAATAGGGTTATTATTTTTATCATATACGATTTCCCTATGCAACAAAAGAGGTTCACCTTTTGATATTGCTAACAAAGAAGCTTCTTCTTCCGAAGCAGTTGTTATCTCTATGGTTCTTTTTGATTTTGCTCTTGCAATCCCATATTTTTCATTAAGTATTTCATATAAAGATTGATTTTCCAAGTCTTCATTAAGTAAGAAAGCATATTTACTTGGGAAAAAATTATGCTCCAAAATAACCGGCTCATCATCTGCGTAGCGAATCCTCTTAATATAAACAACTTTATCATTTTCATGTAAGTTTAATTCAGCAATATCTCTCTCATTTGCATCTTTGATTACATTTTTGATAATCTTACTTCCGGGTTTCACTTTGTTAATTTTACATGTCAATGAAAAACTAATATCTTCTAAGACATTATCTTCAATCTTTGGTGCTGAAACAAAAGTCCCTTTTCCTTGTTTTTTGATTAGTAAATCCTCATCTACCAATTCAGTTATTGCATTTCTTACGGTAATTCTACTAACATTATACATTTTACTTAATTGTAATTCTGAAGGTATCTTCTGGCCTGGCCGGAATTCTCCATCTATTATTTTTTGTTTAATTATATCTTTGAGCTGTTTATATAAGGGTGTCACATTTTCATGGTCTAATTTGATCATATTAACCACCTTAAATTCATATTGACATGTATAAATTCATCATAACACAATTATAAAAAAATTCAATGCTTACAATTTTAAAAGTAGAATAAACAAATTGACGTATGAAATGCTTGCTTCCATACGTCAACTTCAATTCACAAAGACCTATTCTAGATGAATTCTAACTTTGATTAGTGGTCAATTTGATAGTATCTTATAAACATGATATTGATATTCATCAATAGATTTTGACATATTAAGAGCCTCAACAATATCATAATCTACTAAAGCGCCATTTTTTACAGCCACAACCCGGTTACTTTTACCATTAATTATCAAATCAACTGCATAGGAGCCCATAAGCGTTCCCATGAATCTATCTTTTGCCGTTGGACTCCCTCCCCTTTGTAAATGTCCTAGGATAGTTGCACGGGCTTCCATGCCCGTTGCTTTTGATATTCTTTTGGCTAGCTCTTCTGAGCCACCAATTCCTTCTGCGTTTATTATAATGTAATGTTTTTTGCCATTTTTCCTGTTTTTTTTGATGTTTTCAATTAACTTTTCTTCGTTTGTATTTCGTATACCCGGAATAAATATATCCTCTGCTCCATTGGCAATTCCGCACCATAAAGCTATATAACCTGCATTTCTACCCATTACTTCTACAACACTGCATCTTTCATGAGAAGTCGAGGTATCCTTAATCCTGTCAATTGCCTCCATTGCAGTATTTACTGCAGTATCAAACCCTATAGTATACTCTGTGCAGGCTATATCTAAATCTATTGTTGCAGGTATAGCAATTATTTTTATACCCAATTCAGATAATTTTTTGGCTCCACAAAAAGATCCGTCTCCGCCAATAACAACTAGATAATCTATACCATTGTCCCTACAAATCTTGGCACCCCGTTTTTGACCTTCATCTGTTTTAAATTCTTCACAACGGTCCGTATAAAGAATCGTTCCTCCCCGCTGGATAATATCTGAAACGCTATGATTTTCAAGGTTTATCATTTCACCATTTAAAAGTCCATTATAACCTTTTAGAATGCCTTTAACCTTTATGTTATTACTTATTGCTGCCTTTACTACTGCTCTAATAACTGCATTCATACCAGGGGCATCGCCACCACTAGTTAAAATTCCGATGCTATTTATTTGGTCTTTCATAAGTAATACCTCCGAAGCTTGCCCAGCTAGACAAAAAATAAATACAATTTTGTATGAATGTATAATTGAGCCTTATGATTCTGACTACATCAAAACCATAAGGCTTACTTTTGCTTTAGGATAAATGAGATTAGTACTCCATTTTTCTATAATATCTTCTTGTAGTAAGAGGATGATTCCTGGCTCTCTCTAAATGGATGCTTATTCTCTCTAGCATTGTATTCATTAGAATAATTGCCATGTATTTTCTAAATTCCTTACTTATTGTGGGTAGCTCTAATTCTTTTGTATCTATTATGGTGACTTCCTTGCTTATTTTTGTAACGAAGTTCTTTACTCTGTCCATTAATGGACGTGTTTCGTCTTCTGTGTATAGCAGAATTACGCTTGTATCCTCTTCTACCAATTCTAATGTGCCATGGAAAAATTCTGCCGCATGAATAGATTTTGTACGTATCCATTGCATTTCTTCTAATATGCACATTGCGTAGTTGTAAGTATCTCCCCACATAATTCCAGACCCTACCAATATATGGTAAGGTGTATCTTTGTGGTGATCTGCAAAAGCTCTGGCCCTTTCTTCCATACTTTCTTTTGCTTTTAGCAATAATTCCGGCATGGTTTCAAGTTCTTTTATAAATCTATCATATTCGGGAAATTCCCCATTATTATGCATTAAGCGGAAAATCAATGGGAATTGTTGTAGATATAATGATTCGGCAAGATTATCGTCTTCTGCGAAGTTATCAAATACATAGTCACAAATGTTTGCTAATGGGGTACCTAGTTTGGCCACGAGACCTATTGTTGTTGCTCCTCTTTCTTTACAAAATTTAGCTGCTGCCACAGTTTCTTTGGTATCTCCACTCCTTGATGTAAATATGCATACAGAATCCGGTCCGAAATGTTGATGATTCATGAGCATAAATTCTGAAGCAATTTCCGCATATGCCTCAATTTTTGAATTGGTTTTCAGAATATACTGCAGTGGATACATATGAGCTATTGACCCGCCAACACCTATAAAAAATATGTTTTTAAACCCTTTTTTTGAGATTTCGTCTGCACATTTTTCGATGTTTTCTCTCTGTGCAAGAGCTCCTGCTGTCATCTTCTTAAATCTTTCAACATCAAAGTTATACATGCTTAGACCTCCTCTATCGTTATGTAATGTATTATAATGTTATAATACTATATTTGTTTTAGATTGTAAATACTTATTTTTACTCGTAAATATGATTTATTTTACTTCTGGCTTGCCTAACAGCCTAAACATATTTTTTTTGTATTCTTCGACTCCTGGCTGATTGAACGGATTAACACCTAGCAAATACCCACTTATTGCACAAGCCTTTTCAAAGAAATAAATCAATTTGCCAAAATAGTATTCATTCAACTCGGGTACATTTACTATTAAATTAGGAACCTGCCCTTTTACATGAGCCATTAACGTGCCTTCAAAGGCCTTCTTATTAACTAAATCTACCGTTTTGCCCGCCAAATAATTTAAGCCATCAGTATTATTTTTATCTTCTTTTATTACTATATCTCTATTGGGCTTTTCTACATTAATCGTGGTTTCAAACAGATTTCTCCTACCTTCTTGGATAAATTGCCCCATGGAGTGCAAATCAGTTGTAAAGTTAACTGAGGTCGGATATATTCCTTTTCCATCTTTTCCTTCAGATTCACCGAATAATTGCTTCCACCACTCTGATAAATAATGAAGTGTCGGTTCATAGTTTACTAATATTTCAATATCTTTGCCTTTACAGTATAAAATATTTCTGATAGCAGCGTATTGATAGCTTATATTATCTCTTAGATCCTTAACTGAGTATTCTATCTGGCCAGAATAGGCACCAGCCATCAGCATATCTATATCTACTCCAGCAACTGCAATAGGTAGTAGCCCTACAGCAGTAAGCACCGAGTATCTGCCTCCAATGTCATCTGGTATGACAAAGGTTTCATATCCTTCATTGTCAGCCAGTTTTTTTAATACACCTTTTTCCTTATCTGTGGTAACAAATATTCGTTCTTTGGCTTTCTCCTTACCGTATTTATCTTCCATATATTCTTTAATCAATCGAAAAGCAATGGCAGGCTCTGTCGTTGTCCCTGATTTTGATATGACGTTTACACTGATTTCCTTTTCCTGTATTACATCAAAAAGATCCAATATATACTTACTGCTAATGTTGTTTCCTAGAAAATATATCTCTGGACCTACTCTTTGTTGTTTTGGCATTAAGTTATAAAATGAGTGATTTAATGCCTCAATGCAGGCCCTAGCACCCAAATACGAACCTCCAATTCCTATAGTGATAAATACGTCTGATCTGTCTCTTATTTTTTGTGAACAAATTTTGATTCTGTCAAATTCTTCTTTGTTATAATTAGATGGTAAGTTCAACCATCCTGTAAAATCATTGCCTGGACCTTTTTTGGTGTGGAGTAAATCATGTACTACAGTAACCATAGGCTCAATTTGAAGTATTTCATTGTCATTTATAAAGCTATATGTATGATTGAAGGTGATATTTTTCAACAAACTAACCTCCATGTACTAATATGTTAAAAATAAAAGCAGAAAAACAATCCTTGATAGAGCGCTAATATTTTAAAAAAAATAGAGTCAAGATACTATCCTGAGGCATAAAGTGTTCAGCCACGTTTAATGTTCAGAATATTGCAAATTTCATTTATTATACGTGCTGATTGCGCTAGATACAATTCAGGATCTTTAAAGTAAGGTGCAAGTAACTCCAATGAGCACCACCCGTTATATCCATGCCGCTGAAATACACGAAACATATCAATTATAGGAATAACACCTTTTGAATCATCTAATTGCATGTGAAACTCAGTTACGCCATCACTATTGGAAAAATGGATATATGCCATCTTATCTTTAAGTTTGTCAAAATACTCAGTGAAAGGTTCATTTGCAATAACCGGAGGAACTACATCTATCATGGCTTTTAAAGCAGAACTTCCAACATCTTTAAATAAATCTAGAAGGTCATCGGCGGTTGTAAGTATATTCCCACCTTCTGATGGAGATAATGCCTCCATAATGATATCTACGCCAATTTGTTCAGCTCGTTTGCAAAGCTGCCCAACACCATCTACCAGCCTTTGCCATACTAATTTTCGATCTACCCCATAACCTGGATGAGGTGCAACTATCTGCATTTTATTTGTCCCAATGGAAGCGGCAGTTTCTACACTTTTTATCAAATACTGAATCGTCTCTCTACGCTCTTTTTCCAGGCGAGATGTTAAGCTGTAAGGATATGCAAGAATCTCCGGAGTAAACATGGAAATCTCTATTCCATACTTTTTTTTCCAATTATTTATTTGTGTAACCATCTGGGCATCCATATCATAAGCATAAGCATGAGGACGGGCCCCCCATACTTCAATTCCTTCAAAACCATAGACTTTAGCCATATAAAAACAATGTTCTAACGGATATCTGCAAAACTGATATGTCAAAAATGAGAATTTCATACCTTGAACCTCCTAATCTGATGATTGGCCGATGGTTTATAAACCACTAATTTAATGGCTGTCAAGGCCTTTTTATGTCCTCGACAGCCATTAATACAACTAGCTTTATGGATTAGGCATAATCTATTCCTTATCAACAAATGAATCTGCATGTTCAGCTGTTAGCAATCCGATTTCAGTATATATGATACCATCAATCTTTTCGCCTTCTAATATTTTATATGCTGTCTCGAGCGCTACACGGCCTATTTGTTTTGGATAAAGTGCTACTGAAGAAATAATTTGACAATCCGGGCCATCCTTTTTCATTATTTCAACTTGTTCAGGAGATGCGTCATAGCCAGAAATTAATACATCCGTACGCCCCATTGCTTGGCAAGCTGCATAAGCTCCCAAAGTATTGTCTCCCATAAAACAGAATATTGCTTTAATATCAGGGTGTGCAGTAAGCATATTTTCTGTTGTTGCACGATGTGTATCACGGGTACCGCTGGAAAGTTGACGTACGATTTCAATGTCCGGATATTGCTCCATATATTCTACAAATCCTGCTATTCTTTCTTCAGCAGTGGTAACTCCAGGAGCATCTTCCAGAACTAGAACTTTACCTTCAGTTCCCATTTTTTCAACTAAATATGCCGCTGCCAATCTTCCACCTGCTACGTTATCAGACAAAACCTTTGCGTCAACTTCAGCCTCAGTGTCTATATCATAATTTACTACTACAATTCCTTCCTCTCGAACTTTATCTATGTAAGGTACTATAGCATCAGCATCTACAGGCGCTATGCAAATTGCATCCACTTTTTGTTGTATCAAATCCTCAATAATTGCAATTTCTTTTTGCATATCTCCTGCAGGATCGGGGGCAACAACTTTAACCCCTAACTCTGCAGCCTTCTTTTCAGCTCCTTTTACCACATCAACACCAAATTCCTCAGCTAATGACCATGTAAGAACAGCTATTACATATTCATCTGTCCCGACCTCTTTCTGTACATCTTCATTACTAGACCCAGAAGTATCTTGATTACTGCCTCCACATGCGGTAAGAACAAATACCAGAGCAAGTGTCAACAACAAAGCAAAGATTTTCTTCATATTTTTCATTTGGTTAATTGTAAAATTAAATGCGACAGTAAAAAAGTTGAACCATAGCGTGAAACCCGATATGATGTT
>NZ_JAFFJA010000029.1 GCF_021991635.1 Tepidanaerobacter sp. GT38
CACACTTAAAGTTATATACCCAAAAAATGAATTACCAATATATTAGGCTCGATACTCTTCCAACAATGAAAGAGGCTCAAGCTCTGTATACATCATTAGGATTTTATGATATTGACCCATATGTATACAATCCAATTGAAGGAACAAGGTATATGGAGCTAAAAATAAGAGATTAATTTCTTGCATTGCTAATGTATGGGCCGACTTTAGTCAGCCCATACATTAGAATTAATAAAAGATTCATCAGTTGTCCTTAAGTTTAAATTATTCTTCCGACAATTTGGAATACTTCTTAAGATAAATAAATCTCATCAGTGCGCACTCAAAGGTTTTGAGAGGAGTGGGCTCTCCAAAGAGGGAAGCTGTAAAATAGGCAATGCAGTTTTTCTTTAGTATCATGCTCGCTGCTTCTGCATCCATTTCATTTTTCCCCCAACACAATGCGCCGGAGTTTTTATAAATACTGCGGAAGAGTGGGACAGGGCTTTAGATATCAAGCTTTTATTGTTTTCCACAATAGAAGCCTTTAAACCGATTATTTGAGCGAAATCATCCAGATATGGTCTTAAGGGCTTTGTCATGTGGGAATAGCGTATAACGTCTGGGTCGGTATTTAACACCACATATCCGCCTTTTTCCGCCAGTATGGACTTTTTTGCTTCTTTAAGCAGTGAGGGAATCGGTGCAGTATCATCGATGGGTTCACTTGGGGACAAACCATCTTCTCTGGACTTTGTGTCAATAAAGTCCCTGCATATATCTTCCAGGTCATAAGCGGTTTTCAAGGTGCTGTCATAATCCTTTCCATAGCATAGTGCACCGTGATTCTTTAATATCACCGCATTTGACTTCGACTGACCTAAGGTCTCACTCACATTCTTCCGGAGGGCTTTTGTACCCGGAAGGGCGTATTTGGCACAGAGGACTTCTCTTGAAAAGGTGGGTGTGACTTCAGGAACTGGTATGGCGCCCAGCCCAGCAGCAGAGAGAGCAGAAGCCTTTTCCTGATGGGTGTGCACCACGAAATTTATATTGGGAAACTGCCGGTACACCTCTGCATGGATGCCTTTTTCAGAAGAGGGCTTAATGGAGCCCTGATAGCTTAAATCTGAAATGCTTACCTCCACAATATCTTCAGGCCTCAATGTAGAATAGCTCCTGCCGCTTGGAGTAATTACAAAGGTTTTATCATCGATGCGGCAGCTCACATTTCCCCAGGTCCGGGCAATGAGGCCGGAGTTTACAAGTTCAAATCCAGCCTTTATGACCAGATGTTTTGCCTTTTGCCTATCCATAAAATTCCTCCTTTTGTCAAGTCTTTTAGGCCGCATTAATCATCCTCCAACAATTACGAGAGGTTGTTAGCTTCATATGTTTTTATTAAGATATAATACATAGAATACTATTATTGTATTTTACCATTTCTGGAGGAATCAATCTATACAGGTCCAAAAGTTAAACTGAATAAGCAGCCTAACATTAGGGAACTGCCAGCATTTATCTTTTTATTTGGCCGTGCAATCAATCCATAGCAATAATATCCGGGGGTCAGATAAAACTCCGACATCCGATGATTTAAATACCTTTTGCCAGTACAGTAGCTCCAATTGAGCCTGTATAACGGGAGCATAGGCTTTCTATAGATATTTTCAAAAAATGGTTTGAAAATAAAAGCTGCATAACAGTGCAAAAAGTGACTGAAATGCCTGATAAAGAGATAAATAGCATAGAGTGAAAAAAGTTAAAGAAAGCAGGGCTCATAAGGACAAAATTAAAAACTGTAGGAGCGACGGTTTAAGTCAGCCCCTACAGTTTTTAATGTAAATCATTTACAGCGTTATACGAACTCTGCTACTTGTTCTCATTTAGGAAATCATAGGCAAACTGTGCGGCAAGAGCAGAACCCATATGCAATTTGCTCTCGTCAACATCAAATTTGTCATTATGATTACTGTATATGGTTCCTAGTTTCTCATTGTAGCATCCGATAAAACCGAAGAAGCCAGGAACTTTTGCCATCAGGTGGCAAAAATCTTCAGCACCCATGATCCTTTCAATGGAGGCCAGGCAATCTTCACCGTAGAGTTTTACAGCTGCATCGTGAGCTATTCTATTGAGATTATCATGTTCATTTATAATTGGATCCGTCACATAATTATACTCTAATTTTGCATTTACTCCAAGTGCTTTTGCAGTGTATTGAATAATATTATTCATTTCATTTTCAATGGCGTTTCGGGCTTCCTTTGAAAAAGCCCTGGTGGTGCCTTCCATTTCTACATGATTAGCGATAATGTTGAAACGTTGGCCGCCGTTCATGGTGCAGACTGATACAACAACAGGGTTAAGAGGGTTATTTTTTCTGCTTACATATGTCTGGAGATTCATAACTATTGAAGCGGCAGCAAAAATCGCATCTTTGCCAAGGTGAGGGGCTGAACCATGTGAAGAAACACCATCCACAGTAATCTTGAATGTATCACAGGATGCCATTCTCTCGCCTGGCAGCAAGCAAAACTTGCCGGCTTCCACTCCAGACCATATGTGTGTACCGTAAACGGCGCTTACATCGTCGAGATAACCTTTTTCAACATAGTACTTTGCACCATAGCCTACTTCCTCACCGGCCTGGAATAAAAGTTTTACGTTTCCATGAAGCTCGTCCTTTAAGTCCATAAGGATTTTAGCTGCCCCAAGCTGCATGGCTATGTGACAGTCATGGCCGCAGGCGTGCATATTGCCGTTAGTGGATGCAAAGGGCAGGCCAGTCTTCTCTTCAACAGGCAGTGCGTCTATATCGGCTCTTAACATGACCGTTTTTCCTGGTTTGCCTCCCCTTATGAGCCCTATGACGCCAGTATAGTCAGGGAATGTAGTAACTTCTATACCCATCTTTGTAAGCTCATCAACCAAGGCCTTAGTAGTATTATATTCCTTTAAGCTAAGTTCAGGATTTTGATGAAAAAACCTTCTTTGCTGGATTATATAATCACTGTACTTTTCTGCAAGTTCTTTAATCGTCATTTTTTATACACCTCGTTACTGAATATTATTTTGCCTTTTCCTTAAGAAAATCATATGCAAACTGAGCATAAAGAGCTGAACCTCTATGAAGTACGCTCTCATCCACATCAAACTTGTCATTGTGGTTGGAGTAGACAATTCCCTTTTCCTTATTGAGAGCTCCTATAAATCCGTAGAAGCCTGGAACTTTCTCCATCAAGTATGCAAAGTCCTCAGAACCCATAAGTTTAGGCATAGTAACAAGACTTTCTTCACCGTAAAGCTTGACAGCAGCATCGCGTACAATCCTGTTGATATCTTCATGATCATTGATAACAGGGCCCGCATAATAGTAATATTCCAGTTTCGCTTCGCAGCCGAGAGCTTTGGCAGTGTTTTCAATAATTTCCCTTAATTCACTTTCAAGAGTGGTACGAAGTTCACGAGAGTAGGTCCTTATAGTACCTTCCATTTCTACATTATTTGCAATAATATTAAACCTTTGTCCACCTTTTATGGTTCCAATGGAAATGACAAGGGGATTGAGAGGATTGTTTTTCCTACTTACATAACTCTGCAGATTCATAACGATTGAAGAAGCAGCTATAATGGCATCCTTTCCAAGATGTGGAGCAGATCCATGAGCAGACTGGCCGGTGACAGTGATTTTAAAATTATCAACGGAAGCCATTCGTCCGCCAGACTCAAGGTTCATAAGTGGAGCATCGAGTGTTCCCCATATGTGCATTCCCAATATTGCGTCTACACCGTCTAAAACACCATTATCCGCATAATATTTCGCGCCATAGCAGGATTCTTCTGCAGCTTGGAAAAGAAGTTTTACGTCTCCTTCCAGTTCATCTTTCATATCAACAAGGATTTTTGCGGCTCCCAACAGCATGGCTATGTGACAGTCATGGCCGCAGGCGTGCATATTGCCGTTGGTTGATGCAAAGGGTAGACCTGTTTTTTCCTCTACAGGAAGTGCATCAATATCAGCACGGAGCATGACGGTTTTCCCAGGCTTTCCACCCTTTATAAGTCCTACAAGGCCATTATAGTCCGGGAATGTAGTAACCTCTATACCCATGCTTTTCAAATCCTCAGCTATAGCTTTTGTAGTCTTGACTTCCTCAAAGCTAAGCTCGGGAATGGTGTGATAAAATCTCCTGCGCTCAATAATATAGTCATTGTACTTTTCAGCTAATTCCCTTATCTTCATAATGTTAACTGCACCTCTCTTATAAAATTTACACTTTGTAAGTCAACCCGAGCAGCATCTATTAGCACGCCCGGGTTGGACTTAAAGCTTATAAATAGTATTCTAAAATATTAGAACATGTTAGCAAATACACCAGCGATTATAACAGATGTAATTGTAACTGTAATAAAACCACCAACTATCATCATTGGGAGCATCTTGCCTATTAAATAATCATGCTCTTCAGGAGTTTCTGCTAAAGCTTTTACAGCTTCCTGAGTCAGTATGTAGTTGGGTGGGAAGCCATATAGTGCAGTAAGTGATACTGCAAAAGCCATATTCCAGCTTACGCCAAGAATTTTTCCTGCAATAATTGAAGTAAGAGCCATACCGGCGACACCAATTATAATGATGAGCACCATAGGTCCAACTATCTCGGCAAGCATTGCAGGAGTTGCATCCTTGAGGCCTGAGAAGACGTAAATCATAAGAACATACATTAAGAATCCATAAGAATTAGCCTTGTTGAGTGAATCCTTATCGAGGAAACCAATCTCTGTAAATGCAATACCTACTATCAGTGCCCAAACTGCTTGGCTTAATCCAGTCCATTTTCCAAGCAGGCTTGCAATATAAGCTGAAATCATCAACTTTAACAGTATAAATGCGGTAGTTGAATACTTGTCAGGTACGGGAGGTATAAGCTTTTTCTTCTTAGATTCTTCCACCTTCATGTTTCCGGCAGAACTGTCAACCTCTCCCGCTGCAGCAACTTCAACTTCGCCGCTGCGGAAAGCAGCCAGAAGTTTTTTTCCTTCCTTTTTAAGCATTACTGCTGTAAGAGGATAGCCTGCAAATCCCTGCATAACATACATTGCGATAGCAAGCACTGATGCTGCTATCAGACCTTTTTCTGCAGCAGCTTGCTGCATTACTGTGGCAGCAACTATACCACCGGTAAGAGGAGGTAGGCCAGCTATAACAAAGTCCCTTCCAACAAGTGGAATACAAATAAACCAGCAGAATGCTACCATGCCTGCAAGGCCGGCTAGTGTAATGACTATGACTTTCCACTGCTCAAGAAGCTGTTTGATGCTGATAATTGTGCCCATGTGTGTGATACAGAGCATAACGGCTAAGGTTCCTCCTAGAGGGGCGCCTAAACCAGCCAGTTCTACGATGTCCTTCGGGAAGAATGTCCAGTATCCAATTAAGAACAGGCAGGCTGTGACGAAACAAGATGGAATCCATGCCTTTGATTTTGTTCCTACGAACTCACCAGCATAGTAAACAACGGCGAGAACGAGGAATGCTACGATGTTACTCATAAATAATTCCTCCTATATATAGTATATTTATGTTTTGCTACACACATTTTTGTAGCATAACATCTAGAATAGTGCTGTCAGTATTGTTCATCCCGTCGCTGGAAACTTTGGCGAGATTCATTACTGTTTTTTCAGCCGTCTCACCCAGTATCCCATCGTCTGATGGGATGTAGATACTCTTCAGCGCCATAATGGAGGCATCTACAGCTGCATCTACTGCCACTGAAACTTTATAAGAGCAGCCGAGCTTTGCTCCATCGCAAATCATTCCAGAAATACCGGCTACCATATTGTTTATGGAACCCTTTACCTGTTCTTTACTTCCGCCCATCAAATAGGTAAGGCCGGCAGCACATCCAACACCTGCTGCAACACCACAGCCACAAACAGGAGATAAGGTTCCAAGGTAAGCCTTGACAAATATTGTCACCAGGTGGCTTAAGGCTACAGAGCGAATTATCTTTTCCTTAGGGATATTCATACCAGATCCAATGACAGCTATGGGAATAACAGCCACAAGGCCATGGTTCCCTGAACCAGCACTGCTCATAACCGGAAGCAGGTACCCAGACATTCTGGCCTCTGAAGCTGCGGCGGTAAAAGCCTTAGCTTTAGAGAAAATGTCATCGGCCTTGTCATAAAAGCATTTACCTATCCCTTTGCCTAAGTCTTCACTAATGCCAACATTGGCGATGCGCATATTCATATCAATACCGTCTTGTATAAATGCCAGGTTCTCTAATGCTACGTTGTCTGCAAAGTCAATAAGGTCATTGAAAGTAAAGGCCTTAATCTTATACTTAATGTCTTCATTATGAGATTCGCTCTCAGCAACATTTTCTGTTCCGGGAATATCACAATTGTATAAGATTTTATTATTTTTACTCTCAAATACAATATTTGTATGACTATTCTTAATTGTCACACAAGCCCTGTCAGTCTCTCCAAATGCTTCTACATTAATATACAGATTATCAGCCTTTTCATCCAGAGTCAACCTAATAATCTTGGAATCTACAATTTTCATGGCAGCTTTTATGCTCTCATCTGTTACATCTCTTAGAACTTCTAATTGATACTCAGATTTTCCGATAACCAGGGAAAGAGCTGCCGCGAAAATTATACCCCTTTCATTGGTTCCTGGTATTCCTACTCCCATTCCGTTTTTTAAAATATTCTTGTCTACTTTAATTTCGAGACTTTTTACTTCAGCGCCAAGCAATTCCTTAGCGCGGGCTACAGCATAGGCGACAGCTCCTGGTTCTGTGCATCCCAGGGCTGGTTTAACTTGATTCTTAAGAATTTCAATCAGAAGCTTATCATTTTTCATATTTATTACCTCCCATTTATTATAACAGCAAGTTTCATGCCAAAGTATCTTTTATGTAATAAAAATTAGAAAAATTTTTTTATCTTTCATTATGGGGAATATGAGACAATTGGTACCACTAATTTCAACATATAGCACAGATATTGCTATTATTGCTGTATATAAAACTTTTGCTTAAAAATCTCATTCACTACGCAGTGTAAATAATTAGCTTTAATTATCAAATTTGATAATTAAAGTTTCAAAATATAAGAGGCTCGTCCATAATATGAGTTGGTAAAAAATATTTATCAAAAAGGATAAGCATTTATCAAATTTGATAATTAAATGCAACTGAAGAAAAACCAATCCTTTGTCAGGTATAAATATGTTAAAATTAATTATATAATCACATATTTGCAATAGGTATGCTCTTTTTACTCGTTGAAAGGATGTGGAAAAATGAGCTTTTTAAGGAGCATCAAGAATGAACTTCAGCATATTATAGATGCCATGCATGCGGTAACAAGTATAGATATAACGATTGTGGACGAAAATATGGAAAGGATTGTGGCCACAGGTATACTCAGGGAAGGCGTAGGGAAAAAGGCTCCAATTAATTCAGTGTTTCACCGATGCCTTACCACCGGACAGCAGTATTTTATAGAAAAACCTACAGTCGATTCAATGTGTATTAACTGCACCAATCACACTAACTGCAGAGAACTTGCAGAGATGTGTATTCCCATAAAGTTTAACGGTGGAATCATAGGCGTTTTAGGAATGTGTGCCTTTGACGAGCAGGCTCGGCGAAACCTTATAAGCAACAAAGAAAGCTATATTAAATTCGAAAGTCAGCTTGGAAATATCATATCTACCATGCTCAACGAAAGGGAATTCGGCATGATGCTGGAGTACCGGTCTTCCGAGCTAATCACTCTCATAAACTCCCTGAATGAAGGGATAATTATCATGGACAACAATAAGGATGTGATTACGACAAATAAATACATAGTGGAAAAGCTGCATTTAAGAACTGACCGTCCCTCCCCCATAAAAAGCATTCTGCCGCCTAAAGCCTATGAAAAGCTGGCGTCCAGGGACTTCTGTGGAGAAATTGGTCCCGTAAATATCAACGGCTTTGAGTTTATAATTAACGCAAGTCCTATATTGATTAAAAATGAGAAAAAGGGAATTATCCTTGTTTTCTCTGACTTTAAAAAAATGAAGGAATCCGTATTGAATTCTAGCCGCAGTAAAAATCTCGTAACCTTTGACCATATACTTGGAGAAAGTGAAGCTCTGGTATATGCACGCCAGCAGGCAATTCAGGTAGCACAAAGCGACGTTTCGGTGCTTCTCATGGGAGAAACGGGCACAGGTAAGGAGGTCTTTGCAAGGGCAATACATGCGGCCAGCCAAAGGAAAAATAACATCTTTCTGCCCATTAACTGCGGTGCTATACCGGAAAACCTTATAGAAAGCGAACTTTTCGGGTATGAAAAGGGCTCTTTTACCGGTGCAAGCGCCACAGGCAAGCTCGGGAAATTTGAAATTTGCAAAGATGGGACCCTGTTTTTAGACGAAATAGGCGACCTTCCCTATGCAATGCAGGTAAAGCTGCTTCGGGCTTTAGAGGAAAAGGAAATAACCAGAGTCGGCGGGCATACTCCAATCAAAGTCAACCCGAGAATAATCTCTGCTTCCCATAAAGACTTAAAAGCCATGGTTGAAGAAGGCTCCTTCCGGGAAGATCTGTTTTACAGACTCAATGTAGTTCCAATTCAAATTCCTCCACTTAGAGAGAGAGGATACGACATAATAATATTATCCAGATATTTCCTAAAACATTTTTCTAAAGCTTACAATAAGGATTTAAAGGGATTTACAGAGGAATGCGAAAATTATCTTATGAATTATTCATTCCCAGGCAATATAAGGGAGCTTCGCAATCTCATTGAATACGCGGTTATCTTTGAAGAAAACAGTCTTGTGGGAGTAGGGAATATTAAGAAAAAGATAGGCCGCTCTGCAGAGCAAAAACACCAGACCTTGGAGGAAATGGTAAAAGCCTATGAAAAGAGGGTTATCGAAAACCACCTTCAACGTTTTGGAAGCAGCCTGGAAGCAAAACGTGAAATAGCCAGACAGCTGGGCATAAGCATAGCTACTCTTTATAGGAAATTAGAATCATAATGCAGCACAAAATAAAACTATATTCAT
>NZ_JAFFJA010000030.1 GCF_021991635.1 Tepidanaerobacter sp. GT38
ATCACAGAATAACAACAAATTTTAATTTATGGCATTGACAAATCCCAAATGAGACATTAGAATATTATTCAATATAAGTTGTTATACGTCAAACGCAATGACAGGGGAAAGTAGATTGACTTTCGGATTTATAAGCGAGCCGGGATGGTGAAAGCCGGTATGAAGGAGTCTTTTGAAGTTCCCCCTGGAGCAGTGTGCTGAATTCCTGGATAGGATAGTAGGCATACCGGAGCTTCCTCCGATAAAAGGAAGCGGGTATAAAGGTTAAAATGCCTCGTACCTTGAATGAGTGGGTTCTTTTTGAACCAATTAGGGTGGTACCGCGAGCCTCTCGTCCCTTACTGTGACGAGAGGCTTTTTAGTTAGGCAAAAAGTATCGGGAGGTGGTAAAATCCAAGCAAAAAAAGGGTTGAAACATCAGCTGCAACTGATATTTCAACCAAAAAACAAGTCAGCCAAATATAGTTTACTACAATAAAAATTTATGTAAAGATTTTATTTTATGCAAGCATATTTGAGAAAAATTTAGGAGGTCGTTTAAAATGAAAAAAATATCGTCAATCATGCTGTCGATTTTAATAATAAGCGCCTTGATTTTATCGGGATGCGGTAGCACTTCCGCTTCATCTTCAACTTCAACCCCCGGCATAAAGATAGGCATTGTGCAGATTGTGGAGCATCCATCTTTAGATGCAGCTCGTAACGGATTTTTAGACGCTTTAGCAGAAAATGGATATAAAGAAGGTGAAAATCTAGTTGTCAACTATGAAAATGCACAAGGGGACATACCTACTTTAAACAGCATAGCCCAAAGTCTTGCAGATGATGAGTATAATTTGATTTTGGCCATTGCAACTCCATCAGCCCAAGCTGTGGCCAATGCCACTAAGAACACTTCTATCCCTGTTTTGTTTACTGCAGTTACAGACCCTGTTGCTGCAGGCTTGGTGAAGAGCATGGACAAACCGGATACCAACCTTACCGGCACCACCGATATGGCACCAGTAGCTGAACAGATTCAACTAATTAGGGACATTAACCCTTCTGTAAAAAATGTGGGAATCATTTACAACTCCGGTGAAGTAAACTCAGTTGTTCAGGTGGATCTGGTAAAAGAAGTAGCAGAAAAGCTGGACCTTAAAATTGTTGAAGCCGTAGCCACAAATACCAGTGAGGTGGACCAGGCTGCCAAGTCATTAGTAGGGCAAGTTGACGCTATTTACGTTCCAACTGACAATGTAGTTGTTACTGCTCTTGAAGCAGTACTTCAGGTAGCAGAGAAAAACAATATCCTTGTGGTATCAGCGGAAAAAGACAGTGTGTATAGAGGAGCGGTGGCAACCATCGGCCTTGATTATTACAAATTGGGCAGGCAAACCGGCGAAATGGCTTTAAAAGTACTATCAGGAGAAGCAAAGCCACAGGATATGCCTGTAGAGGTCCAGGAGCAAACAGATATAATCATCAATTTAAAAGCCGCAAAAGCTGCAAATATAACCATACCTAAGGAATTGCTTGATAAAGCGGCAGAGGTAGTGGAATAAAATTATGTGGTCGGGACTTTATGTTCCCGACCACTTTATGCCTTTTATGTATTCTGTTCCAAGACCCTTATTGCCTTTGCCTGGGCTTGAACCGGGTATGATTCAGCTACAGGCCCTTGAAAGACAACTTCTACTCTCATGCCTTGCTTTAAATCTTGAGGTTGCAATTCTTCCCCACTGGTTCTTAATATAACTGAACCTTTGGTAATTGCCACCCTTGCTTTATCATATACAGTATCGCTTTCAACCTTGCCTTCTACTAAAACCGCTGCAACTTTTCCCTCACCGTCTAAGAATATTTCCGTTATTTCCCCTCGAACGGCTACGCTGTCATTGCTATTTGTGCTGCAACTTAAAACTGCAAATAACATCACCAAAGTTAATACCATTAAAGGTACATACTTTATATTCACTAAAAAACACTCCTCTACTGCTTTTACCATCTTAGACGAATAACTTAAATAAAAGTTCCTTCTATTTTTAGAAGCTGCTGCTTTATATCCAAGCCGCCGGCAAAACCTGTAAGACTGCCATCCTTTCCTATTACTCTATGACAAGGCACTACTATGGGTACCGGATTTGCCCCTATGGCACCCCCTACCGCACGCACTGCCTTAGGTCGGCCGATTTCTTTTGCTATTTCCGAGTAAGATTTAGTAGTGCCATAGGGTATTTTAAGCAAAGCCTGCCAAACAGCTATTTGAAAATCGGTGCCGCAAAGATCAAGGGGGATATCAAAAGTCTTTCTTTGGCCACTCAAGTACTCTTCGATTTGCCTCCCATAAACAGCCAGCTTTTCCTGATCATACACCAATGAACCTAGAGGAAAGTGCTTTTTAACCCACTTTTCCAAGACTTCAAAAGGCTCATTTGGCCAGAGAATGCAACATAATCCTTTGGGGCTTGCTGCCAAGTGCATTTTTTCGCCATCTAACAATAGGTATGACCAATAGATGTTAAAAGTGTTCAACTTTTATCCTCCTTCAGGAGTTTTTTCTCAGAAGTTCTAGATTAACTTCATTATATCACAAATTGTCTTAAGTGTTGGGAGATGTCACACTTTGGGAAATGTAATTGTCAGTTTAAATAAATCGCCATCGATATCAATGTTAAGACTTCCACCTTGAAGTTCTACTAGGCTTTTTGCAATAGCAAGCCCCAGGCCTGAGCCTTCAGTATGCCTTGATTTGTCACCTCGTATAAACCTCTCCGTTATCTCAGAAGGATCAAAATTCATCTCATAGGCTGAAATATTTTTAAATATTAGGCTTACACTTCTTTCATCTTCCACTACATCTATATAGACTCTGGAATTTGGCATTGAATACTTAAGAATATTGCTTAAGATATTTTCAAACACTCGATAGGTTCGTGCCCCGTCTAAATTGCATATTATTTTGTTTTCGGGAAGGTTAACCCTCATTTTGAGGGTAGTTTGATTGATTTTTTCTTCCATTTCACCTAGGGTTTGCCTTAAAAGCGCTATAACGTCAAGGTTTTCCAGGTTGAGTTCGATATTGCCGGTACTTGCTTTACTGGCTTCAAATAAATCTTCGATTAACACTTGAAGCCTTTTGGATTTTTTGTCAAGAATATCTATATACTCTTTTCTAGTATCCGGATCTAAATCCTCCTTTTTTAGCAAATCCACATAAGTGATGATTGAAGTAAGGGGCGTTTTTAAATCATGAGAGACATTAGAGATTAGCTGGGTTTTCATGTTCTGGCTTTTTACCTCTTGTTCAACAGCTACCTTAAACCCCTCTTTGATATTGTTTAAGTTCTTCGCAAAAGAACTTAAAATGCCCATATCTTCAGGTAAAGTCACATCAAAATTCCCTTTAGCCAGTTGTCGGCTGGCTGCATTTAAAGCTCTTACTTTTTCTAAAAGTTCCACTGCATTGTTGAATAGCCAGACCGAATATCCTATAATCAGGAGTATTCCTAAACCTCTGCCTACCCAATTAATTAGCATCAGTATAACAAAGTTAATTATCAATAGTGAGAGTAGTTTTTCTTTGTGCTGCCTGCTGATTTCCTCATCAATTATCTGAGCAATGATGCTTTTGACATATTTGTTTATCCACAAACACAATTTGCCTATTAAGGTATTGTTCACGATTTCATTTACAAGGCCCGTATGATAGATATGTTTTAAATATACCAAATTCAGGTAAATAAAAGTATAAAAGATGAAAGTTACAGGTATGCCGATGGCGTAAAAATACAAATTAGCTTGATGAATTATTCGAACTACGCCGATAAGGCTAAAAAGCGAAAAGAATACGGTGACACATATAATCCAAATCAAAAACTTAAATTCGAGGTATATTTTGTTGTAAAAGTTAACGATTGATGCCTGTCTTTGATTATAATACGGCACTACCAAAGTAAATATTGTCAGAAAGAATACACTTAATGCCCCAATTGATAAAATCAATATTACTTCTTGTCCGATGATATCTCCGTATAAAACATCATCACTAAAAGGTTTGTAGCCTATCATAAGATTTTTTAGAGGTGAGTAAATGCCCACGGAAATTATGGTCAAAATTAAAATTATTAAAATTGTGCCCCATGTAGTAGCTGTCAAGTTTATACTGAATCTTTTGCTACCATTTTCATTATCCTTCAAATTTGTATCTAATTCTTTATTATCCTTCAAATTTATATCCAATTCCCCACACCACCTTTAAATACTTTGGTTCTTTAGGATTTATTTCTATTTTTTCTCTGATTCTGCGTATATGGACTGTTACAGTATCCGGATTGTAAGCCGGCTCTTGCCATACCTTCTCATAGATTTCTTCTATGGAAAATACTCTGTTTGGATTATTCATCAAGAGATGAAGAATTTTATATTCTAAAGGCGTAAGCTTAATTGGCTTTCCATCCACAGTTACCTGTTTTTTTAAATCATCTAACTGGATTCCACCTATTTGTATTACATCGTCGTTTGTAGCTGGTGTTGTTGAATAGCTGGTGTATCTTCGGATATTTGAATTTATCCTGGCAAGTAACTCCAAGGGATTAAAAGGTTTTGTAATGTAATCATCTGCTCCTATGTTAAGGCCCAGTATTTTGTCCACATCTTCTGATTTGGCAGTGAGAAATATAATTGGAACATTGCTGGTTTCTCTTATCTTCATGACAGCTTCTATACCATCCATTTTGGGCATCATGATATCCATCAGCACCAGATGAATTTCATGCTTTTTTAAAATCTCCAAGGCTTCTTCTCCGTTATATGCCTTAAAGACACCGTAATTTTGGTTCTTTAGGTATACTTCTATGGCAGCGGCTATTTCTCTTTCATCTTCTGCCACAAGCACATTATACACAGCATCACCTCTTATCTTTTAAAACGTCTATTATCTATTAGTATCATAGCATAGAATTTTTAAGATTTTATGATGAGAATTCTTACAAATTTATTAAGAAAAAAGAGTATCATTCTTTGACACTCTTTTAAATGCTATATAAGTCCTTTCAAAAAATTCTGCCTTAAATCCGGTTCAAACTTTTCTATGGCATATCGCAGCATGGTCCTGGGCATGGCTTTATAATTTTCCTTGAGGAAATCGTATTCAACTTCAAAATCCCTATTTCCAATTTCCCTCAGCATCCAGCCCACTGCTTTATGTATCAGGGCTGTAAGGCGGTATTCATGATATGGTTCATTGAGCAATTCTTCAATATCCTTAATACTGGCTGCTTTATAATATTTTCTGGCTACTTTTCTCTGGTCAGGCACTACAACACCCAAAAAGCGGTCGCCTTCACCATAACCCCCTTCAAAGGCTTGAAAGAACTTGGGTAGAAAAGCAGCTTTTTCAGCATTGACATATTTCTTAAGTTCCTGTTTGATTTTTTCAACACAACTCAAAGTGGTCACCTCAAAACTTAAAAATAAGGCCCTCAGTATTAATATGCACTTCCTGAGGGCAAAACTTGATATTCGTTTTATATCTTAGAGTTTGAATAATTCCTCAGCGTTTTTGTGGAATATTAATTCCCGCTGTTCTTCGGAAACATCTATTTGATTAACTATATCAACTGCTTTTTCAATATCTCCGATCTGGTGCGGGTAGTCGCTTCCAACAAGCAATCTCTTGTCACCCATATAGCTTAAGGCAAACTCCACTGCCTTTGGTTCAAAGGAAACACAGTCAATGTATACGTCTTTAATATAGTCCGATGGTTTTCTCTCAATGTTCTTTAGTTCAGGGAATGCCGCATGACATCTATCCAGTCTTTCTGCAAGATATGGCAGACAGCCACCAAGGTGTGAAGCAATAAGTTTGAGACCTGGAACTTTATCTAGTATTCCACTGAAGATCAATCTTGAAACAACTAAAGTTGTATCAAAAGTAAACCCTAAAGAGGCAGCCAATCTGTAGTCTAAAAAGTTGTCGGAAGGCGTTGGAGTAGTAGGATGTATAAATAACGGCACATCTAGCTCCCGGGCTGTTTCATAGATGCAGAGAAATGATGGGTCATCAAGATTTTTGCCTTCCACATTGGTGAAAATTGTCCCACCTATAAGCCCTAATTCTTTTACTGCTCTTTCAAGTTCTTTTGCAGATTCCTCCGGATCTTGAAGAGGTAAAGCTGCTAAACCGTAAAAACGGCCTGGGTATTTTTGTGTAATCTCTGCAAAGTCATCATTTGTAATTTTTGCCAGATATATTCCTTTGTCCCGTTCTTCAATATGTGCTCCTGGGGTAGTAAGGGATAAAATCTGGGTTTGTATCCCTACCTTATCTAACAATTCCAGACGGTATTCTATATCTCTATGTCCCGGAACGATAACATTGTAGTCACCTTCATAAGCTAAAATATAATTGTTGTCTTCATCCTCCGTAAGCTTCGCTACGTATTTTCCCTTTTTTAATTCTTCCAAGTATGACGGTGGGTAAAAGTGGTTGTGGACATCAATTGCTTTTGTCTTATTATTCATTTTAATTATCCTCCTTCACCTTAAATACTGCAAAGCCAGTATATGCATATACAATGGAGAAAATCGGAACAATCCAGTTTAAAAACGCATATGGTGCAAATGAGAGCACCGGAACATCCAGTATGCCATAAGCATATAATCCTGCAGCGCTCCAGGGAATAAGAACCGCGCCGATGGTTCCGGCATCTTCTAATGTTCGGGACAATACTCTTGGATGAATATTTCTTTCTGCAAAAGCATCTTTAAAAGTTCTGCCGGGTAGAATAATCGCAAGCATCGCATTGCCAGATACTAGTAAAATAGCATAGCATGAAATTAAAACAGAGAGAATGAGTGAACCTGCACTTTTCACTTTTTTGAGAAGTGCATTTATTATAACTGTAAGTATTCCTATTTTTTCTAGTACACCGCCTAATGCGGTAGCTAATAGTACCATTGAGATTATTCCCATCATACTGTTAAGGCCACCCCTGGAAAGGAGAACATCAACAGTGTCAACTCCTGTATTGCTTGCAAACCCATTAACTGCTGCAGCAACTATTTTAGAAAATTTCACGCCCTGGGTAAACATCCCCCAGAACACACTAAATATTACTGCTATAGCAAGAGCCGGAATAGCCGGCACCCGCTTTATAGACATAAAAATTACCAAAAGTGGTGGGATTAAAGCTAATATGGAAATATTAAAAGACCCATTTAATGTACTTAGAATACTGTTCACAGCCTCAGTATCAACACTGCCACTTGTACCACTAAAGCCTAAAAAGGTATAGAGTATAATCGAAACGATGGTGGCTGGAACTGTAGTATATAGCATTGAGCCGATATGTTCGAATAAGTCTGCTCCCGCCATGGCAGGGGCTACATTAGTAGTATCGGAAAGGGGCGACATTTTGTCTCCAAAGTATGCACCAGATACGATGGCTCCAGCAACTATGGGAAGTGGTATATTTAAACCTTGACCGATTCCAATGAGTGCTAATCCCATGGTGCCGATAGTTCCCCAGGAAGTACCTGTAGCTACAGATACTATGCAGCAGAGTATAAAAGTCGCCGGCAAAAACATCCTTGGGCTAAGTAACTGAAGACCGTAATAAATCATTACCGGAACTGTTCCGCCCATAATCCAAATACCAATAAGCATGCCTACTAACATAAGTATCAATATGCAGGGCACGGCATTTGCAATTCCTTCAATCATGCCGTTTTGCAAATCTGCCCATTTGTGTCCTAAATATAAACCGAATAAGCCAGCTATAAATAAACCTGCCACAAGTGGGGCAGTTAAGCCAGTATTTAGTTTAAGACCTATAATAATGACTGAAAATATTAAAGTTAGCGCTGCAATCGCTTCCCAAAACTTCGGAGTCCTAGCTTCCTCTATTATTTGTTTTTCAGCTAATGCAGTTGGTTGTTTAGCAATAGTTTTCATTTTAACCCCTCTAATCAGATTTTTCTACAAGTACTACCATCCTACAATCAGTCTAACCTGAATTTAAATCACCTCAATCCCGGTTATATTTTGGCAGGGGTTTTAGATAAAAAAAAGGCATCCCCGCAGGAATGCCTTTATAGCCTATAGAATATTGCTAATCCTAAATAGATATTCATATAAAGCCTACCATCCTGCCGAACCTACAACAATAATTGTATAATCTTATCTATAAGTTGTCAATATTGGTAAATCTATAAAATATGATTTGACCATAGTTTAGATCTATGGTATTAAATACCTGTTTGAATTCTTTGTTTGCCATAATATTTTTATAGATGTCAGGATAATTTTGCTTTGCATACATTAAATATTTTAGAATATAGAACCTAAATTCCGCATAAGCGAAATAGTCACCGCTGACACTTGAAATATAATTGAACCACAGGTCTGGAGTCTGCTCAAAAGTCATACAATAATCAAATAGTTCAACGGCCGTCCTGGTGCCGTGGTAATAGGCTGCAAACTCATCTAAAAGACCATAGACTCCCAGGCCATTTGCTGCCAAATAATCGTCCGCCCCACCTATATAAGTATTATATCTAAATGTTCTTAAATTTTCCGGTATGGTAGATGCCATTTCCTTTGATTTAAACACATTTGTGTATTTTACGGTTACCGTCTTTCCAGCCCCTAAGTAAAATTTATTTTGTATGACACCGCCTTTTAAATAAGCCATACCATTGGCATGACATTGTTCATGAACGGCAGTAGGTAAGTTTCTCAAGATATCGTCGTTCAGAAACCACATCATGAAATTTTTGCTCTGTGAAAGAATGTAATGACTTTCAGGGCTGAATCGCTTGACAAGATACAGAACTTGCTCTGCTTTGGAGCGATTCAAATTTACATATTGCAACATTAAATTAGGCATGTTAAGATATTCATATGTTTTACCTAATTTTTACCATATAGGGAGGAAATTTAATGAAAAAAATCTTTGCATCGTTTCTTGTGATAAGTTTACTGCTGACCATGGTATCAACGGCTGCTTATGCACAAACTCCTTCTGCATGGGCCCAGGAAGCCGTTGAGGAATTAAAATCCACTGGATATTTTGATGCTAATCGCTTTAAAGACTTTCAAAAGCCTATTACGCGCCTTGAATTTATTTATTTTGCTGTGAGATTGTTTGAAGTCTTAAGCGGACAAGAGGTTCAGGTAGATACTAACGTATCATTTAATGATACTTCAGATATTTGGGCTCTTAAAGGCGCATCTGTAGGTATAACCTCTGGAGTAGGAAACGGCAAATTCGATCCAAACAGCATTCTCAATCGGGAGCAACTGGCTACCATGCTGGTTAAAACCATGCAGCTTGCCAAATTGCCTCTCAAAAATCCTGGCGAATACAGATTTTCCGATGACAGCGAGATTAGCTCCTGGGCAAAAGAAGCCATGTATATTGCTAGAGAAAACAATGTTTTAGGCGGTGTAGGCAATAACATGGCTGCACCAAAGCAGAGCGCCACTGTAGAGCAGTGCATTATTTTGATAAACAGGGTACTGACAAATTATCAAAAAAACACAGCCAAATATGAATTTGATGTAATAGCAGATGAGAATGGAATCTATGCTGGAGAAATAACCAACAATATTCCAAATGGTTTTGGTGCAATAATTCTATCAATGGATGGCCAAGATGCAAAATCCATTGGCCAATGGAAAGACGGTTCATTGAACGGACGGGGAATAATATACACTCCAGATGGATTTAGGGTAATTGGTGATATCAAAAATAATGTACCTGATGGTCAAGGCATTTTAATAATGCCAAGTATCGGAATTTATAAGGGACAGTTTAAAAATGGCAAGATGCACGGCGAAGGTATAGTTGTAAACGCCGATGGTATTGCGGCAAAAGGCCAGTGGAACAACAATGAAATTCTTGGCAATCCCATATTATTACCAGGTCACGTAGTTAGCCTTAATCTAGAATCCGGATACTTTTTCGGTGAAATCAAAGACGACATGGCTGATGGTTTTGGCACTTTCATAACAAATAGCGGTGATATGTATGAAGGAGAATTTAAAAACGGCAAGATGCACGGCTTAGGAATAATAACAGCCTCTGACGGTTCTGAATATGCAGGTGAATTTGTTGACCACGATTTAGTAAGAGGAATGGCTTACATTCCCGGTGATTCCCTGTATGTGGGCGAATTTAAAAACTTTAAGTACCATGGCCAAGGCATTTTGGTTTCTCTCGACGGGAAAACAAAATACGTTGGCGAGTTCAAAGATGGCCAATTTGTAAAGTAGGCGGATTAAAAGGCGACAAGGGATATCACCTGTCATCAAACTGTAGATAAAATGGCATCCAAGTTTTTGCTTGGATGCCATTTTTATGATACTTTGGCAACAAACCTAAGTGGCATATAAGGACGCTTTAAGCCTGCCTTAAATTGTAACTTCTTTCCTGTGCTTGGCAACGTAATTGGCGGTTTCAGAGCCCACATACAGCTGCTTTGCTGGGAAGCAAAGAATATGAACGAGATGCATTGCCCATAGCCACAGGTCTCTCTGCCGGACGCCACGCTAGTGAACTTTACTGATTTTGCCTTAAGTTGCCACCATTGCTGGACGGATGATAACAAAATTAACATAAGGGGATAAGCTAGATGAGCTTGTCTAGACTTATCCCCTCATTAATTTATTTTTATTCTATTGCCATAGCTGCATAGAAACCTGTGCGAATGGCGTTGCCTACTTTGCCTACCTTTTCGGCATCTCCCACCACAGTAGTCTTCATGTAATATTTCGCCACGACTTCGTCAACAAAGTCATTTTTGTTAGTTTGACCGAAAGCAATGATGACGGTATCTGCCGGGATTTCCTCCCTAACTCCACCTTGTTTTTCCACCATCACGCCACGGGAAGTTATCTCCACCACTTTGCTGTTTGTCATAAGTGTCACATTGTTTTCAGCCAGCATTCTCATAAGGCTTATCCTATTTATGGGCATGGCATCCCGAGCGCATTCATCTAGCATTTCTACCACAGTTACCTTTTTACCTTTCATAGCTAATTCAAGAGCAGCATCGCATCCACTCAAACCGCCACCGCAGATGACGACATCCTTGCCGCTGATGCCCTTGTGATGGGCCTCTACCACATCTACCACATTAGCATTATCAATACCCTTTATTGCTGGCATAATTGGCTCTGAACCTGTAGCTATGATAATGTGGTCGGCAGCTTTCAGCATTGGGTCATCAGCTTTCACTTCAGTGCCCAAGACTACCTTTACACCAAGTTTTTTGAGCTGGACATCATACCAGTCGATGAGCTCACGAAGGCGCTTTTTGAACGGTGCAGTAGCCACCATCTTCACAATTCCGCCAATAAAATCGTGCTTTTCATACACCGTAACATTATGGCCTTTCAAGGCTGCGGTCCTGGCTGCCTCCAAGCCCGCGGGGCCAGCACCAATTACCACAATGTTTTTGGGCTCGTAAGTCTCCTCGATCTCCATATAATTTTCAAATCCTGCACTGGGATTGACTGCACAGCTCAGCTGGGTTAAGCGGTCAAAAATCCTTCCGATACACTCTTCATTACACAAAATACAGGGGCGTATATCTTCCCGGCGGTTCTCCATAAGCTTTTTGGGGAAATATGGGTCTGCTATGGCTTGGCGCCCAAACATTACAAAATCGCAGTCACCGGAATTGAGGAGTTCCAGGGCAGTTTCTGGGCTGTGGTTTCCGGAATTCAGGATAGGCACATTCACATGCTTTCTTGCCTCTTTGCAGACATAGGCCATGCAGGCTTCACCAAGGTAGTGTGGCGGGAAAATGTAATCCATACTCTCGTAAGCTCCGGCGTCCACATCAAAGGCATCCACGCCTGCTTCCTCCAGTATCTTGAGCAATGGCATGCTGTCCTCTATAGTCCGGCCTCCATCGAATCTATGATCAAGGGCTATTCTAAATAGAATGGGCATGTCATCTCCCACAACACTGCGAACGGTCTTTACAATTTCTACAGCAAAGCGCGCCCGGTTTTCCAGGCTCCCGCCGTATTCATCTGTGCGCTTATTCCAGATGGGGGACAAAAACTGGTCGATCAGGTAACCTGCATGGGCGTGAATCTCGATGGCATCAAAGCCTGCCCTTTTTGCAAACAGGGCAGCGTTGGCCCAATCCTTCATCATCTCATGAATCTCTTCAGTGGTTAAAGCTCGGCATATAATGTTGGGGTCGTAGAAAGAAGGGATTTCTGAAGAAGAAATGGGAACTCGTTCACCAATGTTTGGCATGCCATTGCGGCCTGTTCCGGGACTCAAAGAAATGCAAATCTTGGCTCCCCATCTGTGCACTCGCTCACAAAGGACTGTTGCTTTAGGAATTGCACGTGGGTTATCAACGGCAATAGTAGGGCCTCCCTGGGCTGTCACCTCATTTATAAACATGGAACCGGTTATTATCAGTCCTACTCCGCCGCGGGCTCGCTCTTCATAGTATCTGATGCCCTCTTCGCTTTCAGTGCCGTCCTGCATTGGAGTAAAAGTTCCCATGGGGGACATAACGATGCGGTTCTTCACCAGCATTTTGCCTATTCTCATGGGCTCAAATAATTTGGCGTACTTGTTCTCCATATCCATTTTCCTCCCCTTATAAAATCCTGCTATTATTATTTGCCTGTAACTTTAATATATCCCACCACTTTCCTTAAAGCAAGAAAGTATTATCTCAGTATTCTTACAATATGGGCGTCCTAGGGTGAAATTTAGTTTCTTGCGCTTTTTTAATCTATTTCTTGTCTCTTTCGACAGAAAAATAACATACGTTGGCGAGATAGATATGGCCAATTTAACGGTGGCGACCTTTACGATTTTTTGAGGGACTCCATAGGCAGCGACCAAATTCCCAACCATCTCCACCATGACCGTGCCACTTATTGTTATTTCTATGTAAATATCTCCAGAACTGTACAATGTCTCGTCCTTGCATATTGTGAGAAATATGAATATAATAAAATCAATTCTTAATATATCGTGAAATTTGTAGGAGGTTTTGATATGCTAACCTACGATGTAATAATAATAGGCGCCGGAATAGTGGGCACATCAATCGCTAGAAATCTCTCCCGCTTTAAGTTGGATATATTGCTGCTGGAAAAGGCCAATGATGTATCTACGGGAGCCACTAAAGCTAATAGTGCAATTGTTCACGGGGGTTATGCTGAAAAACATACCACACTTAAAGGAAAACTGTGCTATAAGGGCAGGGTCCAGTTTAAGCGGCTGAATGAAGAGCTGAATTTCGGATTTGCCCAAACCGGCTCCCTGGTCGTTACTACGGAAGATGACACCAAGCCCCTGGAAGAGCTCATGGAAAATGGCATAAAAAACGGTCTACATGACTTATCAATAATAGGAGCTGAAAAGATTAGGGAATTGGAACCAGAGCTGTCTCGTGACATAAAATACGCATTATACTGTGAGGGGGCTGGGGTTTGCTCTCCTTATGAAATGGCCATAGCTTTGGCAGAAAATGCAGTGAAAAACGGCGTCGAGCTGAAACTGGAAGAGGAAGTAACATCTATTGAAAAAGTAGATGGTGTTTTTAGGGTAACCGTAAACGAAAAGAAGGAGTATTACGGCAGGTATGTAATAAATGCGGCAGGAATTTATGCAGATAAGATATCCAAGATGGTAGGGGTAGATGATTTTGAGATTCTCCCCAGAAGCGGTCAATTTATGATTTTTGCCAGAGGGTCGGGTGATCCCATCAACACGGTGGTGTTTCAGTTGCCGACAAAGCTAGGAAAAGGCGTGCTGTTGACCTCTACATACTACGGGAATCTGCTGCTTGGACCTGATGCAAAGGACGATGGGGAAAGGGAAGACACCTCCACCCACGTGGAGCGCTTAGCTGAAATCTATAGGCAAACCAAGGCCCTTTACCATAAGCTTGACCCGAGGCTTTTCATCAGAAGTTTTACCGGCATCAGGGCCAGGAGTTCTACGGACGATTTTATCATAGGAGAAACCCGCGTCCCCGGCTTTATAAATGTAGCCGGCATCCAGTCTCCGGGCATAACATCTTCTCCGGCCATTGCGGATATGGTGGTCGACATTTTAAGCAAGGCGGGTCTAATGCTTGAAGAAAATCCAAACTTTGATCCCTACAGAAAGCCTATCATCACCAAGAAGCCTCTGCGACCTTATAAGGAAATTAAGGATTTGCTTAATATACCATCAGCCCCTGAAAAAATCATATGCAGGTGCGAGCAGGTCACCGAAGCTGAAATTGTGGATGCCCTTCATAGGGGGATAGAGGTTAAGACTGTGGATGGTGTAAAGAGGAGAACCCGAGCCGGCATGGGCTGGTGCCAGGGGGATTTTTGCAGGTCAAGGGTTGTTGAAATAATGGAGAGGGAATACAAAAAGAGAATAGACCCGTCTTATGACGTTGAGCGCAGCTGTGTAAAAAGGGTAACAAAATCCGAGCTGCTGGAATACTTGAAAAGCCAGCAACTACTATGAATTTGTTTCATTGCAGTGACTGCTATAGTAGTTGAATAAAACAATGAGCTATTCTATAGGACAGATATCTTAAAAAGCACAAAAACGAAAAGTCTTAAAACAACCTAGAAATATTGATAAAAAGATGAAAGCTATGAAACATAGGAAAAAACGACAGGCAACACATTATTACCTGTCGTCAGATTTTTTCTTTAGCACCTTCAATCGGAAGAAGTCCTCACGCTCTTTTTCTTCCAGCACTTCAGATATGTTTTTCACCATGTCCTCATACTTTGGGATCTGTATATTTTGAAGGGCATTGGCCCTCTTCTGGGTCCGCTTAATTTCCGTGGCGAGTTTATAAACGGAAGCCTCTATTTCTGCCAATTCATACAGCAGATATTTCACTTCGTGAAATTTAGTAAGAGCCACATCCAGGGCTGTATTTGTGTTATAGAAGCTATAATAATGGTCTAGCTCCTGCTCTTCATATTTTATTTCAGGTATTTCAACCCCCATGACGCTACGCGTCAAAATTTTAAAATCCGTTGTCAAGGGAATAGATTTTGCCACTTCATACACCTGGGAAATACCCAAGGTGATATTGGCTATCTGAAGAGCTTCATATGCCTCCTTAAAAATATCCTGTGCTTTTTGCTGAATTTCCTGTGCTCGGTCCATGAGGGCCATAACTTCCCTTATCAGCACGTTTCGCTTTTTATCCAACAGCTCGTAGCCCTTCTTTGAAAAGTCCAGGGCAGATTGAGCTGACATCAAATTGGCCTTGGTAGGAGCAATATTTTCCTGCAAGACGGATCACTTCCTCAGGTATTTTTTAACCAAAGCAGGATCAATTCTGGTAAGCTCATCTTCCGGCAGAATGGAAAGCAGCTCCCACATGAGATCGAGGGTCTCCTCTATACTTCGGTTTTCATCAAAGCCCTGTTTGGTGAACCGCTCTTCAAACTGTCTACCAAACTCCATATATTTTTGGTCCACCTCGGACAGCTCATCCTCACCTATAACTTGGGCAAGTGCTCGGATTTCCTGAACTCTGGAATAGGCCGAAAAAATTTGATTTGCCAGGTCCGGATGGTCTTCCCTGGTATATTCCTTGCCGATGCCATCTTTCATGAGCCTGGACAGGGAAGGCAGCACATTGATGGGAGGATAAATGCCCATCTGGTAAAGAGACCTGCTCAAGACTATCTGCCCTTCCGTGATGTATCCCGTGAGGTCCGGCACAGGATGTGTTATGTCATCATTGGGCATGGTGAGAATGGGGATTTGGGTGATGCTTCCCCCTGAGCCTTTCAGCATGCCTGCTCGCTCGTAGAGGCTTGCCAGATCTGAGTACATGTAGCCGGGATAACCTTTCCTGGACGGAACTTCTTCCCGAGCCGATGATATTTCCCTTAAGGCCTCACAGTAGCTGGTCATGTCGGTCATGATCACCAGGACATGCATGTCACATTCAAAGGCCAGGTATTCGGCTGCAGTCAGTGCGCACCGAGGCGTGGATATCCTCTCAACGGCAGGATCATCGGCAAGGTTTGCAAACATCACTACCCGATTCATTACGCCGGTTTCCTCAAAGACCCTCTGGAAGAAATCCAGTTCATCGTGCTTTATGCCCATGGCTGCAAAGACTACGGCAAAATTGTTGCCCTTATCATCGGAAATCCTGGCCTGTTTTACTATCTGGGCTGCAAGCTGATTGTGTGGCAGGCCGTCGCCGGAGAAAATCGGGAGCTTCTGCCCCCTGATTAAAGTGGTTAAACCATCTATGGAAGATATGCCGGTTTGGATGTAGTTTCTGGGGTAGAGCCTTGCCACCGGATTCATGGGCCGGCCGTTGATATTATAAAGCCTTTGGGCATAAATTTCCCCGGCTCCGTCTATGGGCTTGCCTACTCCGTTAAAAACCCTCCCCAGTATTTCCCTGGACAGGGGAATTTCCATGGGCTTGCCGCTGAAAGTGACGGCTACTTTATTTAGCGAAAGGTTGGCCGTGCCCTGATATACCTGTATGATAACTCTGCCGTGGTCTACCTGAACTACCTTTCCCATTCGGGAAGGTTCTCCCGGCATCTCTATTTCTACGATTTCATCATATGAAGCATTCTTTACATCGTCCATTACGATCAAAGGCCCAACTGCCTTTTCTAAGCGCAGGTATTTAACCTTCATTGCGGGCACCTTCTTTATACACTCTTTCCAGATTGTCGTAATACTGGTCAATTTTTTCCTCAATTCCCTGGAAGAACTCATTTCCAGTTGCATTGTACTTCATCATTATGATTTCCCTAAACAACCCCTCATCTTTTACTTTGGAAAGGGGAATACCCTTTTTAACTGCCGAAAAAGCTCTATCGTAGAGTTTTTCTATTACTTTAAGCATGCTGTACTGTTCCTGTGGCTCCACATAAGCGTCCTTTTCATGGTAGGCGTTCTGCTGTAAAAACCCTACCTTTATGACTTTGGCAATCTCCAAAGTAACCCTCTGGTCATCCGGAAGCACATCTTCGCCTACCAATTTCACTATATCCATGAGCTTGTTTTCTTCATGAAGAATTTTGAGCATCTTTTCCCTCAGGGAAAGCATATCGGAAGCCACGTTGTCTTTGAACCACTCTTCCAGCATAGTTGTATAGCCGCTGTAGGAAGAGAGCCAGTTGATTGACGGAAAGTGGCGGGCGTGGGCAAGTTCCCTATCTAAAGCGAGAAAGGCGCCTACCGCCCTCTTTGTCGCCTGCGTTACAGGCTCTGAGAAATCACCGCCGGCCGGGGATACGGCACCTATTATGGTCACGGAACCTTCGCTGCCGTTTAAGTTTTTGACATAGCCTGCCCTCTCGTAAAACTGGGCAAGCCTCGAGGCAAGATATGCAGGATACCCTTCCTCTGCCGGCATTTCTTCCAGCCTGCCTGCAATCTCCCGAAGGGCCTCCGCCCACCTGGATGTGGAGTCTGCCATAATCGCCACATTGTAGCCCATGTCCCTGTAGTACTCGGCTATGGTAATGCCGGTGTAGATGGAGGCTTCCCTGGCGGCAACAGGCATGTTGGAAGTGTTGGCAATAAGGACGGTCCTGTCCATCAAGGGGTGGCCGGTCCTTGGGTCCTTTAGCTTCGGAAAATCTTCGAGAACCTCCGTCATCTCATTGCCCCTTTCGCCGCAGCCTACATACACGATTATGTCCGCATCGCTCCACTTTGCCAGCTGATGCTGAGTAATGGTTTTGCCTGTGCCAAAACCTCCGGGAATGGCAGCGGTGCCGCCTTTAGCTAATGGAAAGAAGGTATCTATTACCCTCTGGCCGGTAACTAAGAGCTTCTGTATGGGCATTCTCCGGTCTACGGGCCTTGGCGTCCTTACAGGCCATTCCTGGGCAAGTTTTAGCTCATAGTGCTTATCGCCATCTTCCAGCACTGCAAGAGTCTCCGCAATAGAATAGGCACCGCTTTGCACGATGCTCTTTACTCTGCCTTTTGCGCCAGGAGGCACCATAACCTTGTGCAGCACAAGAGAAGTTTCCTGCACTTGGGCAAACACGTCGCCGCTCTTTAAATATTCCCCTTCCTTTGCCAGGATCTCTACATCCCAGAGCTTATCCTCATCCAGGGTAATAAGGCCTATCCCTTCCGGGATAAATTCGCCTCCTGCCTGATAGATCTTTGAAAGGGGCCTTTGGATCCCGTCAAAAATATTTGTGATGATGCCCGGGCCTAGTTTTACCGAAAGGGGTTTGCCGGTGCCTGTTACCCTCTCGCCGGTTCGAAGGCCGGAAGTCTCCTCGTATACCTGTATGGTGCCGGTGCCCCTTTCCAGGGAAATTACTTCACCGATGAGCTTCTTTTCACCCACCATTACCATTTCTCGCATCAAAAAGTCATCCATGCCCTCGGCCTTGACTACCGGCCCATTGATATACACGATTTTACCGTATCTCGCCATCGGTCTCTTCCTCCCGGTAAAGCTTCTCAGCCAAGAGCTGCCCGATAAGCTGCCGGCTGTCCTCAATGCCCGATGCCAGCGTACAATCTATCTGTATGTGATCCTCTTTTGTCTTGGCAAATACTCCGCCGATCATCTCATCACTGCCCTCTTCCAACCTAAAGGCCTTTCCCTGCCGAAGTTTCGTTAAACGCTCGGTAATTTTGGCTCTGAATTTTGATATGTCGTGGCGCGTCAGGACATAAACTATTTCATCTTCTTCTGCAAGTTGCTCTGTAACCTGCTCCAAAACCTCTTCCAAAAAATCACTGTATGCCTCGGTCTCTAAAGACTCCCGCGCCCTTTCCTTAGCTTTTTCCACAATGCGGTCAATGAACTCCTGCCGCTTTTTTATAAGCATTAGTCTACATTCCGAAGCAGCTTTGGATTCCATCTGGCTTTTCTTCAAGGTTGCCTGCTTTACTGCCTCATCCAATGCCGCTTTGCTCTTTTGCCGAAACTCTTCTTTTAGTTCTTTTTCTTCCTTTTCATATTCCTCTATGAGCCTTTGGCGCTTCTCTTCGAATTCGTGCTCTATTCTCTCCAGTAATACCTTGGTAAACAAAGCTATTTTATCTTCAATTGTTGTAGACATTTACGTCACCTCAAATTGAGACCCCAATCGCCTCTTTTATATAGCGGGTCAAAAAGTCCGGCGGCCGCCGCGTTCCGTGGCGGTCAGGTATTTCTATAACAAGTGGCAGCTTTTTTGAAAGCTTCATGCGGTTTATTTCTTCCGGCAATCTTTCCGCAAGGGTCTCTGTAATTAGAAGAATGCCTATATCGCCGCTTTCCCTGGCTTTTTTTAGCTCATCCAATAGTTCTGCTTCTTCGTGGACAACGATGCCGTCCACGCCCGCCAGTCTCATGCCGGTAAGGGTATCATGGTTGTCGCTTATCAAAAAGATTCTCATACATACCCCTTCTAGACTTTTCCCAAAATCATTATGGAAATAATCAGGCCGTAAATGGCGATACCTTCAGCAAGGCCTACAAAAATAAGAGATCTTCCTAAAATATTCGGATCCTCGGATACCGCTCCCAAAGCAGATGAACCTACAGCCCCTACCGCATAGCCTGCGGCGATGGTTGCAAGGCCAGTAGACAGTGCTGCTGAAATAAATGCCATGCTAGCTGACGGATTGGGAGCTGTGGCAGCCTTTGCAGTATTAGGCAGAAAAAACATCAAAAATGCTGCTATCAGCACCGCATATACCGCTACGCTGGCCTTTATCCATCTTTTGATTTTCACAGCATTTTTACCGCCAGCGTGTGAGATGTAAATACCTGCAAAAATTGTTAAACCGCATATAGCCATTGCTATAAATAAAACCAGATACATACAAAAGACCTCCATTTATATGGTTTTGATTTTTATATTTCTAGCCTAATGTGCGATTATTATAAACGGATTCCGGTGAGCATGAGCCAAACCTTTTAATTTCACAGGCCTATATTCTATGCCATCTCCCTTATAAAATTTGCTAAACAGCTCATAATACTCGAGCCTCAAGGCCTGGATAAATACCACAAGGCCCTCCAGGCCTATGATTATTACGTTGCCAAGAATCAACATGGCTATATTGCCCACTTGAGAGCCCATCATCTTTCCTACTGTTTCAAAGGCGATGTACAGGCCCACATGGTTTAAGGCAAAGGCCCCTACTCTTATAAAGGAAATGGTATTTGACAATGTGGAAAGCAGCGTTTCAACTACTCCGAAGCCCTCTTCCATGAAGTAACTGCCAGCTGATTCATCATAGAGCCTTTCCATCCCCTCGATCTTGTGGGCCAGGGGCTGTTTTAGCACCATCAGCGCTATGAACCCTAGCATAAGAGCAATAGACACAGGAGAGACGCTGTTCCCTCCTAAAGCTGCCTTTATTACGGAATAAATTAGAACCAGGTAAAACCCCAAGCCTGCCCAACCGTTTCTCCCGAAAAAACCTTCTTCAATGTTCCCCTGAATGCAGGCATTTAGTATACTCCATATGGTGCTGGCTACGAGAAGCAGGACCCCTAATAATACTGCCGCAACTAGCATGGTATTGATATTTGCCATAGGCCGAATTACCAGTGCGGGGATCAGGTCTTCAGAACCAAAGACGCTTCCATAAAGGAAGCCAAAGATGGTAGAACTAAATCCCAACCTTGCCAAAATCCCGCCGAAGTTGCCATCACTCATGACTTTTTCCAGTATCAAGCCTGCCACCAGCATCACAAGCCCCTGACCTACATCGCCGAACATGGCGCCGAAGAGCAACATGTAGGTTATGGCAAAGAATACCGTAGGATCTTTTTCGTCGTAAGCGGGAGTGCCGTACATCTTAACCAGCAGCTCAAAGGGTTTAAATAGTTTCACATTGCGAAGCTGCGTAGGCGGCGTGATGCCCCTTCCGGATTTTGCAATGTCGTCGACTAAGATAATCAGGTCATCGCCAAAGCTGGATTCCAATTGGGCTTTTAATTCTCCCACACGGTTTTCCGGCACAAAGCCGAACAAGAAGAACCAGTGCTTGCCCAGAGCCGCGTCAGATTTTAAATCCTCCACCTGCTTTTCCAGCTGCAATCTGGAAAAGGCCATTTCAACAGATGACGCATATTTTTCTTTGTAGTGGGAAAGGGAGGCTTTTAACTCCTCAACAGACCGCTCATCTTCTTGTATCTTTTGCTCAAGCTCCTGAATCACCTCAAAGGCTAAGCCACCGTATCCATCAGGCAGTGCCAGGGGTGTATAATTTAGTGAGTCTAATATTTTATTTACCGTCTCTTCAAGGGTACCTGGTGTCATAATGGCAACTACTACATCTTTGCCTTCGTCGCCAACTTTCATCACAACCGCCGGGATATTTTCATAATTCTTTTTAAGCTTTTCAAAGTTTTCTTTTGTAATCTTAAAAAGCCTAAAGGTCAGATATTTCATTCCTGCGAGGCGTCCCATATCAAATTGGTGCTCTTTTAAGTAACTCAGGTTGCTTATATATTCCCTTTTTTCTTCAATTGTGCGCTCCCTTTCCTGAATCTCTTCGGTGGTGTGGCGGATTTCCTCATCGATATTTAGTATTTCTTTGATAAACTTGTCATAATCATAATCCTGCAGCAGGTGTTCCAGCTTCACCTGGGGTTCAATTCCAAAAAGCTGCATGAGACCAGTGATTATTTTTTCATCCTCGGAAAAATCCCTATGGGCTGAATAGGATTTCAGGAAGGGCAGCTCCTCTAGTGCTTCTATATTTTTTTCTGTGGGTAGGATCTTAAAGTCGCTGGAATTTATCCGCACCAAGGCATTTACCGCGTGTAAGCTGCCGTCCAGCACCAATTGGCGGAGAATTTTGTTCATCAGCTCGTTTTTCCCGATAAACCCCATCATTTTCATTGTTTCTACCGCCATAAAATTCGCCTCCTTTTCAAAACGCCCTCACAAGAAACCTTCTGGCTTCTTCCGGAGTTATACGATATCTTATCGATTCGCATATGGCAAAAATGTCTTTTATTTCATATTCCAAAAACCACACGTAACATATGGTCTGGATTATAGTCATGGGATACTTTCTGTTTAAAGCTTTCAGTAAATGGTAGATGTATCTGTTTATTCTTCTTTCCATGTATATATCCTGGGTTTGGTTCTTTTTAAACAGGAATTGGTAACCCGTTGATTGAACCAGTTCATAAAACTCTTCCAGATTTGCCGCATAACACAAGGCCTTTCGCTTAGTAAAGCTCAGCTCTTCGCCAAATTCCAAGGTGTAGTTCAAAAGCTCCTCAGGTAATAAGCGGTAAAATTTCTTGCCCCGATATATCCACTGAATGTTGTACAGATCGGCCACAGTGCCTTCCCAAAATTGCAGGATTTTGTAATCAGTGCCCGAGACCTTTTCGCGCATTTGATTGATCATGCTAAAGTAACCCATGTCAAGGACCATTTCAAAGCGGAAGAGGTTTTCCCTCCTGCCGTCCAGCAAGGGCTTCACAAAAGGGTAAAACTCGGAGCCTTCCATGGAAGTGATCAAATCTCGTATAGAAGCTGCTGCAAAAAGTTTTTCTGGTTGCAATCGGCTATATTTCCCTATGAATGTCAGTGATTGGCTAAAGTCTTGGGGTTTAGAACCGTTGAATATGAGCCGGGCAAGATGTTTGATGTCGGCAATCTCGTACTTTAAATAGAGAGACCTGACAAAATCCTTGTAGCCTCTCTTAAAATAGTAGATCAATCTGTCCAGATCGCTTATAATGCGCCGCCTAAATATCTCTTCCAATTCCCTGCGGCTTATTTTCTCCACATCCACATCTTTGAGAAATTCGGCGTAGTGGGTGTTGTCCTTTAAGTACCTTGCAAGTTCCGGCACTGAATGCTTTTGAAGCATGTTTTTATAATCTGCGGCCGTTAAAAAATCGCCTTCCATGGCACGAATTTTAGTATTCACCGCAGCATACACCAATGAATTTCCCATGCTACTTTTCCCTCTTGATATCAAAAATTCTCGCTAAAATCTCGTCTGATATTTGGTCTTTATATCTCGTAAAATTCTTTTCCATCTCTTCTAACTGCCTTATAGTCCTATTCTTAATTATTTCAACTTCCTCTTCTCCCTGCTTGATAATCTGCTGGAAAGCTTCTGCTGTTTCTTCCTCCATTTTACGGGTATATTCTTGTATTATTTCCTGTTTCCTCAGTTGGTAATGTTCTTCAAGTTTGGCTAACTTCTGCTCCAGCCTTTTACTGGACTCCTGCATGCTGTAGTCCAGGTCCATAAGGCGCAAAAAGGCTTGGGCCTTTGTCATAGTATCACCTTCATATGGCCTTGATTTGAATGATAAATTTCATTTTATACCTATGAATTTGTCTCTGCAACTTGAATTTAAAGAGATTTATTTTCAACATATTTTATAACAAACCGTCACTTGCTAGTTTTCCTATTTATTCTTACTATGAATCGCTTATTCTATTCATTTCTCGATAATACTCACGCAATCAAATATATAATTTAAGAGCAAGTTAAACTTGCTCTTTTTGCTAAATCTTAAATAAACTTGTTACACAATGCCTTATGCTGTCTGTTTTTTATCCTCTTGCAATTCTAGCGGGATACCACTTAGAAAACCACACAGTAAATAGTCCTATTAATGAGGTTGTAATCATATTGATAAGGCCTGTAAAGTTTGACAAAACACTTCCCATTAAAAAATAAGAATAGGCCCCAATTATTAGATACAGTAAACCCCAGACCATGGTTAGAATCCTGGTTGTCTTGATAAATAGTGGATTATCAAAAGCGGCATCCCCATTATAGTTATTACACGAATACCATGCAGTCAACGGGATTTTAAAAGAGCAGGATAACAACCATATTAAACCAAACAAAAGATATGATAAACAAATAACCAGTGTTAAATTTACATCAAGCAAAGCCATAAGGCTTAAAACAGAAACAGCTACAATACTTATTTTGTCGTATATAGTGAGCTTAAACTTGTATGTTAAAAGGGGTATGGCGAACAGACAACAATTCCTGCAATACCAGATCTATCATTTTGATCCTTATTCTCTGAAGCCTCATTAATCTTCCAGCTGGCATTTGCCATTTGTACAAAAACATCCGGCGGATACATCAGTTCACTTAGTTTATTTTGCGTATGCTCAGAAAATCTGTCATACTCAGCAAATTCTTGCCCTGCTAGTTTTGCATAATACAGATATTCAGAAGTTTTTCCTCCAAGCTGGGGTATAGAAAACAATTCTCCTTCAGGACAAATTATCTTTGTGAGCTTATCCCCGAACATAATCTCAAATTGACAAAGGAGGGCGTCATAATTATTTTTCACAGAGCAAAAGCCACATGTAGAGATAAGAACATAACGTTGATGTGATAAATCATATCGCGATGGGTGATTACATATCCCATCTTCGTTTATTCTCATATACGGTAAATTTGTTGGCAGCATGCGGTCAAGAAAAGCCTTAATTTTCGAAGGCATGCCAAAACAATAAAGGGGGAAACTCCATATGATCAGGTCTGCCCTAACATATTGCTCAATGAGTTCCCCCATGTCATCTTTTATAACACATTTGCCTGGCGTTTTTGTCCAACAAGCAAAGCAACCGCGACAATGTTGAACGTCTTTCTCGCTAATATTTACAATATTAATGTTGTGGCTTTGTTTACTACTAACCCCGTCTAAAAATGCCTTTGTTATCTTAAGTGTGTTACTTCGCTCTCCTTTCGGTCTGCCATTAAGTACAAGGATATTCATATTAATCCACCCCAAAAATTTAATTTTCTCTTTGTCTATTTAGCCGGCAGGGGCTTATCTTTTACAAAACGACCTTCAAATTCTCCACCTCAAAGCTTTTCCCTAAGTAATCTTTATTGCTTGTTATTGCTTTTACCTCCACATTTAACCCTTGTTTGTCACAGGATTTAAAAGATAAACGAGTCGTCCCCATGTCGTATGTCAGACAGTTTTCTTTTAATTGGGCTTCAGGAAATAGCTTTTGAATGTATGCCCAGGCTTCTTCGGAAAAGTTTCCTTTTACAGTAGCTTCTCTTATACCTTCAATTCCATTATCGGCTGCATTGGGTACCATGTATGCCTTCATTTTTTCCATAATATCAGGGCCGTCCAGTTCACCGAAACAAATTTGCAGGTCCGTTCCAGGAATAGGTTCAGTAAATATGCTCCTCCACGGCATGGTCTTCTTTAGAAGTCCAAAAAACCAACGGAAGCTAATCCTTTCTGGTTCACTGACATTAATTCCCCTGCTCCTTAACTCTTCTCTTATCTCATCCAATCTGTCAGTCATCAAGTAAATTGCAATTATGCCGCGATGCCCGTTATTATACTTTTCTACCCAATCAGCTTTCCATCCCCCACCATCCTTTTTCTTTAGCCATACCATCTCAAGGTACTGTAATCCAATCCATACGTTAGCCACCTGAAATCCTTTTGTTCCCTTTCCCCATGTGGGCTCAAAAGGAAAACCCATAGGTTTAATCCACCTCTTTAATGCTTTTAGTTTTTCCATATCGTTATCAATGTTTATGACAAAATGGTCAAGTCTTATCATTAACTTGCCCCCTTGATTACCCTATTGCACTTCACTTCCATTTTTTATAACAATAGCAATAAGAAAAGCTTAGCTCATAATATGTTCGTACGTAATTACATCCATTACATCGGGATCCCATTCCAAATCAGCAATTATTTTTGGCAAATCCAATAGAAATACTTCTTCTGTCTCCCCCAAGGACCATATATCTTTACCCACAATCTCTTCCGCCTGTTCTCTGGTGATTGGAACGCCACCATAACTATAATCCCCCTGAACAAGGTTATATTCGACTGCATAAAGATCATCCAACAATGCTAAAAGTACAATCACATCTGCCATCATTTTCGTATGATTGACTTTATATTCCTGTCCTTCGGTCAGATTCATACGATAATCGATTCTAAGTATGTTTCCATACTCAATGAGGTCTATTGGCAGCTCCTTGGCATATTGTAACTGACTAACCAATTCCATAAGTTTTTGCGAATCATTCAATGATATATTCTTGTAAGAATAAAGCAGCTTAAAATCATATGGGGTTTCTATGTTTTCGATTTCATTTTTTTGAATATCATTATTCTGATTTTTGACTTGTGTTCCCTTATTTACCGGTGAACACGATGTAGTTAGAAGTGTAATAAACACTGTAAGAATTAGAATAGGTATAGTCATCTTGTTTCTCTTATTATTAAACATTAAAATCCTCCTAATATTTGTTGCTATGGAGGTCACGACCATCATTTAATCTTTTGCTTCATCAATTCTGTCCATTCTTGGTCCATTCTTTTTAGCCTATCTTTTTTAAGATTTTCCTTCATGATCCACTTTATATCTTTGTCATCATATGTCATCAACTTTTCAAATCGCTGTTTTCCCTCATCAGGGAAAGCAACTATGGCAACACTCCAACAGTACGCAAGGCCCTTTTTTAAGGCCAAAAATCCTTCATCTTTCCTATCCGCAATTTCCATTATCGAACATGTTATAGTTTCAAGTATTTGTAACACTTTTGATACTTGCTCTTTCTGATTTAATAGTTTCGGTTCACACAGTGCAGCCGCCGCTGCTCTTTTTTCATAATTATTGCCTTTCGCCCAATTTTCTACTTCCGTTATCAGTACTTCCATATGCTGTTCCCCATAAATCTGAAGTGCCATTGCCACGGCTTCGCGTATACGCCACCGCGGGTCAGAGGCTAGCAATCTCAATTGTTTAAGATATTCCGTCTTCCCATCTTTTACGAGTTTCCCTAAGCCTACGGTTCCGCAGCAAGCTAAAAACTCCTGCGGCGTATTGACTGTAGCTATTTCAGGCGTAAAACTAAGCCAATGTAAAAATTGACTTTCTTCCCCAACTTCTGCAACAGCCTGCATAAGCTCTAGATTTGCCCTAGTCCCTGGCAAACCTGATTCCTGCATTAGATATGTGTCCCAGTCATCCAGGTTATGTAGTTTTTCAATATACGATTGTATTTTGTTCATTTTTTCTCCTTTAAAAGTTATAGTTATCTTTAGAGGCAAACTAATCTACTCATTTTGTCATGGCTTAGTCAACATTATTCAATAATGCCTCTGTGATTTTTTCTGCTAATTTTCTCACTAGATAATTGTTATCAGTTCGTCCTTTTTGTAATATATAATCTCTTATTCCATTATCTTTTTCCAAATTTCTAATCCCGTTTAAAATTGATAATTTAATGTCACTTATTGTGTCATTCATTATGTAAGCTAATTTTTCTAGGACTATAGTCGAATAAAATTGTGAATTTGATAACTTTATTAAGCACTTAATTGCATAGAGCTGAGCGTTTTTATGGTTCTCTATACCAATAGACAGTATAAAATTTGAAATTATACTAAGAATTTTATCATCAAGTATTGAAATATCGATATCATTTAAGAATATATATATACTTCGCACAGCGTTTATAAAGTCTGCTTCATTATAACTCATAACAGCAGCAAAACCCAGTGCGGCTTCTTCGAAAGTACAAAAGCCAAAACCTATTTTCATTAGCAGAAAGTTAAACTTAAGTGAATTCAGACTGTCAATTCCAAAAACAGGATCAAACATCGCACTTAGGATATCCTCACTACTCTCGGCTATCTTTTTCTTGAAATTATACCAAAAGGAATAAGAAGGAAAATTACAATATAAATAAAATGCTAATTGCATTGCAGATTTTTTCTGATCTGCCTGTTGAACTTTGTTTAATAGTGTTTTCTCAACGGCCGCTATTATTTTTATAACATTATCTTCATTCAAATCAACATCATTCGTTTCAATAATCCATCTAATAATATCATAAGGATTATCGTAATAGAGAGAATATTTGGCCTCACTTGCCTCCTGGTTCCTTTGATGAATAACATCAATATAGTCTTTAATGTGCTTTGTAATATTATCTGTATTAGTTACAAGGTCATATTCTTTACAATAAAAATCGGGTATATACTGTCTAATGGCGCGGTCCAACAATTCTGTTTGATTATTAACATTTTTTCTAATCGAAATAACAGCTCTTTGCAAAGCTTTTATATCAACATAACTTTTTTCCTTTATCACAGCTATGCAATATTCAGTTATTTTTTTATTAACTATCTCATCTATCTGTTTACAATCAATATAAGATAATATTTCTAACACTTCATCATAGAACCTCACTAAATGATTATCAAAAAATAAACAAAGTAATTCTGCTATTTTTTGGTTATTCATCCTATATATATTAGCTTTAATTGCTTTAAGAATATAATGCCCAATATCTACTGTCTTGTTCTTGTCACTACACCAATTCTTGACATGTTGGAGAAAGAAATCAATTTGTGCGTTATATTGTTCATCATTAAAATAATATCCGAAATTTTCTAGCAGTAAGCATAGACCAATAATTCGATAATACTCTATAGGTATTGTCTTAATACTATTGATCAAAATTTCAATTTCTATCGATGATATAGCAGAAACGTGTTTATTATAAGTATTTACTATTCTATTGAGGGTCTTATCATCAGGTATTAATAATAAAATCCTAATTATTTCAAGAAAATATTTAAAATCACCAGAATCAATATATTTTGTAATAAGTATATCTCTATATCTTTCTTTCGTAATAATAATGTGCGTGAGTGAGCCAAATCTAATAGCTATATTGAAAATAGAAGCAATATCTTCAAAATTACGATTCATTACTTCAAAACGTCTAGAATATGGAGATTGGGTATGCATTTCGAAATATTCTTTTAACAATCTGGAATTATTACTGCTATCAAATCTATCAATTAAAGGGTAATAAATAATTTCTGGACTTTCATCTAGTATTTTTTGTGCATAAGAATTAAAAGAGATTTTGTTTTTAAGTCTGCAAATAATGTAATTAATATTACGCATATCAAGAGCAATATCATTCAGTAGCCACATTGGCACGTTTTGAAATTCTTTCGCTTTTTTATATGCGAGATAGATCTTTCTGTAACAATCACCAAGATTATTGCTGTAATAATCTAAAACCGCATCAAGGCGCAAATCTATAATTTTTTTTATAGTATCTTCGTGTGTAAGAAGAATGTTTTCTTTTAACAGCAAAAACTTTTCGCGATTAAAATTGCTCTTTCCTATTACCGCAGACAGAAACACAGCACATAAGTCATCATAAGTAGAAACTGAATCCTCTAAATCATTCGTTATATTCGCAACATATGGATTAAATACTTGCGTAAGCTTGTTCTCCAAAGTATAGCGTTTAAAGATATCTTTTTTTAATACAAATGTATTAACAAAAACAGAATTAGTTTCAAATCCCTCATCTTTATTACTTAATATATTTTTATTTCTACGATATAAATCGATAATATCCTGCAATATACAGTTATATGCTATTTGAGGAAAATCAGAAAACTCGTGTACTTTATCACAATATTGAACTTCTCCAGTATTCATTAGTTCATTTTGTAAAGGAGTAGGTTTTTTTTCTCTTTCATCACAGAAGAAATAGAGGCGATGAATACCCTCACTTTTCGCCCGTGCATGTTCTGCTAAAACTGCATCAGGTACCCCGTCAGCATTATCAATAAGGAACACGCACAAATCAGATTGAGATACTTCTTTTAAGTATGCACTCTTAACATCCTCACTACACGCACCTTCTGTTTCAAATGCATACACAGACGCCACCAACCCAGTTTCAAGAAGAAGTGTTTTTAAAGCTTTTCTAACTATATTATATCGTTCATCTATTTTAGAGCTTATAAACACAGTTATTTTTCTTTCAATTAAACCATAGCGCATAATTGCCACCCCTTATGAAATCAAAGACAATATTAGTAATTACTAAATTTTATTATAATGATTATACCAAATTTATCTCTTGTTTTACTAAAAATTTCTAACAAAATACATATTATTTTTCCTATTTCGACTTTTACTAATGAAAGAGTGCAAATTTTAATGCGGGATAGTAATTATTCTTGGGTACTCTCTTACAATTATTTAATTATTCCTCATACAATTGTCTTTTAAATATTTTACAAGCATTTACATCTCTTTTGAAAAGATTTTTGTCGCTATGAGCAATATACATCTTAATTCTTTTAATACCAACTTATCGTACTTATCGTAGACAAACGGTAAAAAGCATCTACACAGGATGAATACCAATCTAGAATTCATGTACTGGTGCACAGGTCGATAACTCTAATAGAGGAATTTACACACTAATATTGATGATCTATTAGGCAAATATCATTTGACACATAGTTCAAAAGATATGTTCACCATCATACTCCCAAAGTGCTCTAGAAAAATCGTAATCATTATAAAGCCCTAATAGATCAAAGATACAACGTATCCTTGCTAATGCGCATTTGGCTTCGACCTTATCCTCAATAGAATCGTTATACAATTTTTTAGCAATCGTAAGTACAGGAGTAATCGTATTCTTTAATATATACTGAGGATGAACCCAATTTTTTTCATTGAAAATACTTTCTAGTTGAATAATTTTGTTAATATTATTAATAATTCTAAGTAAATACTCTTTTGCTTGATTCTTAACTTCATTAAAAGCATTAATATCAACAAATTCTTCAGGACTCATATCATCACTAACAAAATAATTATTTAAATCGTATTCGAGTTCTCGACATATTCTTGCAAATTGACACCATTCAAATATTCTTTTGGGGAACCCAGCAATAAAATTTAATTTATCCTCGTCTCCCGGCATAAAGTTCCTTTTAGGAATTTGAACACGTACTGTCGTTCTGTTTAGTCTCCAATTAGGATTATCATGATCTAAAACTACTTTAATATATTCTTGGAGCCATAAATAATAAAATTCGCATTGTATATCATTAACAGGACAAATGACTAACAGAACGGGCGTAAGAAACATTTCAGAATATTTCAGTGTTTTGACTGGCACGTCATAACATATTCTGTTCTTCTTGCTAACATCCTCTGTGGTTCCTTTAATTTGCAACAGTAAATTTCTGCCAGTTGCTACCCCATTTGAAAAAATTTCAATCATCATGTCTATTCCGTAATCCCTTCCTGTAAGTTCTCTATGCTCCCATTCCGCCGGAAAAGCTAATGGAACCCTTCTTCTCGCAATAGTATCAATTTCATGAGTTTCAGGCCTAATAAATAAATCCATAATAATCCCCTCAATAATTTTTTATAGTCTATTCAAATTTTAATCCATAACTAGTAAATTTGCTAGAATACATTGACAGACCTTTTATTTTTTAAATAAAAATAAATATCTTGTAAAATTTATAATATAATATCATACTAACCTTTTGTGTTTTTATTATATTTTTGAGCCTAGGTTTCTTGCCATGTGAGAACTTATTATATCCTTAGCATAAGAATTCTGCATTATTTCATCCCAATTTATATCAATGCTCATGTCCACATTAATCAATTTTTATTTATTTCATTTCACCATAACACTCGAAACTCCTTCACTTTATTTCCGTATATCATCAAAATATTAATAGAAGATATAATTAGTCAAAATCTAATGGGCACACTATCTGACTCTTAATTACCATCAAACTTCTTTAATCAGACAACCTGCTAACGAATAGGTTTGGTTCAAATGTAGTTTGGACATTCTGATCAACCGCTATTATATAGTATTTGATAATACCGAATGAAAAGTCTAATGAGGAAAATACTTTGGGCATCTCATTCAGTTGCTGCATTACAGATGAATATCAGAAGCATATTTTAAAAATAATGAGAAGGCTTTTACTATAGCCGGAAAAATCAATAAGCGTTTGATTGTCCGCGACCTAAAATTTTTAAAAAAGTATTAAGTAGAAATGAAAATGCCCGCATAAAGCGGGCTAATCATGTCCTTTTATAATGTGGCATCTCAAATGGAATTTCTATTGAAATCTCCACCAAACCTCCATAGTTTTCGTTTTCGTCATACCAAGGCATCTGATGAATGAGTTTCTTTTTTTGTTATTGTCAATGAAAATCCCGCAAAAAAGGGAAAGAAAATCCACCACTTTTGGATAAAAAAATTATTTACTTCTTTTTAAGTTTTTCTGTCTGTTCCCTCATTCTAAAACTTTCACC
>NZ_JAFFJA010000031.1 GCF_021991635.1 Tepidanaerobacter sp. GT38
CAAGGAGGCAACGATAATTCTCTCAATCTAATAAGACAATTATCTCCTGACAGATAGAAGATGTAAAGAATAGGTTTATAGGTTTTCCTAATAAATAACCTAAATACATTATACAAGGAGGCTTTAGGCTTGAAGCCAAAACGAGCAAAGAAGAAGAAAGTTTGCAGTTTCTGTGTTGATAAAATAGAGTTCATTGACTATAAAGATTACGGTCGTTTGAGAAAGTATATAACAGAGCGTGGCAAGATCCTGCCAAGGCGCATCACCGGCAACTGTGCGAAACACCAGAGACAACTTACCAAGGCAATAAAAAGAGCGAGAAACATCGCCCTGCTACCGTTTACAGCAGATTAGAGAGGGTCTTCCCTCTCTTTTTTGTCATAAAGGAGGAAACTCAATGAGGGATACAAGTACCAAGTCACTGGTTGAAGGAGCACTACTTGCAGCCATAAACGTTATATTAAGCATCATGGCTTTATACATGCCAGTTCTCGGCACTTTTGCTGCTTTGGTTTGGCCGGTGCCTATTGTTATACTTGGAATAAGACACGGCTTAAGGATCAGTATTCTTTCTACGATAGTAGCAGGAATTTTTGTGGCAATTTTAAGCGGGCCCTTACAGGCCATAAGCATAGTATTGAGTTTTGGCCTGATAGGAATTGCTATGGGTTGGGCTATAAATAAAAAGCTGTCGCCTTTTAAGGTGCTGACAATAGGTGGTGCAGCTTCACTGATATCAAAAATAGCCCTTGTGTATATTACCATGCTCATGATCGGAGTAAATCCCATCACCGAAGAAATCAATCTCATGAAGGAATCCCTTTCCATGGCAAGCAGCATGTATGAAAAAATGGGAATGGATCCAGAAACTGTGCATACTACCGTGGAAAGCTTTACAAGAAGCCTTGAGCTTTTACCCATATTAATTCCCGGCATATTCATATTGTCATCGGTCCTTGACACTTTTTTGACTTACACAGTGACTAAAGCTGTACTTGCAAGAATGGGGCAAAAGCTAGAAGATTTGACGCCTTTTTGGCTCTGGAGATTGCCTGATTTCGCCGTTGCTTTTTTCCTCTTGGGCAATCTGCTTGTGCTTTTGGAGACCTACTGGCCGGTAGGTGTGCTTAAGGCCATAGGATCCAACTTAGCTTTGGTCTTTGGTTTTGCCTTTTACATTCAAGGGTTTTCGCTGCTGGCCTTTTTCCTGGGCAAGTACAATGTGGCAAAACCGTTGAGAGTACTTATAACCCTTTTTATCATGTTTAATCCTTTATTTTTACAAATGCTCTTTTTTGCAAGTATATTCGATACCCTATTTAATTTCCGCAAGATATATTGATTAGGGGTTTTTAGCATGGAAAAAGGTAAAGAGAATCTAATGCTGCTAATTGCAGCTGTCTATCTATTGGGAGTCATATTGCTTTGTATCGTATATTCTAATTATAAAATATCACTTTTATTACTGCCGGCTCTTGGCCTGTTGTGGTATTATTTATTATTTGTCAAAAAAGACGGCAAAACACTGCCTCAACTCATTGAACCAAAAATGACATTTCGCCAGGAGCTGTGGAAAAACACCTTAAATGAGTTGGCCACAGCCGTGGCATTGATAGATGGTGGCAATAAGATTATATGGAAAAACAAGGCATTTATTGATACCTTTGAGACAGCAGGCGAAAAAATTAGACATATTGATGAAATTATACCGTCTGATATTTTAAAACAATCCAATGAGCAGTGCCAAGAGATTGAATTACAAAATAAGCACTTTTATGTAAAAAGTGTTGCTTTGCCTACTAATGGAAGAGGGAATAGCAGAAATTACAGGGCAATTTTTATCGAGGATATTGAAGACTTATATGATCTAAGATTGCGCTTAAAGGAAAAAGAGGCGGCAGTTTGCTATTTCTACGTAGATAATTTTGATGAAATCATGTCAGCATGCCCGGAAGAAAACAGACCGGAACTTTTAGCCAAAATCGAGAAGACCATTACTCAGTGGGTGCATAATCACAATGGGCTAATAAGAAAGTACGATGATGACAAATATCTGGTAATGCTAAATCTTGGGGATTTTCAAAAGGCTGAGCAAGCCAATTTTAACATTTTAGATGCTTTGCGGGAAATAAAGGTAAGCCAGGTCATGACGCCGACTTTGAGCATCGGAGCAGCTTACGGTGAGTCTACACTAACAGAGTCTAATAAACTTGCCCAAAATGCCTTAGAACTTTGCTTGGGCAGGGGCGGCGATCAGGTAGTTGTAAAGGCGTATGGCAAAACCTACTTTTACGGCGGCAAAACAAAAGAAGTGGAAAGATACAGTCGCGTAAGAGCTCGGGTCATATCCCATGCACTAAGGGGCTTAATAGAAGAGACTGATATGGTGATGGTAATTGGCCACCTATTTTTAGACATGGATGCGTTAGGTGCAGGAGTAGGCCTAGTAAGTGCGGTAAAGAGTTTAAATAAACCCGGGTACATTATTCTTACGCCCGAGCAGAGCCCATCAGTAGATTCGCTTATGGAACTTTTGCTCAGCGATGAAGAAATGAAAAAGGTTTTCATTGGGGAAAAGGAAGCACTTGACAAGATCACGAAGAAAACTTTGCTGGTGGTTTTAGATACACACAGACCTTCGCTCATAATGTCAGAAAAAGTGCTGGAAAAGGCGGAAAAAGTAGTTGTTATCGACCATCACCGCCGGGGAGAAAAATTTATAGACAAGGGGTTACTAGTATACCTGGAACCTTATGCTTCATCTACCAGTGAAATGGTGACTGAGCTCATACAGTATATGGGAGATGATATTAAAATTACGCCCCTAGCGGCAACAGCTATGCTTTCGGGTATAGCTGTAGATACCCGCAATTTTGCCTTTAAAACAGGGGTTCGAACTTTTGAAGCCGCGTCCTTTTTGCGTCGAGCGGGTGCTGATCCCATACTGGTTTATAAGCTGTTCCAAGAAGAAGCAGATGCGGTATATCGGCGGGCGAAAGTTATAAAAAGGGCAGAAGAGTTTATAGAACATGTGGTAATATCTTATTATGAGGAAGAACCTCCAAATCCCACCTTGGCAGCTGCACAAGCGGCAAACAGCCTAATCGGTCTAAAAGGCGTTTACGCCTCCTTCGTTTTAGTGCCTATGGGTGATAAAATATCTGTCAGCGGCCGTTCCTTAGGCAATATAAACGTGCAGCGAATTTTAGAAAAGTTAGGCGGAGGCGGGCACATGACCGTAGCTGGTGCCCAACTTTACGGGATAAGTATGGAAGAGGCCTTGGAAAAGGTAAAACAAGCTGTTATTGATTATATGAAAGAGGGTGAATCATCTTGAAGGTGATACTGTTAGAAGATGTAAAAAAACTTGGCAAAAAAGGTGATTTGGTAGATGTATCTGACGGCTATGCAAGGAATTTTCTGTTTCCCAGGAATTTAGCTAAGGAAGCTACAGAGGGCAGTTTAAAACAGCTCAAACAGGAAAAGGACGCCCTAGCAAAGAAAAAGCAAAAGGAATTAGAACAGGCTAAGGAACTGGCCAAAGTTCTCTCAAATACAACTGTCACTTTAAAAGTAAAAGCAGGTGAGCAGGGAAAGCTTTTTGGTTCGGTTACATCTAAGGACATATCGGAGGCTTTAAAAAAGCAGTACAATATTGAAGTTGACAGACGCAAAATAGAATTACAAGAGCCCATAAAATCCTTAGGCAGCTATAAGGTTGACGTGAAACTTGCCCCGGAAGTAGATGCAAAGCTGAGTGTGAAAATAGTTGAAGGGTGATTTTATGGACAATCTTAAAGTGCCTCCTTATAACCTAGAAGCTGAACAATCAGTTTTAGGTTCCATGCTCTTGTCTAAAGATGCTGTTGTTGTAGCTGCGGATCAATTGCAGCCGGAGGACTTCTACAAAGAATCTCACCGGCGGATTTTTGAAGTTATAATTAAGCTTTACGAAAATCGGGAACCGGTTGACTTAATTACAGTAACTGAAGCTTTAAGGTCAAGTAAACTTTTAGAACAGGTAGGGGGCGCTACATATTTGACAACACTTACCGAAACGGTGCCCACTGCTTCAAATATCGCTTACTATTGCAAAATTGTAGAAGAAAAATCCATCATCAGGCGCCTGATAAATACAACTTCAAGTATCCTGTCCATGGCCTATGATCCGGAAAATGATGTTGAAAGCCTATTAGATGAAGCAGAGCGGAGAATTTTTGAAATCGCACAAAAGCAGCGCGTAGAAAGTTTTTATCACATAAAAGACATTTTATTTGATACTTTTGAACGAATAGAGCAGCTTTACAATTCAGAAGGAGGCATAACTGGGGTCCCTACAGGCTTTCCTGACCTTGATGAAAAGACCTCGGGCCTTCAACCATCAGACCTTATTTTAATCGCCGCTCGACCCAGTATGGGTAAGACTGCCTTTGCCTTAAACATTGCTCAAAATGCAGCCATTAGGTACAAAATTCCAGTAGCTATTTTTAGCTTGGAAATGTCTAAGGAGCAGTTGGTCCAGCGCATGCTTTGTGCTGAATCAAATGTGGACAGCCACAAACTTAGGACCGGGAGACTTGATGAGGAAGACTGGCCCAAGCTGGCCCGGGCCATGGGGCCTTTATCTGAAGCGCCCATATACATAGATGATACGCCGGGCATTTCTTCTTTGGAACTTCGTGCAAAAGCAAGGCGCCTAAAAGCTGAAAAAGGTCTAGGTCTTATAATCATAGATTACCTCCAGCTCATGTCAACAAGAGGTAGCAGTGAAAACAGACAACAAGAAATATCACAGATATCCAGGTCATTAAAAGCCCTTGCCAGAGAACTGTCAGTGCCCGTTATAGCACTGTCACAGCTTTCCAGGGCACCAGAGCTGAGATCTGATCACAGGCCTATATTAAGTGATTTGCGTGAATCAGGCAGCCAAGAACAGGATTCAGATGTAGTAGCTTTTCTGTACAGAGAAGATTATTATAACCCGGATACAGACAGAAAGAACATCGCCGAAGTAATAATAGCCAAGCAGCGAAATGGCCCCACCGGCACTGTGGAACTGGTATGGCTTCCCAGGTTTACAAAGTTTGCAAGCATAGAAAAATACCGTCAAAGTCAGGCAGGATAGTTTAGTTGAGTTTGGAAGGGGGTTGGACGCTCTGACGCAGTTAATGAGCGAGATAGACATTATCAAAAAGATACCGCTTTTTTCAGAGCTGGAGCCTAAAGAGTTAGAACAGGTAAAAAATATCTATCTCTTAAGAAAATATAAGAAGGGTCAGATAATCTTTATAGAAGGTGAGCCCGGCGAAGCAGTTTATTTTGTGAAAAGCGGCAAGATAAAAATCTATAAATCCGATGCGGAAGGCCGGGAGTATATACTCCATATATTCGGGCCCGGAAATATATTTGCAGAGACGGTGCTCCTCGGAGGTGGCCCTTATCCTGCAAGTGCAGAAGCCGTTGAAGACTCCATTGTAGGAATTATACAGAATCAGGATCTAGAAGAGCTCCTGAAAAAAAACACTGATATTGCCTTGAAAATCATGAAGATCTTGTCAAATCGGCTTAGGGAGTCCCAGGAGAAATTAATGAACTTTGTATTTCGAGACACTTTTGACAGGACAGCCTGCGCTCTTCACAGAATGGCCTTGGACTACGGCACGAAAACACCTCGTGGAATTGAGATAGAGTTGCCTATTACGCGAACAGAACTCGCGGCTATGGTAGGCACCTCCCGAGAAACCGTCACCCGCATGTTGAGTGAAATGAAGCGCAAAGGTATCATCAATATGGACAGACAAAAAATTATAATAAAGAATGAACGTGAACTCATGCGCTGTGTGAGAGATTAAAATATATCCCCTTCAGGATTTGCTGGAGGGGATTACTTATCGATACAAAGGAGCTTCGGTCATGTACAAAGTAATTTTTATCATCATTTTAGCGTTAATAGGTGGCCTTATCGGCCATTATCTTAAATTTCCTGCTGGGGCCATGGTTGGTGCTAAAATACTGTGCTAATGTAGCAAATCAATAAAAGATGACGGCAGATATTAAATAACCTGGCGTTTATGGCTTAAAAATGTTGGCACTTTGCAGCTTATAAACCACGGTCATGTACAAAGAATTCTTGCCGTCATCTTTGTATTTAAATAAAAATGAAGATTTACGTTTGATGATGGTATTTTACTCTCCCGGATAAATCATTATGGGTGGCCTGCTAGAGCCACTGGCTCTTTGCTGGGTGGTCTTTCCGTATGCCTGTTTTGCAGTTGGTGAAAGCTCCATAGCTGTTTCTGTATCATATCCTATATCTGATGGTTTTATAGTGAACTGCTCAATGTCTATAGATGATGTTTTGAATGCCATGATTATCCTCCTTTTAGTGTTTCAGTTTACTCTTTTGTAGTATTTCAATAAGTTAAAGGATGTATTCATAAAAAATAAGCCTTGAACTATAATCAAAAGCTCAAATAAAAATATTCGGAAAATAAATTGATTTTTTTATGTGATTTTGCTATATTAGTATTGCTGCAAAATTGACAACGTAACGTAGTTGGCAAAAGTATATAAGTCCAGTATTACTTTTCAAAGCAAACAGGGGAGGATGTTATGCCTAAAAAGTATGATGTGATTATAGTTGGGGCGGGTCCCGCTGGCATATTTACAGCTATTGAGCTCGTAAAAGAGGCCCCAAATCTTTCTATCCTGATTGTGGAAAAGGGAAAAGACATTGAATACCGAATCTGCCCTTCGAAGCAGAAAAACCTTCAGTGCCTGCACTGCAGTCCATGTTCTATTGTAAACGGATGGGGAGGAGCAGGTGCTTTCAGTGACGGTAAGCTTACTTTAACTACTGAATTTGGCGGATGGCTTGATGAATATATTACGCGGCATCAGGTAATGGAGCTTATATCTTACGTTGATAAAGTATATTTAAATTTTGGGGCTACAGAAGAGATTCATGGGGTAGATGAAAAGCGAATCAGACAGCTCCAGCAAAAAGCAGCAACCGCAGATATGAGGCTTATTCCGGCAAAGCTAAAACACTTAGGCACTGAAAAGTGCTGGCAGATATTAAAGCAAATGCGAGATTATTTAGATTCTAAAGCAGAAATAAAAACCAGCACTGAAGTAAAGCATTTATTAGTAGAAGATGGGAAGGCTATCGGCATTGAGACGTCTGATAGTCAGAGTTTTTTTGCTGACTATGTAGTGGTGGTTCCAGGCCGGGAAGGAGCCCGGTGGTTTGCAGATGAAGCTGGGCGCTTAAAGCTTGATATGACCATTAATCCTGTAGACATCGGCGTGCGGGTAGAAGTTCCTGCAGAGGTAATGGAACATTTGACAGATGTGGTCTATGAATCCAAACTAATTTACTACTCCAAGTCATTTGACGATAAGGTCAGGACTTTCTGTATGAATCCATATGGTGAAGTGGTTATGGAAAACAATAGCGGCCTGATTACAGTCAACGGCCACAGTTATGCAGATAGAAAAACAGCCAACACTAACTTTGCCTTGCTTGTAAGCAAAACATTTACTGAGCCTTTCAAAGAACCTATCTCTTACGGCAGAAATATAGCCACCCTTGCCAACATGTTGGGCGGTGGCGTGTTAGTTCAGCGGTTAGGTGATCTTTTGTCAGGCAGAAGGTCAACTCCAGAGCGAATTAAGCGAGGGTTGGTTGAGCCTACTTTAAAAGAAGCTACACCTGGGGATTTAAGCTTGGTTTTCCCATATCGGCATATGGTGAGCATTCTTGAAATGCTAAAGGCAATGGATAAACTTGCACCGGGAGTGTACTCAAATCACACTCTGCTTTATGGCGTAGAGGTTAAGTTTTACTCTTCAAGGCCCGCTTTGACCTCGAGTTTAGAAACACAGATTAAAAATCTGTTTGCCGCAGGTGATGGAGCCGGCGTAACAAGAGGGCTGGCACAGGCATCGGCCTCCGGCGTAATGGTAGCTAGAGAGATATTAAACCGTGTATGAAAAATTTGACCCTACTTTGTCAACGGTATTTGCTGACGAGTTAAAATAAATGAAAAACCAAATTCAAAAAGGAAAAACTTTCTTCTGACAAAGCTGATTTTATGGGAAAGAAGTTGATATTCTCAAAAGCGTTTTTTAGGCTTTAATATAGACTGTTTCAAAAGCCTTGAAACGGAAAACAAAGGCGCTTTTATGAAATTAATTTTCATAAAAATATTATTTTGAAGAAGGATTTTTGCAAAACGTGTAGAATAAAATTTAATAAAAAGATTCCAAAAACTAATATAGCATTTTGAGGTGAATCCATGCCGGGAGATCTGGAAAAAATCCATGCAGTTATAAACAATTTAAAACCTTCGGAGAAAAAAATAGCGGATTTTATTTTGAAGAATCCTCAGGAGATTTCCGAACTTTCCATATCCGAACTGGCACAAAAATGCCGGACCAGCGAGGCCAGCGTTGTTAGATTCTGTAGGACCCTCGGATATAAGGGCTATCAGGATCTGAAAATCAAGATTTCATCAGATGTAGTTTTCAAAACAAGGAAGATCCAGGGAGTCGTCAATATCGATGACGATGCCAAAACCATAATAGCCAAAATATCCAAAAACAATATGCAGGCCATAGAAAGCACCATGGATATAATAAACCTTAGAGAAGTGGAAAGGGCGGCGGAGGCAATTTTAAGGGCGGCAAAAGTCGATTTTTACGGAGTAGGTGCATCCGCCTTTGTGGCACAAGACGCCATGCATAAGTTTATGAGGATAAACAAAGCCTGTACCGCTTACCTTGATTCTCATATGCAATTGGCATCTGCCGCAAATCTTACAAAAGACGATGTGGCCGTAGGCATATCTTACTCCGGCCAGACAGCCGATACAGTAGATGCGCTAAGGCTTGCCAAAAATGCTGGAGCTACAACCATATGCATTACCAGATTCGGCAACTCCCCAATTACCGAGGTATCCGATATAAAACTTTTTGTAATTGCCAATGAAGCTGTTTTCAGGAGCGGGGCCATGGCTTCCCGCATAGCTCAGCTGAATGTCATAGACATCCTGTTTTCCATAATAGCATGCAGGAAATACGACGATATAGTGAAATACCTGGAGAAAACCAGCGAAGCCGTTTCCATAAGAAAATACTGAGTGGGCGGTCCACCATCAGGCTGCATCCTAGAGCATCTGCTAACAAACGGGTATATGCCTTCAATAGTTAATAATAGTTTTTCGCAGAATTAATTTTTTTTAATCATTTATGTAATAAAATTTCAATATAACTAATAATAAATGAAGAAATATTACGAAGGTGAGGTGGTTTTACTCATTTGATATGTGTTTGGTATATTGCAGACTCATTTTATTGAAATCGGGAGGTTGGTAATTGTGTCAAAGGAAAGAGATATGGCAGTTTCAATCCTGGAAAATCTGGGCGGGAAGGAAAACATAATATCAATGACCAATTGCATGACCCGCTTGAGAGTTGAGGTGAAGGATAAGTCACTGATTAAACGGGAAGAATTAGCTGCCATAAACGGTGTAATAAAACTCCTTGAAAGCGGTGAAGGAATTCAGATAGTGCTGGGGCCAGGCGCGGCCTCTAAAGTGGCAGTAGAATTGTCAAAAATGGTCGGGGTGAAGCTGGGCGATGCAAAGGAAATTAAAGAGGCGATTAATGAAAAAAATAAGACGCCTTTTAAACTTATGCTCAAGCGCATTGCAAGCATATTCATTCCATTAATACCAGGCCTCATAGGTGGAGGTTTGATCCAGGGAATAACCAATGTGGCTACTAAATTCCAATGGATAGCAAATGAGAATTTGCTGGCAATGCTTGGCCTTCTAGGAAGCACAATTTTTACTTACATGGGTATCATGGTCGGCATGAATACAGCTCGGGAATTCGGTGGTTCACCCACTATAGGCGGAATCATCGCAGGCATAATCTATAATCCTGCTCTTGCAAATATTCAGATTGCAGGAAAAGCGTTGACAGTCGGAAGAGGCGGAATTATTTCGGTGTTGATTGCCGCTGCCTTTGCCAGCTTTTTAGAGAAAAATATCAGAAAGAAAATGCCCAATACTATCGAACTTTTAGCTACTCCTCTATTGACCATTCTCATAGCAGGATTTGCCACATTGTATATACTTCAGCCCGTTGGAGGAATCATTGCGGATGGCATCGGTCAGACAGTAAATACAGTCATATCGGGGAAAGCCGGTTTTATCACAGGATTCATTCTGGCAGGCACTTTCTTGCCTTTAGTTATGACCGGACTTCATCAGGGATTAACTCCCATCCATGTCCAGTTGTTGGAATCCACGGGCGTGACGGTGCTGCTGCCGATCCTTGCCATGGCGGGGGCAGGCCAGGTAGGAGCGGCGTTGGCGGTTTATGTGAAGACAAAGAGCAAACAGCTGAAAAAAACCATCGAGGGCTCCATATTGGTAGGCATATTTGGGATAGGCGAACCTCTGATCTATGGTGTTACATTGCCACTCGGCAGGCCCTTTATAGGAGCATGTATAGGCGGAGCTTTCGGAGGGGCGGTGCAGGCCTTGTTAGGAGTAGGGGCAAAAGGCCTGGGCCTTTCGGGTATTCCTCTTGCTGCCCTGATAAAACCCGAGAAAATAGCTTTCTATCTCCTGGGATTGGTTGTATCTTATATAATGGGTTTTGCAGCTACTTATGTTTTGGGATTTGACGACCCTGTGGACGACAAGATTATGGAAGACAACGGGTTTTCTTTTAACGCATAAACTTTTTGTCTAGGGAGCGAATACACGTGGATTGCGGTGTATCGGTCTATTTCACAGAGGATTATGATCTCCAACGGAATATGGATTATATTGATTTTGCCGCGCAACAGGGCGCAAATTCAGTCTTTACATCGCTGCACATGCCCGAAGTTGATTATAAAAAGAAGTTGGATGACTTTATGGTTCTGGCTAAAGCTGTGAAAGCTCGGGGATTGAACTTTATAGTTGACATATCTCCGCATACCATGAGAATATTAGGTGCCTCTGCGGATAATTTGAAACCTTTTGCTGATTTCGGCGTGAATAGCATAAGGGTCGATTATGGATTCGATATTCGGAAAATATCCAAAATGACCAACAATAAATTTGACATAAAAATTCAGATCAATGCAAGCACCGTGACTCCTTTTCAAATGGATTCATTGAAAAGCGAACATGCGGAATTTACCAGGCTTTCTGCATGCCACAATTTTTATCCCAGGCCGGAGACCGGGCTATCCTATGAACTTTTTATGGAAAAGACAAGACTTCTTAAAAGTATCGGGGTTCCTGTTTATGCCTTTATACCGTCTCAGAAAGGGCGCAGAGGCCCAATATATGAAGGCCTGCCCACCCTTGAAATTCACAGAAGTTTAAATCCTGGCACAGCGGCAAGACATCTGATATATACGGGCATGGTGGATGGCGTTTATTTTGGGGACGCATATGCATCTGGTGAAGAAATAAGGGATGTGGCGAGAATAGATCCGGATATCGTTGAGATTTCCATCGAATTGGCTTCAGATATAAGCCAGGCTGAAGAAGAAATTGTATTTGCACCGGTACACACTAACAGACTAGATGCTTCTGATATTGTGATAAGATCTGAAGAATCCCGGGGATATGCAAAAATAGGCCCCAGGATTGCTGCAAGAAATACTGTGGGGAGGAGAGCCTTCAGCGTAACCGTTGATAATGAAAAATACTTCAGATACTCAGGAGAACTTCAGATAGTCCTAAAAGACCTGGCAGCTGACGAAAGGGTAAATGTGGTGGGGATTATCCCAGAGCAAGAACATATTCTTGTAAACCAGATACGTCCAGGAACCAAATTCAGATTTAGGAAAGGGTGACAACAATGGACCTTGCAAAGCTTGTAACAGAAGAAAGAAATCCCGATACACTGGATATCGATATGCTTGAGACACAAGAAATACTGAAGAAAATCAACTCTGAAGATAAAAAAGTCCCTCTGGCGGTGGAAAAAGAGATACCCAGCATCGCAAAAGCTGTAGATGCCATAGCCGAAAGGCTTGGTAGGGACGGGAGGCTGTTTTATATTGGCGCCGGCACCAGCGGCCGCATTGGGGTGCTGGACGCTTCCGAATGTCCCCCCACCTTTGGCGTTGACCCGGAAAAAGTGCAGGGTATCATTGCAGGTGGCGATACTGCCATTCGAAAGTCAATGGAAGACGTTGAAGATGATGCCGAACAGGGTAAAATAGATTTAATGGATAAAAATTTGAGTCCAAAAGATGCGGTGGTTGGTCTGGCGGCAAGCGGTAGGACCCCTTATGTTCTGGGAGCTATGGAGTATGCCAGAAGCATCGGGGCTTTGACAATAGGGGTTTGCTGTACTCCAGAAAATCTAATGAAAAAATACGCTGATATAATGATTGTCCCTGTAGTCGGGCCGGAGGTTATTACAGGCTCTACCCGCATGAAAGCAGGCACAGCCCAGAAACTGGTGCTCAACATGATTTCCACCAGTGTCATGATAAAGCTGGGCAAAGTATACAGCAATCTGATGGTAGATGTCAGAGCTACCAATGAAAAGCTGGTGCAGCGGGCAAAAAGGATAGTGAGGCAGGCCACCAGCGCGCCAGATAGTATTATAGAGCAGACATTGGGGGAAACCGGCTTTAATGTGAAACTGGCTATTGTAATGATTTTAACGGGGCTGGCAAAAAAAGAAGCGGCTGAGTTGCTGGATAAGAACCAAGGGAATGTGAGAAAAACATTGGGAATGATTTAACCTTTAGTTTTAGGAAGACTGCGTGACATTTTATCGTATATTAATCCGAGGAGGTTTTGCTAGTGCTGTTCGGCATTTTTGGCAACAATAACGGCAATAGACACGTAATAATCAAAGCCCCCATGAGTGGCAAGGTCGTCGACCTTTCCGACCTTCCCGATGAAGTTTTCGCCCAAAAAATGGTGGGAGACGGAATAGCCATTAAACCGTCGGAGGGCATTGTGGCGGCTCCATTCAATGGCATAGTTAAACAGGTTTTTCCCACTGGGCATGCGCTGGTGCTGGAATCCATGGAAGGCCTTGCTGTGCTCATTCATATTGGCCTTGATACGGTAAACTTAAAGGGTGAAGGATTCCGTCTACTGGTAGAAGAGGGTAGCACGGTGAGCGAGGGCACTGTCTTGATGGAGTTTGACCAGGAGCTTATAGAAAAAAACAGCTATCCCCTTGAGAGCCCGATAATAATGCCAGAGGGCCAAAAAATAAAGAGCATAGAGTTTACCAAAGAAAAAGAAGTGAAAAAGGGCCAAGATGTTCTTATGAAGGTGGAATTAAGATAGGCGATTCATGATTTCATAGTGTAAAATAATTG
>NZ_JAFFJA010000032.1 GCF_021991635.1 Tepidanaerobacter sp. GT38
CTTGACAGGGGGCAGTTCATTAAAACAGCAGTTTTATTTATATAAAATACGTTTTAAAAATTTTCTTCAATCTCAGTTAGATTATTTAGATTCTTTGGAGCTGGATATATTTCCCGATACCAATAGCGACTTGCAAAGTGATGCTGTATTAGAAGCTGCAACTGCAAATGAGGAGGAAGTTGAAAACTTAGTAACAGATGAAGAATTACAGGAATAAAAATAGCCCAGTTGGATAAAGTACTTTTGAGGGAATCCATATGGCTGATGACAAAACTTATGAAAAGCTTAGCCAAAAAATTGATGAACTATCCTTAAATATTGAAAGGCTTAACTTAGCTGAATATGTTGAGCTCTTGAGAAACCCAAAAAGATTATTGTACCTAAATTTCATAGGTGGTATTGCCAGAGGCTTTGGCACAGCTGTAGGTTTTACTCTTTTAGGCGCCTTAGTTATTTATATTCTCCAGCGCATTGTGATTTTAAGATTGCCAATAATAGGTACATTTATTGCCGATATAATTAAGATAGTTCAAAAACAGCTTTAAAATATCATTATAGAAACTAAGGAGGCCCAACTTGAACCTAGAATATTATAAAAAGCAGCTAGAGAGTTTAAAAAGTCGGCTTGAAAAACAGATGGAGTCTTTATCAAAGCGCGGTTCAGAGCCTTTAAAGAATTCTATAGGTGAACTATCAGGTTATGACAATCATCCGGCAGATTTAGGGGCAGAGACCTTTGAAAGAGCTAAAGATTTAGGCTTAAAAGATAATTCAAAGGTTCTGCTTATGAAAGTAAACCATGCTTTAGACAGAATCAGTGAAGGGACTTATGGGATATGTGAAAATTGCGGAAAGCCTATATCAGAGGAGAGACTAAAGGCTTTGCCTTATACCACCCTTTGCATTGATTGTAAAAAATCAGCGGAAAATCAAGAGGAAAATAGCAGAAGGCCGCTAGAAGAGGAAGTCTTAGGATTTCCCTTTGGAAGAAGTTTTCGCGATGGAACTGATGAAGTGGGATATGATGGTGAAGATGCCTGGCAGGATGTTGCAAGATACGGCACATCTAGCGGGCCCCAGGACATACCTGGAGCTGTAGATTACACTGAAACTTATGAGGATGGCAACGAAGAGCTGGGAATAGTTGAAGAAATTGATGCTATTTTAGATAATGAAGTAGATACAGCTGAAGATGATAAAAATGAACTGGAAAAGTAAATGCCCTTATAGGGCATTTTTGCATTGAAGTTTAAAGTGGGGTATTATATAATTTGGATAAAATCATAAGACCTGGAGGTAGTTTATTTGCATTTTATTGTTAGTTTTTTAATTTTAGCTTTGGATTTGTTTACAAAATATCTGGTGCAAAAGCACATGAAGCCATATCAGACAATCCCCGTTATAAACGACATCTTTCATATTACATATGTTCAAAATCCGGGAGCAGCTTTTGGCATTTTTAATGGCAAAACTTTTTTTATAACGGCGATTTCACTGGCGGTTATTTTAATAATCGCATTTGTTTTAATAAAATATCCAATAAAACACAACGTTTTAAAAATTGTATTGGCATTGATTTTAGGTGGGGCTATAGGGAATCTAGTAGATAGATTGAGATATGGATATGTAGTTGATTTTTTGGACTTTCGGATTTGGCCGGTTTTTAATATATCTGACTGTGCCATAGTTGTTGGTGTAATAATCTTAGTCTATCTTATTATGTTTCACCCGGATTTTCAAAAGCAAATCAAGTAACAGGAGGTAGAGCTTGAGCCATAAACACGAAATTACGATTGCAAAAGAAGATGCTAGAAAAAGATTGGACGTCTTTTTAGCTGAAAACTTACAAGAATCCAGAAGTTTTTTGCAAAAAGGCATATTGGAAGGCTGGGTGAAGGTAAATGGAGCTGTAGTCAAGCCAAACTATAAGCTAAAGGAAAAAGACCATGTATCAGTTGATGTTCCACCACCGCCTGAGCCCTCCATAACTCCTGAGAATATTCCATTAGATATAATCTATGAAGATAAAGATATTTTAGTTGTCAACAAACCTAGGGGTATGGTAGTATATCCCGCTCCAGGAAATTATTCCGGCACACTTATAAATGCTGTGCTTTCCCACACTAAGGATTTATCGGCAAGAAGCGGCCTAATGCGCCCAGGTATAGTCCACCGATTAGATAAAGATACGTCAGGTGCCATAGTTTTGGCAAAAACCGATAATGCGCATATGAGCCTATCGAGGCAGTTTAAAAACCGTCAGGTCACTAAAGTTTACTATACTTTAGTATGGGGAAATGTTAAAGAAGATAAGGCTACCATAAATGCTCCTATTGGAAGACATGATGTAAAACGGACAAAGATGCAAGTTGCATCAAAGAGTTCTCGAGAAGCTGTTACACATTTTAAAGTAATCGAGAGATTTAATGATTTTACCTTTCTTGAAGTTACCATTGAAACTGGCAGAACCCATCAAATACGAGTTCATATGCAATTTATAGGCCATCCGGTTGTAGCAGACCCTGTTTATTCCAGAAAAAAGCCGCCTTTTAATATAAAAGGGCAAGCACTTCATGCGTATAAGCTTGGTTTTTGTCATCCGAGCACAGGGAAATATATGGAGTTTACGGCACCGATACCAGATGATATGAACTCTATATTAGAAATATTAAGAAAAGAAAAAATGGGGGAGTGAAATGGAAGAGAAAGCGCGTATAATGGACGAAAAGGCAATAAATCGTGCGCTAATCAGGATTAGCCATGAAATCATAGAAAAAAATAAAGGTGTAGCGGATTTGGCGCTGGTAGGTATACGACGGAGGGGGGTACCCCTTGCCAGGAGATTGGCTGATTATATTTATTCAATTGAAGGTGTGGAGATCCCCGTTGGCATTTTAGATATAACTTTGTATCGTGACGATTTATCAAGCCTTGCGCCATCGCCGCTAGTGCAAAAAACCGAAATACCATTTAAAATTACTGATAAAAAAATAATTTTGGTAGATGATGTTATATACACAGGCAGAACAGTAAGAGCTGCCCTTGATGCCCTGGCAGATTTAGGGCGTGCCAGGACCATACAATTGGCAGTGTTGATAGACAGAGGGCATCGCGAACTGCCAATAAGACCAGATTATGTGGGGAAAAATGTCCCCACATCCCGGGAAGAAATAATAGAAGTTAGGTTAACCGAAGTAGACGGAGAGAACAGCGTGGTAATATTAAAACGATAGTTTATTTATAATGCTTTCCTCTGGTGTTACATACAAAGTCTTTTGATGATAATATATGACAAAACCGGGTTTGGCCCCCGATGGCTTTTTGACATGTCGAACAAGTGTATAATCTACAGGAACATTGCTGCTGTTACGACCGTTGCTAAAGTATGCAGCCACAATGGCAGCTTCTGTTAATGTTTGTTCACTTACATCTCTTCCTTGTGTTTCAATTATTACATGTGAGCCTGGTGTATTTTTGGCGTGCAGCCATATATCATCAGGCTTTGCTTTTTTAAAAGTAAGAATATCGTTTTGATGGTTGTTTTTGCCTACGTAGATTGTGTTACCATCAGAAGATTTAAATTGTAAGGGCTTTGACACTTCAGGTTTACCCTTTTTTTGCTTATCTGTTTTAATATAATTTTGTGATTCCAATTCCTGTTGGATCTCTGACAGGTCTTGCATATTCTGGCTGTATTCAATGTTGAGAAGAGTACTTTCCAGATATTCTAATTCCATTAAAGCATCTTCTATTCTTGCTTCCACAATTCGTTTAGTGGCTTTTAATTTTTTATACCTGTCAAAAAAAATTTGGGCATTATGTGATGGTGATAGCTTTTCATTTAAAGGTATTACTATCTCTTCATTTAAATCATAAAAATTTGGCAACACAACTTGGCTTTGACCGGGTTTTATTCGATATAAATTGGCTGACAAAAGTTCGCCCCACAGTTTATACTTATCTAAATCCGATGTTTTGTTTAACTTTTCTTGGAGATACCGTAGATTTTGCTTTAGTTTTTTAATGTGTTTTATAACGTGCGATTTTAAAATATGTTTTAAATTATTAACTTCCAGGAGAGATTTTTTTTGCATAAAGAAAAAGTCAATAGCTTCGTTGACGTTAAAATTTGATGTCTTATGTTCTTTTTGGTAGAGATCCATGGGGAAAATCCAAAAATCAATAGGTTCTTTAGACTTTGGATCCAAATAAACATGGGGCTTGAAATTATGTTCTAGCAAGCTTTGCCTGAGCTCGGAAAAGACCTCTGTGATTTGTTCAATTTGTGGGATACTTAGTTCACTAACAGGAATTTCGTGGAAAACACCTGCTCTTATAGCAACTTCTTGAGCCGAAAGCCCCGAAAATCCAGCAAAGCTATTTAAAATCCATTTACTCAAGGTTTTTTGAATTTGTGAGTCGGTTGCTTTTTTAATTGAATGAAAAATGTCTTTATCATCTACCGACAGTAAATTTATCTTTTCTTCCAAAGGAGGACTTAAATAAGTTTTTCCAGGCAGAATTTCTCTATATCTGTTTACTTCAAAACTTATTCGCTTTATAGAGTCTATTATTGTGTTTTGACGGTCTGTTAATATTATGTTGCTATGTTTTCCCATTATCTCAACAATTAACATATATTCCTTAGGTTGCATGAATTCGTCGGTATTGCATACTGTTATTTCAACAATGCGTTCTAAACCCCGTTGTAAAATAGATTTAATTTTTCCTCCTAAAAGATACTTTCTAAGCAGCATGCAAAACATTGGAGGAGATGATGGGTTTTGGTTTACAGTTTTTGCAATATGAATTCTGCAGTTTATAGAATCAGCTGACAATAGCAGTTTATATTCTTTTCTCTTGTGAGCAATAAAAAAAACAAGTTCAAGTTTGTTTGGTTGATAGATTTTGGTTATAATGCTTCCTTCAAGTAACTGTCTTAGTTCATAGATTGTTCCGTAAAGTGCAATTCCGTCAAAAGGCATAAAAAAACCTCCTTATTGGAATTTAGTATAACATTAAAGCCAGGCTTTTTGAAGGGTCAATATTTGTTGTTTTAAACATAATTAAATGATATAATAATTTGGACGATTATTGAGAAAACCAGGGCTAATCCCTGGTTTAATGGATTTATTATTTTATTGTTTACATAAAGGGAGTTTGACATGATTAAAAGTATGACCGGCTACGGCCGTGGTGAAAATCAAGGCAAATTTCATTTCGTTGTAGAAATACGTTCAGTAAATCATAGATTTTTGGAGGTGTTTGTAAGATTACCAAAACCATGGCTTTTTTTGGAGGATAAGATAAAAAATTATATAAAGGGGAAAATAATACGAGGCAGACTTGACGTCTACGTTAATTTGTATGGTGAAGACCTTCCAGTTAATATAAAAATTGACAAATGTCTTGCTAGCAATTACTATAAAAAATTGATAGAATTAAAAGATGAAATAGGTTTTGAAGGACCTGTTTCGTTGTCACTCCTTTCATTAATGCCACATGTATTAAAACTGGAAGAAGATTCTGTAGCAGAAGAAGAACTGTGGGAATCTTTAATGCCTGCCTTGGATGAAGCTCTAAAAGGTCTTATTAAAATGCGGACAAAGGAGGGCGAAAACCTCTGGAACGATTTAAGTGCAAGGCTTGAACTTATAAAAAGTAAAGTAAAGCAAATCGAAGAGCGAGCAGAATTGGTCCCTCTGGAGTATAAAGAGAGGTTGATGGCTAATATCCAAAGATTGTATACAGATGTATCATTGGATGAATCTAGAATAGAAACAGAAGTTGCTATATTTGCAGAGAAATCCAATATCACTGAAGAAATTGTCAGACTCAAAAGCCATATTGCTCAAATGCAAGAATTGTCGAGTTCCGATGAAGCTGTAGGCAAAAAAATGGATTTTATTGCTCAAGAGATGTTTCGCGAGGCAAATACAATCTCCGTAAAGGCATCGGATTATAGTATTTCAAGGGAAATTATAGATATAAAAAGCGAACTTGAGAAAATAAGAGAGCAAATTCAAAACATAGAATGAAGATTCAGGAGGTATTAGTGTGGATATTAAACTTGTTAACATAGGATTTGGTAATATAGTATCGGCAAACCGCATCATTGCTATAGTGAGTCCGGAATCTGCTCCTATAAAGCGAATTATTCAAGAGGCTAGAGATCGAGGTATGCTAATTGACGCTACATATGGTCGAAGGACACGCGCAGTTATTATAACTGACAGTGATCATGTGGTCTTATCTGCAGTTCAGCCCGAAACGGTAGCCCATCGTTTAAGCAATGATAAAAACTCAATGGAAGATGAAGATGAAAATGAAAGCGAGCAAATGGATGAGTAATTTGGAGTCAATTACAAGTCCGGGTATGTTAATTGTTGTATCTGGTCCTTCTGGTGTAGGCAAAGGGACATTGTGCAATATGCTTATTGATAGCGTAGAAAATCTTTTTCTATCTATTTCTGCTACAACAAGGCCGCCGAGGGCTGGTGAGATAGATGGTCAAAATTATTATTTTATGAGCACTGAAGTTTTTGAGGATAAAATAAAAAAAGGCGAATTTTTAGAATGGGCCAAGGTTTATAATAATTACTACGGTACTCCAAAGGATAAAGTCTTTAAGCAGCTTCGCGAGGGCAAAGATGTTATTCTTGAAATAGATATTCAGGGTGCTGCTCAAGTTAAGAGAAATTATCCGGAGGGAGTTTTTATTTTCATATCTCCACCTAGCATAGATGAGCTAAAAAAACGAATTACAAAGCGGGGCACTGATAGTGCGGACTCAATTGAGCTTAGAGTTAAATGCGCTGCTGAGGAGATAAAAGCTGCACTAGAATATGATTATATCGTCTTAAATGACGACCTAAACCAAGCAGCTTTGCGGTTACAATCAATAATCTTAGCGGAAAGGTGTAAAGTATTAAGAAACACAAAGCTATTACAAAAGTTAAGGGAGGAATGCGGCGATGATGCAGCCGTCCATAGACTCACTTATTGAAAAATATGATAGTAAATATACCCTTGCTGTAGCTGCAGCAAAAAGAGCTCGTCAATTGGTAGACGGGGCAAAAGCAATGGTTGATGTAAAAACGAAAAAACCGGTTTCATTAGCTTTATTTGAATTGGATGCACAAAAAATTGCCATCTACAGAGACAAGACCAGAAAAAGCAGTTGAGGTGAAATATGCTCAAGGGTAAATTTGTGGTACTGGGTGTTACAGGCAGTATAGCAGCATACAAGGCAGTGGAACTGGTGCGGCTTTTAAAGAAAGCAGGCTGTGAAGTTCAAGTTATCATGACAAAATCAGGATGTGAATTTGTAAAACCACTGACTTTCCAGGTGGTGTCCCAAAACCCGGTAATCATTGATATGTTTAAAGAGCCATCTCGCTGGGAAGTAGAACATGTGGCTCTGGCTGATAAAGCGGATGTATTTTTGGTGGCACCTGCTACAGCAAATATCATTGCTAAAATGGCAGCGGGAATAGCTGATGATATGCTCACATCAACCCTACTTGCAACTAAAGCCAAGATAATTGTCGTGCCAGCCATGAATGTAAATATGTACGAAAATCCTATAACACAGCGAAATATCGCTGCATTAAAAGCGCTGGGAATTACTGTCTTGGATCCTGAAGAAGGTGACTTGGCCTGCGGATACAGTGGGAAGGGCAGATTCCCCGAACCCACAGACATAGTTGAACATATAAAAGTTATCTTAGGCAAAGACGGTGATTTGAAAGACAAAAGGTTTTTAATAACTGCAGGTCCTACCAGAGAACCTATAGACCCCGTAAGATTTATTACAAATCATTCTTCCGGAAAGATGGGCTATGCTCTTGCTGAAAAGGCGGTTCAGCGGGGGGCAAGAGTAACTTTGATATCAGGCCCAACAAATCTCACCCCTCCCTTAGGCTTGGAGAGATTTATACGTGTTGATACTGCAGAAGAAATGTACAGTGCCGTTATGAAGCATTATGCAGATGTTGATGTAGTTATAAAGTCGGCAGCTGTAGCTGATTATGCACCAAAGAATATAAAAGGTGAAAAAATAAAAAAACAAGATTCAAATATGACTTTAGAGCTTAAAAAGAATCCAGATATCCTACAAGAACTAGGAAATAAAAAATCCAATCAAGTTCTCATAGGTTTTGCGGCAGAAACCAACAATACAATAGTTAATGCTCAAGATAAGCTTAAAAGAAAGAATTTGGATTTTATTGTATTAAATGATCTTACTGAAGCCGGTGCAGGATTCGCTAAAGATACCAACATTGTTACGATTTTGCATAGTGACGGACGAATCGAAAAACTGCCTAAGATGCTAAAACGAGATTTAGCAGATGAGATTTTAAATAGGGTGCTCTTATATTTGCAAAACCGGATGTCTTAGGTTTTTTGTTTTTTAAGGGGGAGGTTTTTTGATTATAACCGCTTCTGTAGCTGTTGATGTAAAACATCCACGAGCCAAAAAAGAATATTCTTATCTTGTTCCAGAGCATCTGACCTCCTCGATAAATGTAGGTGACTTAGTATGCGTTCCCTTTAACAACGTAAGAGTATCTGGTGTGGTGACACAACTTACAGAGTTAAACCAGGTTCCAAAGTTTAAGCTCAAAGAAATTATCAGCAAAGAAACTGTATCTTTGCCGAACTCTCTTGTGCATTTATCAAGGGAACTTGCTAAATATTACGGCACAGCCCTTATTGATTTTTTAAAACTGATGCTGCCTCCGAAAGCAAGCACAAAAAATTTAACTGTCTATTTTATTAGCTCTGTCGATAAAGCCATATCAAATAAAGCATTTATCCAAAAACAAGTGTGTGAGTTTATTGTAAAAAATGGTCCTTCTACAGCCCAAAATATATCGGAACAACTTGAGATTTCCATTTCATCAGTTAGGTCAGCGTTGACGGCTCTCATTGAAAAAGGAATTGTAAAAAAAGAGTATAGAGCTGTTAGAAGAAAACCTATTGTATTAAGTGCTGAAGACAGCTCAAAGGACATCAAATTAACAGAGCAACAGATAAGCGCTATAGAAACAATAAATAATATCTTTTCCAGCTCGAAAAAGACAACACTTATTTATGGTGTCACCGGAAGCGGAAAGACTGAAGTATATATTAGAGCTATACAAAATGTATTAAGTCAAGGAAAAAGAGCTCTTGTTTTAGTACCTGAGATTTCATTGACACCGCAAATGCTTTCCATATTCCATCAAAGATTTCCCGGGAAAACAGCTGTTATTCACAGCAGGCTTTCACCAGGAGAGCGATTTGACGAATGGCAAAGGATTTATTCGGGCAGTGCTTCAGTGGTTATTGGGGCAAGGTCCGCAGTCTTTGCTCCCATACAGGATTTGGGCATGATTATCATTGATGAAGAGCATGAGGCATCATATAAAAATGGAGAGCATCCTTATTATGATGCAAGGCTGGTGGCTCAATTTCGTGCAAAACATGAAAATGCAATGCTGCTTTTGGGAAGCGCTACACCTTCAGTTGAATCCTTTTATAAGGCAGCCAAAGGAGAATACGCCCTTGTTAAACTGACAAAAAGGGTTTCGGGAAGGCCGTTGCCCAAAATGGAAATTATCGATATGAAAGCAGAGCTAAAATCAGGCAATTGTCATATTTTTAGCCGCAAGTTATTAGCAGGGATTAAAGCAACATTAGAAGCTGATAAACAGGTGATCCTTTTTTTAAATCGAAGAGGTCATTCTACTTTTATCATTTGTCGGGATTGTGGTTTTGTACTGAAATGTAGGCACTGTGATATCTCGCTTACATATCATTTTAATGAAAAAAGTGCTAAATGTCATTATTGCGGCTATACTGTAAAAGCACCGGATTTATGTCCTAAGTGCAACAGTGAAAATATACGATATTTTGGAGCTGGCACAGAAAAGATAGAGCAGGAAATCAGGAGGTTTTTCCCGGACTGCAGGACACTTAGAATCGATTCTGACTCTACGTCTAAAAAGGGCTCAATGGAAAAAATGCTGTTTGACTTTAAAAAGGGGGCTGCTCAAATCTTAATAGGCACTCAGGCCGTGGCTAAAGGCCTTGATTTTCCCAATGTTGCACTTGTCGGGATCATAAGTGCCGATACCGCACTGAACATGCCGGATTTTAGGTGTGGTGAGCGCACTTTTCAGCTTATAACTCAAGTAGCTGGAAGAGCTGGCAGAGGTGATACTCCTGGTAGAGTTTATGTACAAACGTATGCGCCAGAATCTTTTGCCATAAAGGCGGCTTGCAATCTGAATATTTCAGGTTTTTATCAAGATGAGCTTAAAATGCGATACAAAGCAGTATATCCGCCTTTTTGCCATATACTAAACATAAGATTTAAAGGCCGTCATGAGGAGGAAGTTAAGAGAGAAGCCGAGAATATAAGAGCAATTTTATATCAAAAGTATGATAAAGAAGCTGAAATATACGGTCCAGTTCCGGCACCCAAATCAAAGATCAAAGAAAATTACAGATATAATATTTTATTAAAGAGCATAAAAATACAAGTCTTAACTGAAATTTGCAATGAGCTGCAGACTATAAACGACAACAGCCGCGTAGATATTGCCTGGGACATGGACCCGCAGGATTTGCTATAGGAGGGAATCTTTTGGCATTAAGAAAAATTAGAAAATATGGCGATGAAGTTTTACGAAAAAAGTCGAAAAAAGTAGAGGTATTTGATAAACGACTGCATACTCTTATTGAAGATATGCTTGAAACTATGGCTGAGGCAGAGGGTGTAGGCCTTGCTGCGCCGCAAATAGGCATATTAAAAAGGGTAGTCGTAATAGATGTAGGAGAGGGACCTATTGAGCTGATAAATCCTGAGATCATAGAAAGTGAGGGGGAAATAACACAGCCTGAAGCATGTCTTAGTATACCCGGTGTATTAGGTGAAGTACCCAGGCCTAAGCGCGTAAAGGTAAGAGCACAGGACAGATGGGGGAATTTTTTTGAAATTGAGGGAGAAGACCTGCTTGCCCGCGCTTTTTGCCACGAGATAGATCATTTAGATGGGATACTTTTTGTTGATAAAGTTACAAAATTTCTTGAACCTGATAGCGAGGGATAAAAATGAGAGTTGTTTTTATGGGTACTCCTGAATTTGCAGCAACACCCCTTGAAAATATGATAAAAGAAAATATTGACGTTATAGCAGTTGTTACGCAGCCGGATCGGCCTGTTGGCAGAAAGAGGATAATTACTCCTCCGCCCGTAAAGGAAGTGGCAATGAAATACGATATTCCCGTATACCAGCCAGAGAAAGTTAGAAATGAAGATTTTATAAAAGTTTTAGATTCTTTAAAGCCTGATTTAATCACAGTGGTTGCTTTCGGACAAATACTTCCACGTAAGGTTTTGGAAATACCAAAAATAGGCTGTATAAATGTACACGCTTCGCTTTTGCCTAAATACCGAGGAGCAGCTCCGGTTCAGTGGGCAATTATTAATGGGGAAAAAGTTACCGGTGTAACAACAATGTGGATGGATGAAGGTTTGGATACGGGAGATATTTTTCTACAGGAATCAATAGAGATAAGAGACGATTGGACATCGCTGGATCTTTTTAAAGAATTATCAGTTTTAGGGGGGCAATTGCTGCTTACGACTCTTGATTACATAAAATCCGGCAACATAATTCGGCTACCCCAGGACCATGAAAAAGCAACCTATGCCCCGATGCTGAAAAAAGAAATTGGGGAAATTGATTGGTCCAAAAGCGCTGAGGATATTTTCAATCTCATTAGGGGTACGTATCCTTGGCCTTGTGCATATACAACCTGCAATGGCAAGGTAATTAAAATATTTAAGGCGAGGCTTTATGACTCCGGCAAAGACCCAGCTCCCGGCAAGTTTAGAGGTTTGATAAAAAACGAAGGCTTTCTTGTAGGCACTGGCACATGCGACCTTCTTATAACAGAACTTCAGGAAGCTGGCGGCAAACCCATGAAAGCCACGGAGTATTTAGCAGGTCACCATTTTAAAGAGGGAGATTTCTTTGCAGACATTTGTTCAAAATAGAGAAACTACAAAAATAAAAAAGAGAGTTTTTATAGGCTTGCTTTCGGTCAGCGTGCTGCTGATTTTTGGCATGATACTGTCAGGAATTTTAATCTATTATAATAGATTTGGTTCCTGGTATCGTTATGTATTACTTGCCATAATTGCAGTACTTAGTTTGTTTATTCTAATAGTAAGCATTGGCCTTGCTGGTGTTGTGATGACTTTATTGAGCGTTAAGCGATTCTTTGGTTTAGAAGGTTTAATGAATGCATCTATTAACATGCTATTCCCCTTAGCTTTGGCTGTAGGGAGAATGCTGCGCATACCTAATGATGTTATCAAAAGTTCTTACATTGAAGTAAACAACAAATTGCTTCAAAGCCGCAATTATAGTTTAAAACCTGAAGACATACTTATTCTGGCACCTCACTGCTTGCAGAAGTGGGACTGTCCACACAAAATTACCACCGATGCATCAAACTGTCGTCATTGCGGCAAATGCGATATAGACAAACTGCTCATGATAAGTAAAAAGTATGGTGTAAATCTTGCGGTGGTTACTGGAGGGACATTGGCTCGAAAAAAAGTTAAGGATACCAAACCTAAAGCAATTATTGCAATTGCTTGTGAAAGGGATTTAACAGAGGGTATAATTGACACAAATCCTTTGCCGGTAATGGGAATATTAAATATAAGACCTGAAGGACCATGTAAAAATACACGGGTTGATTTGGCTAAAGTAACAGAAGCAATAGATTTTTTTATAAAAGGGAAGGAGCAAACATAAATTGAAAAGTCCTAGGGAACTGGCCATATCTATACTTGTAAAAACCCAAGCCGGCTCATACAGCAACCTGCTATTAAGTCAATATTTAACAGATGACCTTTCTCAAAAAGACAAAGCACTGGTTACCCAATTGGTTAACGGAGTTATACAAAATAGGCTTTTATTGGATCATATAATATCGCAATTTTCCAAAATAAAATTATCTAAGATGACTTCCTTTGTCAAAAATGCCATAAGATTGGGTATATATCAGACATATTTTCTGGACAAGGTGCCGGATTTTGCTGCAGTTAATGAATCAGTGGATTTAGTAAAAAAATATGAAGGGCAAAGAGCTGCCAATTTTACTAACGCTGTCTTAAGAAATGCTGTTAGAAACAGAGAGCGGGTATCCTATCCAAGTAAAGATAAAGACATAGTAGAGTATTTATCTATTTACTATTCTTTCCCTAAGTGGCTTATAACTAGATGGCTTTATTTATTTGGTGCAGATTTTACCGAAAGATTGTGTAAAGCTTTTAATGAGCCACCAAGATTGTGCATCAGGGTAAATACCCTTTTAACAACCAAGGAAGAATTATTAATGCGTTTAAACGAGGAAGGTGCTGATGCTGTTCCCGGACACCTTGCACAAGAAGCTTTATATATTGTAAAGTCGCCGCCTGTTTACCAGTTAAAAAGCTTTAAGGACGGCCTTTTTACTGTCCAGGACGAAAGTTCAATAATTGCATCACTTGCAGTGGGTTCAAAAGCCAATGACAAAGTTCTTGATGTGGCTGCTGCTCCAGGAGGCAAAACCACACACATGGCGGCTCTGATGCAAAATCGGGGAGAAATTGTTTCATGGGATATCCATCCACATAGAGTGAAGCTCATAGAGGAGAACGCTAAACGATTAAAAGCTACCATTGTTAAGGCGCAAGTAAAAGATGCAAAAATTCTTGATGAGGCAATGCTAGAGAGGTTTGATAAGGTTTTGATCGATGCGCCATGTTCTGGATTGGGAGTTATCCGCAGGAAACCTGACATAAAGTGGTCAAAAAAGCCTGAAGATATAAGTGCCTTAAAAAAAGAGCAGGAGAGAATCCTTGCAGTCTCTTCAAAATATGTAAAGCCTGGCGGATTTTTAGTTTACAGCACATGTAGCATAGAGCCGGAAGAAAACGAGAAAATTGTAGAGGATTTTCTTGCAAAAAACAAAGATTTTGCTTATGATGATTTAAGACCGTATTTGCCCAAACCGCTTCATAAAGATCTAAAAGAGCCTTACAGTTATATTACTCTGTACCCCCATATTCACGGGACAGATGGCTTCTTTGTAGCCCGATTAAAAAAGTCAAGGTTTGAGGGATGATAATTGAGCAAAATCGATTTAAAAAGACTTACGCTTACTCAATTAGAAGAATTTCTAAGACAAATAGGTGAGCCTGCATATAGAGCAAGACAAATTTTTAAGTGGATCTATAAAGGGCAAACTCAATTTGAAAAAATGACAGATTTACCTAAAACTTTAATAGGTAAACTCAATGATCATGCTTATATAAGCATGATCGATGTTTACAAAAAATACGAATCGGCACTGGATGAAACTGTAAAGTATGTGTTTTTGCTTGAAGATGCAAATTTGGTGGAGAGCGTTAAAATGAAATACTCATTTGGTGTTACTGCATGTATTTCCAGCCAAGTAGGATGTTCAATGGGGTGTGCCTTTTGCGCTTCAACAGAAGGAGGCATGGTGAGAAATTTATTGTGGTCAGAAATGGCAGATGAAGTGCTTGCTATTGAGAAAGATTCCGGGGAAAAAGTGAGCAGAGTCGTTGTAATGGGTAGTGGAGAGCCCCTCTTAAATTATGATGAGCTAATACAGTTTTTGAAGGTTTTGAATATGTCTATTGCATTTAATATAAGTTTTAGAAGAGTAACCGTATCTACCTGTGGGATAGTGCCAGAAATTTTTCGCCTAGCAGATGAAGGCATTCCCATTACACTTGCAGTTTCACTTCACGCTCCCAATGATGAGATTAGAAACTGCTTGATGCCGATAAATCGGCGATATCCTATTTCACAATTGTTAGATGCTTGTAAATATTATATAATGAAGACAAAAAGGCGAATTACTTTTGAATATGCACTAATTTCTCAGGTGAACGATAGTGATGAATGTGCCTATGAGCTTTCAAACTTGTTGAAAGATATGTTGTGTCATGTTAATTTAATACCTCTTAATCCGGTGGAAGGGAAAATTTATAAAAGAAGCACTCCTTCTCAGGTCCATAGATTTGAAAAAATACTTTCTTCCAGCGGCATATCCACAACAGTTCGCAGAGAATTGGGCAGTGACATACAGGCCGCCTGTGGTCAGCTCCGGCGAAGTTTATTAAAGAGGTGAAAAGATGATAGGGGTAATAAAAAGTGACGTGGGGAAAGTTCGACAGAACAATGAAGATGCATTTTATTTTCCCGAAAAAAATAGCAACTTTCCCGAATTATATATAGTAGCCGATGGAATGGGAGGTCACCAAGGCGGAGAAATAGCAAGTGGAATTGCTGTTAATGAAGTCTCCTCATATATTAATAGCAATTTATCTAAAGACTGTGACGCCCAGAAAGTAAAAAGAATATTGGAATCTTCTATAATTACTGCCAATAAAAAAATACATTCCTTGTCATTACAGCATAGTGAGTTTTCAGGCATGGGTACGACAATAACAATAGCTCTGTTTCATAACGGCAATTTATATATAGGCCATGTGGGTGACAGCAGGGCATACAGAATAAGGGATAATAATATAGAACAGTTGACTAAGGACCACTCCCTGGTGTGGCAATTGGTGGAAGAAGGTCGTATAACCATGACAGAAGCTAAAAACCATCCAATGAACCACATAATTACAAAAGCGTTGGGCACCGATGAAATTATAGAACCGGATATTATGGAGTTTGATTTGAAAGATAATGATATTATCGTCTTGTGCAGTGACGGTTTAACAAATATGCTGGATAATGACAGTATTAAAAACATTGTCTGCAGTTTCGAACCTGAGGAGGCAGCTCTGAAGCTTATTGAAAAGGCAAATTCTAAAGGTGGCCATGATAATATTACCGTTGGAATAATTAAAGCAGGCAAAGTGGGGATGTGGAAATCATGATAGGAAAAATTTTGGGAAACAGGTATAAAATTTTAGAGAAAATCAGCGGCGGGGGCATGGCTTTTGTTTACAAGGCTCAATGTACTTTGCTCAATCGAATTGTAGCCATAAAGATTTTAAAACCGGAATTTGCTGAGGACGTAGACTTCGTTAGGCGTTTTAGAAGAGAAGCTCAAGCCGCAGCCAGCCTATCTCATCCGAACATTGTGGGTATTTATGATGTTGGAGAGGAAGATGGTCTTTATTACATAGTTATGGAATATGTGGAAGGCCACACCTTGAAGGATTTAATAAAGGAAAAAGCACCTTTACCTGTCAAGGAAGTTATTGAAATTGGAATTCAAATATGTGATGCATTGGAATGTGCTCACAAAAATAAGATAGTTCACAGGGATATAAAATCCCAAAACATAATGATAACATCTGATGGCAGAGTCAAAGTGACAGATTTCGGCATTGCTAGAGCAACAGGTGGCTCTACCATCACCAATACTGGCAACGTATTTGGTTCCGTTCAATATTTCTCACCCGAACAAGCACGAAGTGATACTGTTGATGAGCGTTCTGATTTATACTCTGCTGGCATAGTGTTGTATGAAGCTTTTACAGGCAAATTGCCCTTTAATGGGGAAACTCCTGTATCTATAGCCTTAAAACAAATTCAGGAACAACCGGAGTTGATTTCAAATATAATTCCGGGATTTCCGAGGCAACTTGAAGCTATAGTGCAAAAATGTCTTGCCAAATCCCCTGATGATAGATATCAAAGTGCTGAAGATTTGAAGGCTGATTTAAGGCGAGCACTATTGAGTCCGGAAGTAGCCAATTTCAAACCTGGCAATATAGAACATACTTTGATTATGGACAATATAACAAACAATCCATTTCCTACTGGTACAACTACTAACTCCACTTCTAAAAGAAAAAGGCCAAGGAACATTTTAAGAGGTATAGGCATCGCAGCCCTTTTTGTTTTGCTGTTTGGAATATTTTCATATCTTGGAGCAAATTTAGCGAGAAAATATTTAGAGGTACCAGAAACTACAGTTCCAGATGTCATAGGTATGTTTGAAGAAGAGGCTATACAAAAGCTAAAAGAGCACCATCTAGATTATAATATAGCGGATAGAGTTTTCGATACCGCTCCAGCAGGGCAGGTAATAGACCAGGATCCAAAGGGCGGTCAGAGGGTAAAGACAAATCGACCTCCAATTGATTTAATAATAAGTAAAGGGCCAAAAGCCAGCACTGTTCCCAATATAATTGGCAGGACAGAGCAAGAAGGTATTGCTCTGCTAGAAAATAGTGGCTTTGAACCAGGTCGGATCATTCGGCAGTATTCTAATGAAGTACCGGAAGGAGTAATAATTGACCAAAATCCTAGAGCCGGCCTTACTCTTTCAGAAGGAGAGATGATTAATTTTACTGTAAGTTTAGGGCCTGAGCTTGTAGAAGTACCGAACCTGGTTGGAAAAACGTTAGAGGAAGCAGAAAAAATATTAAAAAACCAGAATATAGCATATAGTGTTTCAAAGAAGACCGATGATGCTCCGAAAAATACGGTAATTGAACAAAGTCCTAGACCATATGAGCTGATGGAACCTGGAACTTCGATTACACTAGTAGTGAGCAATGGTCCAGCTGAAACAAAGAGAATAATAGTTGAGCCTATACTTTTGCCTTCTGAGCCTTCGGAGATAACTGTTAAAGTAATTGTATCAGATGATTTGGGCAAAAACCGCACCGTATATCTTGAAAAGCATTCTCCCGAAGATAGCCCGTTAAGTATTCCCGTAGAAGGTGTCGGGAATATGGAAATAGAAGTATGGCTAAATGACATACTCTATTTTAAAGGAAATGGATAATATCAAAATTATAAAAGAAAGAGGTTATGTTTGTGGTTAAAGTAGCTCCTTCAATTTTATCTGCGGATTTTAGTTGCCTGGCAGAAGAAGTGAAGCGAGTGGAACAAGGTGGTGCTGATCTTTTACACATAGATGTGATGGATGGTCATTTTGTGCCAAATATCACTTTGGGTCCACCGGTTATATCCTGCCTAAAAGGAAAGACTAGCCTACCATTTGATGTTCATCTAATGATTGACAATCCGGAAAAGTATGTTGATGAATTTATTGAGGCGGGTGCTGATATAGTTACGGTTCATGTGGAATCTACCGTTCATTTACATAGATTAGTGACGCATATTAAGGATAAAGGTATTAAGCCGGGGGTTGCTTTAAACCCCTCCACCCCTTTAGATACCATAAAATATATTCTCGATGATATATACTTAGTACTTATTATGAGTGTCAATCCAGGTTTTGGTGGGCAAAAATTCATCCCCCGAATGCTCCATAAGATATCGGAGCTGAGAGCAATTTTAAGTCAAAGCAATTCGGAGATTTTAATTGAAGTAGATGGAGGCATTAATGAAAATAACGCATCAAAAATAATAGATGCTGGAGCGGATATATTAGTAGCAGGTTCTGCTATATATAACTCCAGTAATCCTGAAAAGGTAATAAAAAAATTAAAAGAGTGCATTTAATCATTTTTGGTATCACAAAATGCGTTGTTTGAATATAATAAAATAACCGGGGATTTTTGCCAGCGGGGGGTGGCAAAGTGTGGAGGCACCTTAACATAAAGCAAATACTAGGCATATGTGCTGCAATTACCGGTATAGCAGTATTGATAGTAGGGCTCCCATCTTGGATCTGGATGTTAGCTACAGGAGGTTTTTTGATTTGGTTTGGATGGTTATTATTTACCACTAAATGGTGAAAGGGGTGGGTTGATGCGGATATATGTTGTAAAACTCCCAAGAGCCCTTAGCAAATTTGTTAAAACTTTACTTGGTCTGTTCGGTCATGGGGATTAAAAAAGCGTGCTACCTGGCACGCTGATTTTTATTGAGCTCTCTTTACTTTACCGGAGCGTAAACACCCGGTGCATACTTTGATACGCTTTATGTGACCATCCACATCGGCTTTAACTCTGTGGATGTTTGGAGCCCATGTACGCTTAGATCTTATATGGGAATGGCTTAGTTTAAAGCCTCTCCTGGGCAACTTACCACAAATTTCGCACTTTGCCATTATTGCACCTCCTCTTATGTATGACAAAAGTATTTTATCATATAAGTAAGTCAACTGCAACCAAGAAAAATCAATTAATAAATATGAAAAACACAAAAAATATATTATAATGGTTATAAAGATTCAGCTTGAAGGGAGGAAACCTGTTGAAGAATATAATCAAAAACGCTTTAGGTGAAATTCATATATCTAAAGAAGTTATAGCTATAATTGCCGGAAATGCTGCTATGGACTGCTATGGTTTAGTGGGAATGGCCTCCAGGAAAATGAGTGATGGGATAACTGAGCTTTTAGGCCGGGAAAACTTAGGCAAAGGCGTTGAGGTAAAAATCAGTGAAGATGTGCTTACAGTTGACCTTTATATCGTAGTGCAGTATGGTACTAAGATACACGAAGTAGCCCACAATGTAATTGAAAAAGTCGACTTCGTATTAAAAAACACACTGGGTTTTAGCCCCGATAAAATAAATGTAATAGTTCACGGAGTAAGGACAAAGTAAGAAATGGGGAGGTATTCTGGATTGGTGATGGAAAGAATTGACGCTAATTTGCTCAAAAAGGCAATAACTTATGCTGCCTTTGTTTTGAGACAAAATAAAAAAGTAGTAGATTCTTTAAACGTGTTTCCAGTGCCTGACGGTGATACTGGTACAAACATGTCACTCACAATGGACCAGGCTGTAAAGGAATTGGAGCAAGTATCTTCTGCTGATTTAAAAAAGGTCGCCGACAAAGCTGCCTGGGGTTCGCTGATGGGCGCCAGAGGCAATTCGGGAGTTATATTATCACAGCTTTTTAGAGGCTTTGCACAAGGCATTCCTGCCAATAAGAGCAGTTTAAGCTCCATGGAACTGGCTTTAGCATATAAAAGCGGTGTAGATGCTGCTTACCGTGCAGTAATGAGGCCGGTGGAAGGCACTATACTTACGGTGGCCAGGGAAACTGCTGATAAAATGATTTCCGAGGCAAAGCGCACAAATGACTTATCAATTATTCTTGAAAACACATTAAAATATGGTGAAAAGGTATTGGCTAAAACCCCTGAGATGTTAAAAGCATTAAAAGAGGCAAATGTCGTAGACGCTGGCGGAAAAGGCTTGCTTTTTTTAATGATGGGGTTTCTTGAAGTTATAAAAAATCCTGAGCTGGATATTTCTACTGCATATCAATCTTCTGTTGTTGATTCTGCTGGAGACATTAGCTACAGTAAGACTTATCAAGAAATAAAATACATGTATTGTACTGAACTTTTCATAACGGGAAATGCAATAGACATGGAGGCATTAAAAAAAGAACTGTCAAGTTTAGGAGATTCAATGATTGTCACAGGTACGGCAGAATTGGCGAAAATCCACATACATACCAACAGGCCTGATTTAGTACTTGGCAGCTCTTTAAAATGGGGCGAACTCTCAAATATAAAGATCGATAACATGAAAATTCAACATAAAGAAATGATAGGTAATTCAGTAGAAAGTAATGAAAACTACGATAAGCTTTATGATAATAAAAGCGATAATAAAAAGATAGGTGTAATTTCTGTATCATCCGGTCAAGGTTTAAATGAGATTTTTTCAAGTTTAGGTGCGGATATCATTGAAGGTGGCCAATCAATGAATCCAAGCACAGAAAGTATTTTGTCTGTGGTAGAAAAGACAGGCTATAATGATATTATTATTTTGCCAAATAACAAAAATATAATTTTGACGGCAGAGCAAGTTAAGTCTATATCAAAAAAGAATATTCACGTTTTACCTACAAAATCCATACCGCAAGGAATTTCAGCTTTACTTGCCTTTAATCCAGACGTTTCTATAGAAGAAAATATTTTAAATATGAGTGAAAACATTAAAACCGTGGTTTCGGGCGAAGTAACTTATGCAGTTAGGGATACTCAGTATAATGGCACTCAAATAAAAACAGGCGATATTTTAGGCATAATAGATGGCAAACTGCAGATTGTAGGTACAGATATAGAGGAAGTCATTATTAAACTTGTTGAGCTTATGACAGAAGGTAAAGAGGAAGGTATGATTACAATTTATTACGGCTCTGACATTGAAGAGTCAGCGGTGGAGAAGACCGTTGATATATTGACACAAAGATATGATGAATTTGATATAGAATATTATTCAGGAGGTCAAAGCCTGTATTATTATATTGTTTCTGTGGAATAAGGGTGTGATTTAGTGGACCTATCGGCAGATATAACAAATATTAAAGGTATTGGACCGGCAAAAGCCAAACTGCTTTCAAAACTAGGAATTTGCTCAATTAGGGATGCCCTATTTTATTTTCCCAGAGACTATCAAGACCTGTCGCCATTGACATTTAAACAGGGTAGAGAAGATCAAATTGCAGCTTTTCCATGTATCGTTACAGGCAATGCAGTAAGCAAAAAAGCACTTTCGGGGTTATACATAACTAAGGTACCTGTTTTTGATGGACAGAACAATGGCTATGCGGTTTTTTTTAATCAACCTTACTTACAACAAAGATTCTACCCCCGTCAGAAGCTTTTATTGATTGGAAAAGTAAAAAAGAATTTTGGGACTTTTGAAATTTCAAGCTCTGAGTGGGTTAAGTTAGACAAAAACAAACCAATAAAACTGGAAAGAATCCGACCTATATATCCCTTGACTAAAGGAGTTTCACAAAATCTTGTTAGAAATACAGTTAAAAGTGCCCTTGAACTTATATCCAATCTGAAAGAAACATTGCCGCAGAGTATATTGAAACAGCATAACCTTTTATCATTGGAAGACGCAATTAAAAATATCCATTTTCCTAAAAACTTTACGATACTGGAAAAAGCCCGGGAAAGGTTAATTTTCGAGGAATTGTTGCTGTTTAACTTAAGCATTGGTTTGTCAAAAATTTATCTTAAAGGCCAAAAGCGCAAAAACATTTACAATTGTTTAGATTTAAAGCCATTTTTATCTAAATTGCCATTTTCTCCAACTTCTGGGCAGGTAAAGGTTATAAATGACATTATTAAAGACCTTAAAAGTGAGTATATTATGAACAGGCTCGTTCAGGGAGACGTTGGTTCCGGAAAAACTCTTGTGGCCTGTGCTGCACTGTATTTAGCAGCAAAGAATGGTTTGCAAGGAGTTATGATGGCTCCAACTGAGATTTTGGCCGAGCAGCATTTTCAAACTCTACAACGGTTCTTAAAATCTCATGGTATCAAAATTGACATACTAAAAGGCGGGCTTAGTAAAAAAGATAGGCAAAACCGCCTTGATAAGTTAAAAAAGGGAGATATAGATGTTTTAGTAGGAACACATGCTGTAATCCAAGAAGATGTGGAATTTAAACGATTAGGCATGGTTATAACTGATGAACAACATCGATTTGGGGTAAAACAACGAGAAAATCTTGTTAATAAAGGTCAGTATCCCGATGTCCTTGTTATGAGTGCAACACCTATACCGAGAACTTTAGCCATGGTGCTGTACAGCGATTTAGATATATCAATAATCGATACCTTGCCGTCAGGCCGACAGAAAGTAGAAACATATGTTGTACAAGACTATATGAGAAAAAGAGTTTATGATTTTATGGCAGCCGAAGTGAAAAAAGGTCATCTTGCGTATGTGGTATGCCCCGCCGTTGAAGAAAATGAATTGGATATCATTAATGTGCAAGAGCATAAAGAATATCTGCAGCGGGAATATCCCAATTTAAAAATTGAAATGCTTCACGGCAAATTAAAACAAGAAGAAAAAGACAGGATACTAAAACAATTTTTGGCAAAAGAAATTCAAGTCCTTGTGGCAACGACCGTTGTAGAGGTGGGAGTAGATGTACCCTTTGCCACCTTGATGATAATTGAAAGTGCTGAAAGGTTTGGCCTTGCTCAACTTCACCAATTAAGGGGCAGAGTCGGCCGAAGTGCCTTAAAGTCATACTGTATTTTAATATCAAGTTCCAATCAGGGAATTGCAAGGGAAAGATTAAATTATTTAATGAATTGTCATAACGGATTTGAAATTTCACAAAAGGACTTAGAATTAAGAGGCCCTGGCGAATTCTTAGGAGTTAAACAGCATGGCTTTTTCGAATTTAAGTTTGCAAGTTTTACAAAAGATATGGGGACTCTCAAGACAACTCAAAAATTGGCACAGGAGATATTAGATAAGGGATATCTTGCTTTGCCTGAATATGCAAATCTAAAAAATTCGCTTGATTTAAAAATCAATATATAAATGTAAATAAACGATACATATGTGCCTAAGGCTACTTGTATGGTCGTTTATTTTTTTTGTAAAAAACATTTAAAGCATCGATTGGACAGCTAGGCAGATTGTGCTAGTATATAGACTTTTTCTTGGGTTATATTAAGAATACAGAAACAAAGGAGGTGAAATTAAAAATGGCATTAGGTCAAAAAAGAAATAAACTAGTTGTTCCTGAAGCTTATAAAGCTATGGAACAATTTAAAAATGAAGTAGCAAAAGAAGTTGGAATTCAGGCCCCTGCAGATGGCTACTGGGGTAACTACTCCTCAAGAGATTGTGGTGCTGTCGGTGGCCATATGGTAAGAAAGATGATTGAAGATTATCAAAGACGTGCAGCTGGCGGAACGACAACTCAATAAATAAATAAAAAGAACAGGCTCAGTTTTTGAGTCTGTTCTTTTTTGTCAATATAATATGCCGGCGAAAATGCCGGCATTGGGAGAGGAGAAACCGGAGGAAGAGCTTATGGGGAAAGTTTATTACAGTCATAGTATAAACATTCTTTAACAAAAATATTCAAGATTTGTAGCAAAAGCAACAAAAAAACCAAGTTTTTGTTTTAAAGTTGACCTTAATATGTTAGAATATTGCTTGAACAAGGTGGTATATTATGAGAATTATAGGTGGCACTCATAGAGGAAGAAAAATCAAATCAGTAAAAGGCATAGATACGCGTCCTACAAGTGACTTCGTAAGAGAAGCTTTATTTAATATAATTGGAGATAGAGTACCGGGCAGCAACTTTCTAGACTTATTTGCAGGTACTGGTGCCGTAGGCATTGAAGCGTTAAGCCGGGGAGCCAATAAGGCGGTATTTGTTGAAAAAAATCCAGCGGCTTGTGCAGTAATTAATCAGAACCTTCAAGCTTTAAATTTTGTCGACAAAGGCCTAGTTATTAAAGATGATATTATTCATGGTATTGAAAAATTAGCTTTAGAAGGAAACATTTTTGACATAATTTTTTTAGACCCCCCTTATTATAAAAATCACATAGAAAAAACTTTGAACATTTTAAAAGCCAGTAGCATCGCTGCTTCAATAGTAATAGTTCAGCATCCAAGGGATGAGTCATTTGCATTTGATGGATTTTCATGTTACAAGAACAAAAATTATGGCCGAACTGCATTAACGTTTTTGGTGAAGGAGTGACTGACATTTGAATATTGGAATATATCCTGGAAGTTTTGATCCGATTACTTACGGTCATTTGGATATTATCGCGAGAAGTGCAAAACTATTTGATAAGTTAATTGTAGCAGTCCTTTCAAACCCTCAAAAAAAGCCGCTGTTTACTGTAGAAGAGAGATTGGAGATGATAAAAGAGTCGGCAAAAGATATCAAAAATATTGAGGTAGATAGTTTCTCAGGCCTACTCGTTGATTTTGCTCGATTAAAACAGGCTAGAGTTATAGTTAAAGGTTTAAGGGCTGTGTCTGATTTTGAATATGAGCTTCAAATGGCCCTTATGAATAATAAGCTAGATAATAAGATCGAAACCATTTTTATAATGACCAGTACAAAATATTCATATTTAAGCTCCAGCATAGTGAAAGAAGTGTCTCGATTTGGAGGTTGCGTCAAAGACTTGGTTCCACCAATTGTAGAAAAACGGTTAAGGCAAAAATTTAACATTAAGTGATTTTGAAAAAGGTTAAAGGGGGTTTTCTAAGTGAAATGTATTAAAATTATTGAGGATCTTCAAAGTTTAATAATTAACAGTTCGAAGATTCCGCTTTCAAATAAAGTGGTTGTTGATCAAGAACAGGTTTTAAATTTGCTTGATGAGCTTTTAAGAGAATTGCCTGAGGATTTAAAGGAGGCCGAAAAGATCATTCAGAACAGGCAGAAGATATTAATTGAGGCCCAACAAGAGAGCGAATTGATACTTAAAGAAGCTCAAGCTAACATTGAAAAGATGGTAAACCAGAATGAAATTACTAAGCTTGCTAGAGATAAGTCGGATCAAATATTGGCCTTTGCCAAACAAACAGCCCGAGAGCTGCGGGCTGGTGCAAATGCATATGCTGATGAAATTTTAGAAGATGCTCAAAATTGCCTGGAAAAATTATTGGAGACCTTAAAAAAGAGCAGAGAGGAACTAAAACAAGCTAACTAAATCATTTCTTTACAACCTTAAACCCAATAATATTGAGACTTTTGATCAAATGAGTTATTATAGCTGCAAAAAGCACCAAGATAAGCAGTAGGACGAAAACCTGTGTAGAAATTTTAAAAATATACATCCAGCTTTCAGATGTGGTTGATGGAGACATGGCAAAAGCAGGTATTACTAGCGATTCAAAACTGCCGACTGGCATTGTTATCATTATATATGTTATGAGACCTGCGAGAAAGGCATGAATTACTCTAGCAATGACATAAGGTGCCATTTTTATATCTGTATCACTTACCATACTCATAACCTGAAAATGGACAGATAAACCGCTCCAGGCAATTATGCTGCTTACCATTATGACTCGTTGTGAAAGTGGAGCACTAGCATTACTTGCTAACTGACAGCCAATAGTCGTTTCGAAAAATCCACTGACAACAGCAGGTGCTAAGCTGCTATCGAAGCCGAAAACTTTAAGAATGGTTTCCACAAAAGGGCTTACTATATTTATTAATCCTGCTACGGTTACAATTCTTATGACAACTGAAAACAACATTATAAATCCAAGTATTAATAACAATGAGTTAACGGAATCTCTAATACAATCGCCCAAAAGTTTTCCAAAGGGTCTGTTGTCTTCTTTGCGCGCCCTAATGAGCTCTCGAGTAGCTTTTAATATAATTCCTTGTTGAGGGCCGTATGTTGCCGGAGGAGGAGTAATTTCCTTGTTTCGTGCATAAAGACGCATTAAAAATCCCAATATTAAAGTAGAGATATAATGTGCAAGAGCAATAATAGTGCCCAGTCGTACGTCTTTTAGCATTCCCACTGCAACAGCTCCTACCATAAAAAGGGGATCTGCTGTATTTGAAAATGACATGAGACGTTCTGCTTCCCAAGTGTTGCATAATTTTCTTTTGACCAATTTTCCTGTAAGCATAGCACCAACAGGATATCCGCTGGCAAGGCCCATGGCCATGACAAAGGAGCCCGCACCTGGCACGTTAAACAGGGGGCGCATAAAGGGTTCCAACAGTACCCCCATAAAGTGAACTACGCCAAGGCCCATTAAAAGTTGTGAACCTATAAAAAAAGGCAGCAGAGCGGGTAATACTATTGTAAACCATACATCAAGGCCATTTACTGCGGCATTAAAAGCTTCATCGGGAAATCGAACAATAGAAATAGTAATAACAACTGCTAAAGCAGGTAAAAATAACTGATTTATTTTTGATAAATTATGATATTTATTTTTTATGTTCATTCTCGGGCCTCCCAAGTGTAATTTTGATAATGTCAATATAATATATATTGCTTGGGAGTATTTATTATTCTTATCTTATTTCAGAAAGAGGAGACAGGAGAGATGTTCAATAGACTGAGAAAAAAATCCTTACAGTTAATTGTTTTAACTTTAATCTTGTTGTTTGGCTTAAACTTCTATTTAGCTCAAAAGTATACGATAATGGCTCCTGGTATTGCCGTAGATTTAAAAGAAATAGTGACAGTTGAAAATGGGTCAAAAGATAAGGGGTCTTTTTTTTTGACGACGGTATCAAGTCATACGTTAAATCTTCCTTTGTTGATATATGCTGCTATAGATCCCAATGTTGAAATTAAGCCAAAAGAACAAGTGATACCACCGGGCTGGGACTTGAAACAGTATATGGATTATATGAAAAAATGGATGCAGGAAAGCCAAAAAATAGCTGAAGTGGTTGCTCTAAAAAAGGCAGGGTATGATCCACAGATACTAGGTGATGGGGCACAGGTAGTTGAGATCATGCCGGATAGCCCTGCAAAGGGGAAATTGATGCCTGGTGATATAATAAAAAAGGTGGATAATGAGCAGGTTAATATAGCGGAAGAGGTAGTTAATAAAGTTGCAAGTCGTGGCATAGGAAATATGGTAGAATTGGAATTTGAGAGAGAAAACAAGACAATGACTGTGACATTACCAACTATCGAAAGCAAAACTGAACCGGGCAGATCTATAATAGGAATATATATAACTACGCTTAATTGGAAACCAATACTGCCTTTAAAAATCGAGATAAATACCGGTGAAATAGGTGGGCCCTCTGCAGGAAGTATGTTTGTAATGGAAATTTTAAATCAACTTACTCCAGAGGATTTGACAAAGGGTCGAAAAATCGCTGGAACCGGAACCATCAGTATAGATGAACAAATAGGGGAGATAGGTGGTGTAGAACAAAAAGTTGTGGCAGCGGTTAGGGCAGGTGCCGAAATATTTTTTGTGCCCGAAAAAAATGCAGAAGCTGCTATGAAAGCAGCTGAAAGGTTTGACATGGAAGTTGTTTCAGTGAAGACCTTGGATGATATCTTAAATTACTTAGAAAAACTATAGCAAATAACTTTCCTCCTAAAATCTGATGCCCCTGTTCTTAAATTTGGATCCTCATATGCAAGGCTATAGATATCAGAGGAGAACAAATCTCTTTCAAACATGGATTTTGCCCGTTGGTCAAGTTTTTTAAAGTGTGAAGTTTTGGTGATTATAGGGATACTGGCATTTTTACTTATTTGTTTTAGTAGTAAAGCTCCCTTTTCGGAAAAACCCAAAACCCTAATATAGTATGGTGACCTGCTTTCAACCATTTCTTTCGGTATATCCAGTAATATCTGTATTAGTATCCTTTGAATTCTTGTGGCTGGGTACCTTTTTGATTTTATCTGTGAAATTAACTGATCAAGATTGCTGCAAGTTTGAGCTGCTTTCTTTATTCGATTTTCGAGACCTTCTCGCACATCAAAAAATTTTTTGAGTTCATGGGTTTTGATGTGGCGCAGTATATACAAAATAACAGTTTCAAAATCCTGCAAAAAAACCGGATTGTGATGATGTTTGATTTCTTTGGCAATTACTTGAAGGGTTAAAGTTGGCAGGTGGCTAGCAATCTTATCCATAAAATCCTGTCGATTTGTAATTATTGTTTGTCTTATGGCAGATGCGCTAACGTAATCTTCTGTAAGTGTCTTATCGTGGTACTGGTGGCCCTTTCGGATTACAGGAAATATGGTAAAGCTGGCGCCTAATTTGTTTATTGCTTTAACATATTCAGTGGCTAAAATGAAGTTTGGCTTATTCAGCAATTTTGATATAAGTTCCACATTCAAATTTAAATTATTTAAGGTAATGTACTTTGCTATTGCCATTTCCCTGGCTTTAGGGAAAGACAGACCTTTTTGCAAAAACTCATTTAAAATAGATTTAAACGAGGAAGGCTCCTCTGACAATAATTTTCCTAAAAAGATAAGTTCGTGTTCGTGATATTCTTCAACTCCAAAACTTAAAGTGTTGACTACCCCAGTTTTTAATAACAATTTTATGGCACTTTCTGCAAAAATTTCTGCGGTCGCAGTGGAAAAACAGACAGGCAGTTCTACGACCAAATCAACACCTGCTCGGAGGGCCATTTCTGCCCTAGCCCATTTGTTAAAAATTGCCGGTTCTCCCCTTTGAACAAAATTACCGCTTAAAGCTACAACAATTGCATCAGGCTTTAATACTTTTTTTACGGTATTTATTTGGTACAGATGACCTTTATGAAAAGGGTTGTATTCTGCGATAATACCAACTACATTCAAAAATTGCACCTCCCGATGGGCTTTTGACTATTATATAACAAAAAGCAAAAAATATTAAGGAGGAATTTTTTTGTGTTATATAGAAGATAAAATTTGCTAAACAAAAAAACCCAGTTGACAAGAATATCGATAAATTTACATTAAAGCCAAATATATTTAAAAATTTATGGTATAATTGTTAAGGTGCTTGCAAACTAAAAAAATAAGTTTAATTAATTTAAAAATAAAATTTTGATATAAGAGGAAGGAGTAATTAAAATGGAATTTATCCAGAAAATAAGGCAGCGCGCTAAAGAATCACCGAAAACCATAGTGCTGCCGGAGGCAACGGATGAAAGAGTTCTAAAAGCCACAGAAATCATTGTTAAGGAAAAATTAGCAAAACCAGTATTGTTAGGAAACAAACAAGAGATTTATAACATTGCAGATGGACTTGACCTTTCCAATGTCGAGATAATAGACCCTGCTACAGATTCAAAAGCAAAAGATTATACCGAACTTTTGTACGAGCTTCGCAAACATAAAGGTATGACCATGGAGAAGGCTGAAGAACTAGTAAAAAATCCAATATGGTTTGGTACTTTGATGGTAAAAAATAAAGATGTAGACGGGATGGTGGCTGGTGCAGCAACTGCAACAGGTGATGTATTTAGACCTGCTTTTCAAATTGTAAAGACAGCACCGGGCATAGGAGTAGTTTCCAGTGCATTTATGATGATTGTGCCCAATTGCGAATTGGGTTCAAAAGGTCATTTGCTTTTTGCGGATTGTGCTATAAATCCAAATCCTGATGCTAAACAACTGGCGGAAATTGCTATAGCCACTGCCAAGACATGGAAAGCATTAATGGACGACGAGCCAAAAGTTGCAATGCTGTCTTTTTCAACTAAAGGAAGTGCTCAACACGAAATGGTAGATAAAGTAGTAGAAGCTACCAAATTATTAAAACAACAGGCTCCAGAGCTGTTAGCTGATGGAGAGTTGCAGGCGGATGCAGCTTTGATTCCAAAAGTCGGCAGTTCCAAAGCACCAGGCAGTCCAGTTGCTGGACAAGCCAATATCTTAGTATTTCCTGATCTTAACGCTGGTAATATCGGCTACAAGCTCGTTCAGAGGCTTGCAAAGGCTGAAGCTGTAGGTCCAATAAGCCAAGGCTTAGCCGCTCCAATAAATGATCTATCTAGAGGGTGCAGTGTTGACGACATTGTGAATGTGGTCGCAATTACAGCTTTACAAGCAAATTAAGAATAGTAGATCAACAATAATTTAGGAGGTTAGTGTCTTGAAAGTTCTCGTTATTAATTGCGGAAGCTCATCTTTGAAATATCAGTTATTTGACATGAATGACAAATCAGTCTTGGCCAAAGGTTTGGTGGAAAGGATAGGCCTTGAAGAAGGGACGCTAAAACATACGCCAAAAGGTATGGAGAAAGTTGTAATATCAGAAAAAATTCCGAACCATAAAGTTGCTGTAAAAATGATGCTGGATGCGCTTTTAGATGAAAATTACGGAGTACTTAAAAGTATCTCAGAAATTTCTGCGGTAGGCCATCGAGTTGTTCATGGTGGAGAAAAATTCTCCGGTTCAGTTAAAATTACTGATGAAGTAATGGCAGTTCTGAAAGAATGTGTTGATTTAGCACCTTTGCACAATCCTCCAAATATTATTGGTATTGAAGCAACTAAGGAGCTGCTGCCGGATGTTCCCATGGTTGGAGTATTTGACACAGCTTTTCATCAGACGATGCCTGAATATGCATATATTTACGGCGTGCCATATGAATTGTATAAAAAATATGGTGTTAGAAGATACGGTTTTCACGGAACATCACACCGTTTCGTGTCTGCTGAAGCCGCAAAAATGTTAAATAAACCTATTGAAGAGCTTAAGTTGGTTACATTGCATCTCGGCAATGGTTCAAGTATATCAGCCGTGAAAAACGGCAAGTCAATTGACAACAGCATGGGCTTTACACCCCTTGAAGGAATTTTGATGGGAACCCGTTGCGGTAATATTGACCCTGCTATAGTTCCTTTTATTATGGAAAAGGAAGGTCTATCTCTAGATGAGATCAGCAATTATCTTAATAAAAAATGCGGCGTATATGGAGTATCAGGTGTAAGCAGCGATTTTAGAGATTTAGAAGAAGCAGCTATAAATGGAAATCCTCGTGCTCAACTGGCATTACAAATTTTTGCTTACCAGGCCAAGAAGTTTATCGGTTCATATGCGGCTGCGATGAATGGCCTCGATGCCATCGTGTTTACCGGAGGAATTGGAGAAAATTCATACGTAGTAAGAAATATGATATGCGAAGATATGGAATACTTTGGCATAAAAATAGATGAAGAGAAAAATAAAGTTCGAGGAAAACAGGCAGATATTTCTTCTGAAGATGCCAAAACAAAGGTACTTGTCATCCCCACAAACGAAGAATTGATGATTGCACTGGATACTGTTGCTTTAGTCTAAGATTACTTGACACAAGTTTTTTATGAATATATAATAAGATGTGACTTTCTTGAGGTGACTTTTTGTGAAACTTAATTTGTCCGGAATAAGGGACACAGCGGGCGGTATTTCTGAATTTGATTTTGAGGAGCGGACTGTAGACTTTGATTTTGACCGGGAAGATATAAAAAATCTTGGTCCGGTGAGGGTAAAAGGTCAAATAGAAAATTTGGGAGGCGGGTTATTTCAAGTTACAGGGCAGATAGAAGCAACTGCAGATACCCTGTGTTATAGATGCCTTACAGCAACCCAAATCAGTTTAAAGATAGATTTTTTATCGAAGTTTAAAGACATGGTTTCTGAATCTAAAGAAGATGAAGAAGATGAAGAAGATGAAGACATTCTTGAGCTTCATGGCGATGATGTAGATTTATATCCGTTGATATTAGAAGAAATTATCCTCAATTGGCCAAGCCAAATTTTTTGCAAAGATGATTGCAAGGGCTTATGTCCAAATTGCGGTGTAAATTTAAACACGACTACCTGTAAATGCGAAACAAATAATATAGATCCGCGCCTTGCAGTGTTGAAGCAATTGTTAAAGAGTGATTAGTTGGAGGAGGTGTTGTAATGGCCAATCCAAAACATAAATCTTCTAAATCAAGGACCCGCTCAAGAAAAAGTAACTGGAAGCTAAGGTTGCCGTCAATTTCAGAATGCCCCCAGTGCCACGAGCCCAAACTGCCTCATAGGGCATGCCCAAGCTGCGGGTACTATAAAAATCGCGAAGTAATTGAAGTTAATGCCAATTAAAAAATTAGACTAAAAAAATACCTTCGCTTTTGATATGCTCCCTTTGGAGT
>NZ_JAFFJA010000033.1 GCF_021991635.1 Tepidanaerobacter sp. GT38
TATCACAGAATAACAACATATCATTCCAAATTCCTTGTAATTTTTTGGGCTCTATGTTAAAATATGCTTGTTACCTAAAATGTGATGGACGGTGCAAGTAGATGATAGTGTATAAACTAGGGGAGTCGTTGTATTTAAATATTACAAATCGATGTACAAATGACTGCGATTTTTGCATCAGAAAAAATGGGCCGGGGGTAGGAGGATACAACCTGTGGCTTGAGAAAGAGCCTACAACTAAGGAAATAATAGAAGCCATCGGAGATCCTACAGGTTATAAAGAAGTGGTGTTTTGCGGGTATGGAGAACCCCTTATGCGGCTTCAGGTAGTCATTGACGTGGCAAAACACCTTAAAAAGACATACCCCAATATCCCGATTAGGATCAATACTAACGGTCAGGCTAATATGATCTACGGTGAAGACATAACTCTGCAGTTAGAGGGCCTCATAGATGTCATTTCCATAAGCCTTAATGCGGAAAATGCTGAAAAATACAATGATTTATGCCATCCGGAATATGGCGAAGATGCCTTTTACAGCATTTTGGAATTTGCCCGGAAAGCAAAAAATCACATTCCCCGGGTAGTGCTTTCAGTGGTTGATGTGCCCGGTATAGATATACAAAAATGTGCCGAACTTGCCGAAAAACTTGGTGTGGAATTTAGAGTCAGAAGCTATGAAAAAAGATAGGTTATCCTATCTTTTTTTTAGCTTATCGATAACGGCTCTCTGTATTATGAAACCTTGAGTTTAAAAATCAATTGTTTTTCAAAGATTATATAGTAGTGTTAGCTTAACAAATAGTTATAAGTTAAGCCAAGCTTTTATAGGCTTATTGCGAGGAGGAAAACGCCATAGATATTAGACGCATAATGAAAAAGTACAATGTCAGGGCTGATAAACGGCTCGGTCAACATTTTTTAGTTGACACCAGACCCCTTATGGCAATGCTGGAAGCAGCAAAGCTTTCGCCCCAGGATGAGGTCCTTGAAATAGGTCCGGGGCTTGGGGTGCTCACTACGGAGCTTTGCTCAAGGGCAAGCAGGGTGGTGGCTGTAGAAAAGGATCGGCAATTGATTCCTATACTGGAGGATTTGACCAGAGATTTCAAAAATATTTGTATATTAGAAGCAGATGTGTTAAAATTAGATATGGAGAAGCTGAGGAAAGACCACTTTAACGGCGGGTTTAAGGTAGTAGCAAATCTTCCCTATTACATCACAAGCCCCATTATTATGAAAATCATAGAAAACCGCCACCTGATACCCCTTGCAGTTCTCATGGTCCAAAAAGAAGTGGCTCAGCGGCTTACGGCAGAGCCTGGCACAAAGGATTACGGCATCCTTTCTATTGCGGTCAATATGTATGCTGATGTGAATATGGTTTGCACAATAGGCAAGGAAGCCTTTCTTCCGCCGCCTAAAGTGGAATCAGCGGTTGTTCAAATCATGTTGCGGCAAAAACCTAGGGAAGAGGTGGATGACGAGGCGTTTTTCTTTAAAGTTGTGGAAGCTGCCTTTGGGGAGCGGCGAAAAACGGTAAGAAATTCACTTAGTCGGAGGCTAAAAATTCAGGGTTCAGACTCTGAAGCAATAGACCAGGCTCTAAAGGAGACCGGCATAGATCCTATGCGCCGAGGTGAAACCCTTTCCATAAAAGAGTACGCAGAACTTTCAAAAGTGCTTAAGTGCAAAATAAGTGAATGAGGTTTTGTGGACAGTTTTAGCAGTAAATTAGATGGGCACACAAATTAAAGGCAGTACATACACTTTGTAATTTAGAATGGGATGGTCACCATGAATTTTGTAAACCCTACAAAAGGCAAGATGTCTGTTGAGGAGATGGTTCAAGACATTATTGCTTTTATGGAAGAAGTGCCTGGTGCTTCATACAAGTTAATAATAGGCACCGATTCTCAAGCAAGAGACAACACTTGCTTTGTTACTGCTGTAATAGTTCATCGAGTTGGAAAGGGAGCCCGCTACTATTATTACAGAAAATATATGTCAAGTGTGAAAAATTTGCGTCACAAAATATTTACAGAAACCTCCATGTCGCTGGAAGCAGTGACCCGGTTAAAAAAGGAGCTGGATAAAACCCGCTATAAAAATATGGATGTAGAAATTCACGTGGACATTGGTCAAAACGGCGACACCAAAGAGCTTATTCGTGAAGTGGTGGGCTGGGTCATGGGCAGCGGATTTAAGGTTAAAATAAAGCCAAATGCCTGTGGTGCCACTAAAGTGGCTGACAGATATACCAAGTAATAAAAGGGCATTTCCGTGCATTAGGAAATGCCCTTTTTGATTAAGTGTTAGACAGGAACTTTTCCAATATGTCAAAGCGCCTTAAGGGATTATATCCCTGATATTCTTTAAATAGATAACTGCGTGCTCTGGGCCTGTCATTATAATAATTTATAGCTTCTAGGGTGTCTCCAATTATCGTATCTGCAATTTTCTTTGCGTGAAAATAATTTCTTATCTTTGAGCCAAGCAATCTTTGGGGCAGTTTTGCAGGAACTTCCACCGAAAGGCCATGCTTTTTGGCAAAGGCCAAAACCATAGGCGGCACTGCAAAGTCTCGAAAATCGATACTGTCCATTAGTTTGCGTGAAACTGCGTGGGGCCCGTGTGAGGGTGTAGCTACGCCAATTTTATCATAAAGGCCAAGCTTTAGATTTAAAAGGCTTCGAAAGATCAGCACCTGTTCTGCCAACTCGCTTTTGTACTCCAAATCCGGATAGCAATCAGTCATGGCTAGGTCTACTCCGCATTTTGATACTACATGGATTAGTTTCTTTATCAATATCCCTATATTTCCAATCAAATCACCATCTACGAAAACAACACATGTGGCACCGCTTTTATAGGCGTAATATGCGCCGATAGCTCTGGGGACGTCTACGCCTAGCTCTTGTGTAAAGTGCAAAATTTCCACATTTTCAAGCCTTAGTCCTTTTACTTCGCTCATGGTATTATCGGTGGAACCGTTTATTACCACAATAATTTTTTCAACCGGGGTTTCTTTTAGCATAGTGAGAACTTTGCTGATCCTGCCTTGCTCATTTTTGGCAGGGACAACAGCCGCGTTCATCTTCCCACCTCTTGCATACGTGCTCACATCCCCCCTGATACCATCATATTATGTAATAAGCAAAACAAAGGTGAAATATAATGAAATGGGGGGTTAAAGGGTGGCTAAAATCAAAGTAGGAGATGTTGTGGCTCGGGCATCTTACAATAAAGACGTTTTTTTCAAAGTAGTTGACATCATGGAAGACAAAGGTTGCTGCACTTTAAAAGGTCTCAATATCAGAGTACTTGCCGATGCTCCTATTGATGATTTGATTGTGCCAACATCTGCTGAAGTGAGAGAATATAAAAAAGATTACATCAGGAAGAGTAATGAGTACATGGAACGCATCTTTTATCGGCGTGAACTTGAAAGACAGAGGCGAATGACGCGTTCAAATACAGATGGGAATAACGGTTTTTTTGATTTGCCGGGGGTGGTTCTTCACATCGACGGTGATGAAGAGTACCTGGATTTGTGCCTTACTACTTATAAACAGTTGGATATAGAAGCATATGGTGAGAGCATACCAGAAAAACTCCAACCAAAGAAAATAAACAGTCTTTTAGTTAAGTACAATCCTGATATCTTGGTTATTACAGGCCATGACGGCTTGCTGAAAGAAAAAAGGGACTTTAACAGAGTAGAAAATTATCGCAACTCCAAGTATTTTATTGAAGCAGTAAAAAATGCCAGACGTTTTGAACCATCCCTGGATGACTTAGTTATATTTGCAGGTGCATGTCAATCTTATTACGAGGGGATTCTTCGAGCAGGGGCCAATTTTGCCAGCTCCCCACATCGGGTATTTATACACGCATTAGACCCGGTGTTTATCATTGAAAAGGTGGCATATACGCCTATAAATCAAATTATTTCTGCTCGAGATGTAATAGATGCCACTATTACCGGAATTAAAGGTATTGGAGGCGTTGAGACCCGCGGCAAGCTTCGGGAAGGGCTTCCTCGCTCGCCTTACGAATAAATTGGCACTGGTGGTGAATTTTAATGGATTACGGCAGTGAAGAACTGGTAGTAAAACTCTACGACATCGATCAACAGGAAGCGCGGATTATTGGTTTAAAAGAGTATGTTATTGGTGCGGTGGCAGCCAGCATGCCTCCCGAATTTCCGAAGGAAGCTTTAAAAGCCCAAGCCATATGCTGCAGGACTTTGGCAGTAAAGCGCATGGGCATTTTTGGAGGCAGCGGCTGTAAACGACAGCCGGGTTTTGATGTCTGCAACGATTCCCTGCATTGCCAGGGGTTTATGGATATTGAGGAAAGGCAGAAAGCATGGGGAAGCCGCTATGAAGAGTTTACGGAGAAGATCACTGCTGCAGTAGAGGACACATCGGAAGTTATCATTGTCTATAACAACAATCCCATAGAAGCTGTTTATCACACAGCCTGCGGAGGGTGTACTGAGGACTCGGAAAATGTCTGGGGAAACAAAGTCAGTTATCTGAGACGGGTGGAATGTATATATTGCAAAGACTCACCCTACTGGAAAACTACTAAAAATTTTTCTGTTCGAGAACTAAAGCGCCGATTAGCCATAAACTTTGATGATAGCCTTTCGGATAATAGGGAAATACCTGGGCTGTTAGAAAACATCAACTCTACAGCCTCTGGGCGCATTAAAAAAATTAAAATAGGAGATATGATTTTTCAAGGAGAGGATATAAAAAACCTGCTTGGCCTTTCATCTACCAAGTTTTCCTGGAAGGTTTCAGCTCTTTCATTTCAAGTAATGGGCCACGGCCATGGGTTAGGCCTTTGTCAGTATGGAGCCCGCGGAATGGCCCTTTTGGGATTTCCAGTAGATGAAATTTTAAAGTTTTACTTTACAGGTGTGGAATTAAAGCGCCTTGAAAGGCCTACTTATACTAAACCCTTAATTGGCAAAACCATAGTAGTGGATCCTGGTCACGGCGGCGATAGTGGAAACTCAGGCCCTATGGGTCTATCAGAAGGCTATGTCAATTTGGAAATAGCAAGAGCTGTAGCAGAAGGGCTTATGCAGTGCGGGGCAAAGGTGATGCTAACTCGCGACAAAAATGAGTTCGTCAGCCTTTCAGAGCGGATTCGAATTTCCAATGAAATTAAGCCCGATATAACACTTAGCATTCAACAAAACTTTTTCCCGGATGAGCAAGTGGGAGGCACAGAAACCTTTTACTATCCCGGTGACGTAGAAGGGAAGAAAATAGCGGAATTTATCCACCGGGAGCTGATAGCGCACCTGCAACTTAGCGATATGGGTGTAAAACCTGCGGATCTTTTTGTCCTTCGGGAGACCAACAATCCTTCTGTCATGGTAAATGTGGCAGCCCTCAGCAATCCCGAAGAGGAGCGCTTGCTTTCAGAGCCCCAGTTTAGGCAAAAAGCTGCCACGGCGATAATTAACGGAATAAAATGCTATTACCAAGAATGATTGTGATAATTAAAATTCTATACCCATAATCATTTTTTTTTGCCCTTTATGTCGTTGACAAAAGCAGCCGAACCTGATAAAATATTTTAATATTTGACATTTGGGAAAAAACCTGTTATAATTTATACAGTATTTTTGCATTTTTGAGAGGTGAGATTATGGCTTCGGCAGATGCACTTAATAAGATTCGCAGAGATGTCCAGTCCCATGTAGGCAAGATGGTGAGACTAAAAGCAAACCGTGGCCGTAAAAGGACCTTTGAAAAGGAAGGTATATTGGAACAGGTTTATCCCAATATCTTTGTCGTGAAAGTAACCGAGTCTCCGGATTTTGTAAGGCGGATTTCCTACAGCTATTCCGATATACTGACTGACACTGTTGAACTTACGGTTATAAATAATAATGAAAATTCACAGCTCAAGTTCGGCTCAGTTTAGTCCCGGTGTTATCGGGATTATTTTTTTGTCAAGTTCATACACAAATACTCCCCTTCCCAAATATATATAGATATATAGCTCTATAGCTTTGGGAGGGGGTTTTTTATGGAACGGATTTCACGAATTTTGCGTCAGCATGAAAAAAAGCTATTGAGCCTGGAAAATGTCGTAGGTGTAGGCTTGGGATATAAAATAATACAAAATAAAATCACAAATAAGCCGGCTATAATAGTTTTGGTAAAAGAAAAGATTCCCGATGAAAAATTACTCGGTCGAAATTGCGTGCCCAAAGTTTTAAGCGATATTCCAACAGATGTAATAGAAGTAGGAGAAGTGAAACTGCTTGATGCCCGCATCGAGAAAGCAAGGCCTGCAAGGCCAGGCATGAGTATAGGCCATTACAAAATTACAGCTGGCACCTTGGGGGCCATAGTGAAAGACAGTAAAACCGGCAGACCTCTCATTTTATCAAACAATCATGTGCTGGCAAATGCTACCGACGGCACCGATGGCAAATCAGCTATCGGCGATGCGATACTGCAGCCAGGGGCCCATGATGGAGGAACATCATCTGATGTTATTGCACATTTGGAAAGGTTTATTCCTATTTACAGAAACACCACTACTAGCACCTGCCCTATAGTTAAAAGAGTTGAAAAGATTGTAAACAGCATTTTAAAAGTCATAAAGCCTGACTATGAAATTAATTTTGTCAAAAAGACCTCTTCCAAAAACCTAGTTGATGCGGCGGTGGCAAGACCTATAAAAGATGAGTACGTAAGCTCAGATATAGTGGGTCTTGGCAAGATAACAGGCATACAGCAGCCTAGTATTGGCATGACAGTTCAAAAGAGCGGTCGCACCACGGGAGTTACTTCAAGTGAAATAAAGGCCATGAATGTGGTGATAAATGTGATGCTGGGGCCCGGTGAAGAAGCTACCTTTTATGATCAAATTCTCACGGGACCTATGGCCCAGCCCGGAGATAGCGGTTCTCTGGTAGTTGATGAAAACATGAAAGCTGTAGGCCTTTTGTTTGCTGGTTCCGACCAGGCTACATTGGTAAATCCCATAACTAACGTTATAAAACTCCTTCAAATAGAGATACCGGAAGCATAAGCTTTGAAATTATAAATTTTTAGGCTGTTGAAAGGGTCAACAGCTTTTTTATTTATGCCAAATTTTAAGCAAAATGGCAAAAACAAGAGATTTTTGTGGTTAATTTACCCATATTAGGCCTTATTTGAATAAATCAAACAAAATCCTCATTTTATGCTATTTATTTCATGATACAAAGGGTCTCGAATATATATCTGGAATTTTACAGTTTGTCCAATTTTGTAGAAAATTATATAATGTCATTACCACAGACGGCTGTGGCAAAAACTTAAGAAGGAGGCAATATAAATTGAAGCATAATTACAAGAGAATATTAGCCGTACTTCTAACTTTCGTTGTTTTGGCTTTGCCGGGAATTGCAAGTGCTGAAGTCTACTATACCATTAAGCTAAACATCAATGGTCAAACTTCAACGATTAAGCTTCCCATCGACTTAAACTCTATTGCAAAAAACTCTGTCAATACATTTAGATTAGTCTACACCTATAAAGACGGGAAATGGGTTTTGACTTCAAAGGAAGGCACTTTACCTGGTAAATCTGAGCCCGTACAAAATCCAGCACCTAAGGCTCCGGTTGAAGAACCCAGCAAGCCGCAAACTCCGGCACCAAGTACACCTGAGGTAAAAGGTCTTACAGCTGATGAAAGTAAGATGTTGGAATTAGTAAATCAAGAAAGGCAAAAGGCAGGCCTTAAGCCACTTACCATTGATATGAGGCTTGTGGACATTTCTCGTAAAAAGAGCAAAGACATGATAGACAAAAACTATTTTGGTCATACTTCTCCTACATATGGGACTCCCTTTGATGCACTGAAAAACAACGGCATTTCTTACAGATACGCCGGGGAGAACCTGGCAGGGGCTCCTACCGTTGAGCAAGCTCACAAGGGGCTTATGAACAGCCCGGGCCATCGCGCAAATATATTAAACCCCAATTTTACCCACATTGGCATTGGTGTCGTGGAAGGCGGCCCTTACGGCAAGATGTTCACACAGACATTTATCGGGGTAAATTAAGGCAGTATGGCTCTAGAATGATGAAAAAAGCTGCTACACAAAAAACGTGTAGCAGCTTTTTATCTTTATCCGGCAAAAACCATAAAAAATTATTCACATATAATGTGGATTTATTGTGGATAATTGTGGATAACTTGTTGATAATGTGGATAAACCTTGACGGTACAATAATTCGCTCCATTTTTATAAAATAGTTTGGTTTATCTATTGCTCACCTTTTCAATCGGCATTCATATAATATATTAAGCACGTATATCCTTAGATTATTGGGAAGGGAAGGTGGCAAATGAAGGTTCTTGTATTTATTGTGGTTATAAGTATTGCATTAGTAGTATTTTACTTATTTTTGAAAAAGGCTTTTGAAGTGCGTTTAGACAAAACAAAAGATATGTCCGATGACAAAGCTAAAATAAAACCGCTTCTTCCCGAAGGAGAAGAGCAGGAGGAAGCTATTGGGGAAGAAAGTCCGGTGGAAGAAGAGCCGCAAGAACAAAAAAAGCCTGAAGATGCGGACTGCTGCCAGCCAAGTGCCCAGAAAGAACAATGTTGTGAGGAAAAAGAACAGACACAACAAGAATAGATTTTTATGTAACATATTTGTCAAGCTTCACATATATTATATGAGTAAGGTGGTGAATTATAGGGAAAGGAGGATTTAAATGGGGGTTTATTTGACTAAGGAACTGGTCAGGGTGGACCAGGTTGTCGGTGAAGATAAAACTCAAGCTATAGTTGAAGGGACAATTATGTTACCTGACGGAAAACCCGATATAGAGCGGGTCATATCCGTAGATGCCACACTTGATACCGAAAACTTGGAAACAAAAATCCTTGATTCCAAAATCGGCAAGGTCATCATCGAAGGCAATGTTGATGTCAATGCTATGTACGTGGCAGACGTTCCCGAAGGTCAACCGCAACAGCCAGTTCATTTTGTAGAAGGAGAAATTGATTTCAGCTTTTTTGCAAAAATTCCAGGTGTAAAAAAAGACATGGATGTTAGGGTCAGAGCCAAGATCGAACATATTCAGTACAGCTTCGACCCCAATCGGCCTAGGGAAATTAAAGTAAGGCTTATTGTAATGTTCTTTGTGAAGGTAACCAAACGAGTTGAAATCGAAATTGTTATCGATGCCACAGGGCCCAAAGATCTACAGGTGCTCAAAAAGACATTGCGTGTTGAAGATGTCATAGGTGAAGCAAGGGCGCAAAACATAGTCAAGAGCGATGTAGGCGTGCCTGAAGAAAAACCGGATATCGAACAAATAATTAAAGTAGAGGGAGAAGTACGAGATGTAACTACCAAGATTATCAAAAATAAGATTATCATTGAAGGCGTCCTTGTAGTCGGGATTCTGTACGTAGCTATTGCTCCCGATGGAAGACCACGTCAACCGGTACACTTCATGGAAGCAGAGATACCCTTTACGCAGTTTGTGGAAATTCCAGGTGCCGATGAAGGTATGGCAAGATTTGTCCGGGTAGAAGTTGAGCACATTAAAGGGCGTCGCAAAGATGAAAGGACCGTAACAGTAGAGGCCATATTAAAGATAAAAGCTAAAGTCTTTGAGACCAAGATACTGCAGGTAGTCATAGATCTTTACAGCCCATCAAAAGAGCTCCATGTGGAGAAAAAGCGGCTTAAACTGGATCAGGTCATAGGCGAAGATGAAAATGAAATTGTAATCAAAGATACGCTGACAGTGCCTGACGAAAAGCCGGACATTGAGCAGATTTATAAGACCAACTGCAAGGCTAGAGTAACCGAATCAAGAATAATTGACGGCAAGGTTATAGTAGAAGGCGTCCTTACACTTGAAACCCTGTATGTGGCAGATGTGCCGGAAGGCGAGCCGCAGCAGCCATTGCACTTTATGGAGCATGAGGTAGATTTCACCACGTTTGTGGAAATACCCGGTGCCGAAGAAGATATGATGCTGGACTTTGATGTAGTAGTTGAGCACTGTTCTTCATCAGCAATACCTAATGAACCACGGCGCTTTGATGTCAGGGCAGTTTTAGGCCTCTTTGCCAAAGTGACCCAAATGGTTCAACTAGATGTAGTGGTCGATGTGGAAGAAGAGTATGGCGAAGAAGAAGCAGAGGAAGAGGAAAAGAAGGAAGAGAAAAAAGAAAAGAAAGAAAAGCATGATGATAAGCCATCAATGACCATCTACATTGTTCAGAGAGGAGACACTCTGTGGAATATAGCCAAGAGATACAATGTTACTGTAGAGGCCATAGTTGCTGCCAATAATATCCCAAATCCCGACTCCATCATGCCTGGCCAGCAACTGGTGATACCCAGAATGTAAATTTAAAATCCCGCAAGCTGCGGGATTTTTGTTGTCATTCGAATACCACGGGCTATGCCCGTGGTTCCGAAAAGCTTATAGCTA
>NZ_JAFFJA010000034.1 GCF_021991635.1 Tepidanaerobacter sp. GT38
TACTTGACAGGGGGCAGTTCAAATAGTAGGCAGTTTTTTTATTGTCAATTTGATGAGATGGGTACAAGGTATAAAAAATTTAGTTCTATGGCAAATCAATGTTGCTGATTTACACATTTTTACATGTGTTATGCTCAATTATAGAGGGGTGAATTGAAAAATCTCAAATTTTTCATAAATTACACTATAAATGTGGAATAAGAGAAAAAATTTTTCAATTTACAACATGTTATGCTCAATAGTGTAAAAGCACAGAGAAAACTTCAAATTTTTTATGTGTAATACTATAAATGTAGGGGGAAAGGTCTGCAAAAAGAACTAAAAATTTTTTATGTTATGCTTTATATGTAGGGGTTAAATGGTTCAAATAAAATTTTAAAAAATTGAACCCTCTGGTTTTAGAAATACATTTTGCCCTAACGATATGAGGTAATCAAGGGAGGTGGTTTTGTGATAAATATTAGAGCATCCTCTAAAGAAAAAAAGAAGGCATTTTACTGAATGCCCAGCAGGAGGAAATATTTGATATAATACTTCCCCCTACAAAGAAAAATATGTATTTATAATACTACCTTCAATAGATTATAGCAGAAAGCAAAAAGAGAATAAAGGCTTATAAAACAATAGGAAAATATATTTTTCAATGAAATAATATCCCAAAGTTAACTTACCATATATTGTAAGGAGGAAATACTATGAATTTAAAAAACAATAAGATATCAATTAGCAAATTATCTGATGATATGGTATTAAGAATAATCCACGAAGAGTTTATGAGAATTAAACCAAAAAATTATAAAGAATTCTATGAAAAGAGTTGCTTACCTTCAATTTTTACTATCCAAAAAAGGTTTGGTATGAAGTTTAGTGATGTTTTGATTAAAGCAGGAGTTCCAGTTGAATTACTCAATATACCAAAACCAAATGAATACTACATTCAGAGACTCAGAGAATTAGCAGAAAAACTTGGACATTCCCCTTCTGTCAATGAATTAAAAGAAGCAGGATACGACCAAACAGTATATTTGAAACGTTTTGGTTCATACAATAATGCACTTAAAGTAGCAGGTTTAGAGACTAGAGAAAGTAATTTTATAAGTAAAGGTATTGATAAGAAACAAATTATAAACGATTATAAACAATTAAGCAAAAGGTTGGGTAGACCTGCAACTCAAAAGGATTTTAATGAGCATATGAAATATAGTGCGCATATTGTATATTCTAAGTTCGGAAGTTTTGTTGCTTTGCGAAAAGAGGCAGGATTTCCTATAGACAACAGGGGAACAGGGGCACGTGTTTATACTAAAGAAAAGGTTTTAAAAATGCTTGTGAGGGATTACATCCTATATCAAAGACCGTTAACAAAAAAAGAATTGAAGAGCATAAATGAATATCCAAGCATTAGCGAAATACTTGTATTATTTAAAACAACAAGGATGGAGAAAGTTTGGAAAGAAGTTAGTATTGAAGCGATGAAAGTTTTAGGAGAAAAGGTTAATAATAGACGTCAAAACTATGAAGCAGTTATTGCAGGTAAAAAAGGAGAAAGGAATGTTGCTCATAATTTGGAGTTTCTAGATAAAAACAAATTTATTGTCTACAATGATATCATTGTTTATGACGAAAATTATAAGTTATCACAGCAAATTGACCATCTTGTTATTGGACCTGGTGGTGTTATTAGCATTGAAACAAAGAGCCTCAAGGGTGAGATTATTGTAAGGGATAATGAAATGTGGGAGCAGTATAAAGACAATGTTATGAATCAAATAATCAACCCAACTCAACAAGTGATGAGACATGAATATATCTTGAAACGCATACTTCCAAAGGAAATCCCTATTAAAAGCATCATAGTAATGGGCAATTATCATACAAAAGTAAGAAACGAAAATTTATGTACTTTTCCAATAGTAAACGCCAATGCAATATTGCCATTTATAGATGAACATAGCAGTAAAGCAGTTTTAACAGAACAACAGATTCAGTGTGTGAATAAAATTTTGACTAAGCACATGATTCAAAATCGACAAAATACAGAGTATGTTTCATAACAAGGAGCAAACATAATTAGTATTATTCTTTGAATAAATGAATGTTGTAAATAAAAATTACTAAGAAAGTGCATGCCTTAGTGGCATGTGCTTTTTTATTGAGATTTAAGACATATAAAGGATTTAATTTTAACTGTAGAATAAATAAAATATACCTATTATATTTAAAGTTAATATTTCAATAAAATTGGAAACAAAACTATTGACTTTTCCTGAAAATAGTAATATTATTTCTGTAAGAAAAGAATTTGAGGGGAAATTATGTTACAGAACGATGGTGAGTTGAGTGAATTGCATGTTTATTACACCAGATAAAATGGATGGAAAAAGGATTTGTTATGATTATGTAGTACAGCAATATGAAATACAGCGATTACTACAGGGACATCCCCTTATAGCATTAGGTAATATTTGCAAGGAGATAACAAGTGGGATTCGTGTTAAGAAGGAGTATTATACAGATAAAAATGGATATAAGATAATTGCTCCTGGAGATATAAGAAATGAAATTATATATATTAATGAACTTAAAGTAGTACAGCCTGAGGTAGTAAGAGAAAAAGATTTTATAAATAATGGAGATATATTGATTACAGCCTCAGGTAAATCAGGACAGGTAATTTATGTAAATGAAGTATTAGAAGGATGTGTAGTAACATCGGATATTATTAAAATAACATTAAGGGATAGGGATAAAGGTATAAGATTATATAAGTTTTTAAAAAGCAGCATAGGACAAATGCTGTTAAACTCCATAAAAATAGGGATTTTAAATAAAATTTTTGTGGAGGATATTGAGAATTTATTGATTCCTGAAGACTTTGACACATATCAGGAAGATTGTTCTTATGATTCTACAGGATATGCAGAGGCTGAAAAACTATATAGGTCTGCAGAAAACATATTTTACAGGGTATTTGATTATAAAGGTGAAGAAAAGAATCTTAAACACTTTTATGTGACAGAATACCTTGACAGTCACAGATTAGACCCTGAGTATTACTCGAACTTTTACACCGAACTGTATAGGGTAATTCACAAGAATTTTGATGATGTAAAATGGGAGGAACTTGGAGAACTTGTAGAAATAAAAAAAGCAGATAAGCCCGAAATAAGTGAGAATCAAATAGTAAAGTATTTTTTGTTAGCGGATATAGACCCAAATTTTTCAATCATAAAAGAGACCCATGAGGATTTTTATGGCAATTTAAGCAATCGAATGAGATATGTTGTGAGGAGGGGAGAAATAGTAACTGCCAAAGGAGGCAGTGCCACAGGGACTAAGGGACATGCAACAGCACTTATTACAGAAAAATTTGATGGTTTGGTTACGACAGATGCTCTATATAACTTGGTCCCCAGAAGAATTAATCCTTACTATCTTCTGTTTTTGTTTAAACAGCCAATAATTCTAAACCAGGTAAACATGTTTACTAAAGGGACACTATATAAACTCATTCAAAGAAATGACTTTGAAAAAATCAAAATTCCAAGACTGGAAAGTAGTTTGGAAGAACAAATAGTAGATAAAATGATGAATTATTTAAGTGTGTTACAAAACAAATTTTAAAAGAGGTGTTATATATGGGTAAAAATCAATGGGTTGTAAGACATGGCGACAAATGGGCTGTTAAAGGTGAAGGCAACGAAAGAGCAACTAAAGTTACTGATACTCAAAAACAAGCAATAAATGTAGCAAAAGGAATTGCCCAAAACCAGAAATCGGAATTGATTATCCAAGGAAGAGACGGCAAAATCAGGAGTAAAGATAGTTATGGAAATGACCCGTGTCCACCAAAAGATAAGGAACATTAATGGAGGTGGACGCTGTTGGTAGAAATAATATATGAACAACTGAAAACCCCTAAGTCTGTTGAAGAATTATACCAAAGGTTAAAAGAGTCTGGAGTGAAATGGAATAAAGCACAATTACAACTGTTTCTTCTTATGGATAGTAATATTAAAAAGACTGGGGATTTATACAGTGCTGGAGGAAATAATCTAAATACTATTATATTGGACATAGTGGATAAAGTAATGGATGGTAAACCTATGGCACCCATAAAGAGGGTTATGGAGCATATACCAAATGATATTACTGTCAGTGCAGAAGAGATATCAAAAATTGCAGAGCAAAGCGGGAAGTATAAACTTCATCCCAATGGGGCTGTTTTAATGAGAGCAAAAAATTAAGGAGGAATTTTTCATGCAGGAACTAAAGGATAAAATCAAAAAACTTGGTTATGAGGAAATAAAGGATATTGATGATACTACCTTTGTAGCCAGTCACAAAGATGTATATGTATATGTAAAAAAAGTAGATGAAGAACAGTTGAAACCAGAACTGGTTACTGCCATAACATTTGAAGCGATGGCAACAGACCCTATTTCTACATATGCTTGGATTACAAACGGTACAAGCAATGCCTATGTCCTTGTTGAAGAGGAAAAGGCTGTTTCTGAAATTCCATCAGTCTTTGAAGATGAAAACAAATTGTACTCAGGCAAAAGGCAACTTACTGATAGGGACAAATGGTCAATAAGAAAATATCAGGAGTTACAAGAGAAATTTGATGGACTCCATGAAATGATTTATGGAATGAAGGACCATGTAAATAACTCCAATGATGTAATCGATGAATTCAGCAAACTTATTTTTTTGGAGACTTTCAGGCTTTATCATCCTGAATATAGATTAACTAAGGGTAATGTAACAGGGAAACTATTTAACGAAATATATAGATACGAATATGTAGAAAAACATAAGGATAAGGCAGTCCAGGAGATAAGGGAAGCCTTTAAAGAAATAAAAGACCATGCAGATTATGTTGCTATTTTGGATAATGGGGAAAAGGCAAACATATTTAGTGCAGATGAATATATAAAACTGGAAAATCCCAACATCTACATTGCTGTTTTAAAGGCTCTTCAGGATTTAGGGACAATAATAATTGACGGTGTAGAGAGACCTGCCACTTTAAGGGATTTAACTGGGGATGTATTGGGCAGGGTTTTTGATGTACTGCTCCGAGGAAAGTTTGAGAATAAAGGCGGTATGGGTATCTATCTTACCCCAAGACAGGTAACGGAAGCAGCAGCAGAAATGGTTTTACACGACCTTACCAAAGACGGGGCAGCAAAACTAATTGCTAAAGACCCCAAAACAGGAATACCTACCCTCCGCATAGGTGATTTGTGCTGCGGTTCGGCAGGATTTTTAATAAAGATGCTTCAGAAGATAGAGCATTACCTTCTGAACAAATTGACAGGAGACAAGAAGCAGTATGAAGAACTATTTGAACAAATGAAGGAACACTGTTTTATAGGTGCGGATAATGCTCCAGGAATGGTTCTCAAGGCAAGAATCAATATGGCATTGCATGGAGCGCCTAAGTGTCCTATTTTCCAAACTAGAAACTCATTGATGAATACAAGGCTTGAGCCGGGAACCTTTGATGCCATTCTGACAAATCCTCCGTTTTCCAAAACCGGAGTTTCAAAAAAAATTAAGAAAGGTAAAACAACCGTAGAAAACCCAGAAGGTGCTGAAATTATCAAATATTACTCTTCTGACATAGATGAGGATGGGCAAAATAGAATGAGTCCTTATGGTTTATCTCTTGGGTCAAAGCCAGATAGCAGAGGTAAGTGGAAAGAAGTAAATTCGGTAGACCCAGCAGTGTTATTTATTGACAGAAACCTTCAACTGTTAAAACCAGGCGGGCTACTCATGATAGTTGTACCAGATGGAATTCTTTCAAACTCAGGAGATAAATATGTACGTGAATACATCATGGGTAAAAAGAACCCTGTTACAGGTGAATTTGAAGGTGGAAAAGCAATACTGAAAGCGGTTATAAGCCTTCCGCAGGAAACCTTTGCACTTTCAGGAGCAGGCGCAAAGACGTCTTTACTTTACTTAAAGAAAAAAGAACATCCTGGAGAAAAACAAGGCCCTGTATTTATGGCAGTAGCAGATGAGGTTGGATTTACTGTAAAACAGAATGTAGAGGTACAGTTAGGCGATGACCACAACGACTTGTTAAAGATTGTCGAGGCTTATAAAAAGGGTATGCCAGAGGATGTAGAGTAGGGAGGTGAATATATGGCTAATTATTATGCTGTATGCGTTAAACCAAGTTGTCTATGGACAGAAGAAACTTTAATTGATAAAAGAATAGATGCTCATTTTTATTCAATAAAGTATATGCAATATTACAACAAACTAATGAAATGTAAAATTAAAAAAATGAGTTTATACAATATTTGTTCGAGAATGAATAGTGGACCATTTGGTTCTGCACTACTTGCTTCTCAATATGTTGACAAAGGAGTTGCCTTTATAAGACCTCTTAATTGTAAAGATTATATAGTTGACATAGATAATGATGTTGTTTTTATTTCTAAAGAAGACAGTGAAAGATTAAAAAGTTCAAAGTTTTCATCGGGAGACTTGATTTTTACAAAAATCGGGAATGGTATAGGAGATGTTGCTATTATACCTCAAAAGATATTTGAATGTAATATTAGTGGAAATCTAATGGGAGTTAAAGTAAAAAACAATATCGACAACTATTATGTGTTAACTTTTTTGAAGTCTATTTATGGGCAAAATCAAATCTGGCAAGGAATGATGAACTCCGCTAAGCCTAAAATAGACATGGATACTTTAAAATCTATTGTAATCCCCATCCCATCTCCTGAAATTCAAAAATATATAGGAGATAAAGTTAGAAAAGCAGAAGAGTTGAGAGAAGAAGCGAAAAGGTTGAAGAAAGAGGCTGAAGAGATATTAAATAGGGAACTGAACTTAAATAAATTAAAGGAAAGTCTAAAATCATCAATTAACAGTAAACATAATTGGATTACTTCTATGGATATAAACGATAGGATTGATTCTTATTATTACAAGCGAAGATATATTTTGGTTAATCAGCATCTTAATGATTATGAGTGTATTCAAATTAGAGATATTGCAAGTGTAGACTATGGTTACATGCCTACAGAAGATTATGCTGATGAAAACAATGGAGTTCCATTAATTAGAGTTACTAACATGATTGGTAATCTTTTATTAGATTTAAGTGACTTAAAATACATAAATAAAAGCATAAACATACCTGATGATAAGTATGTTGATGATGGCGATATTTTAGTAGTACAATGTGGGAATACAACGGGTAAAATTGCTCTTATGACAAAAGAAGTAGAAAATTATCTATATCCTTCATTTTGTTTAAGAATAAAATTAAAGAATAAATCAATTAATAACAAATATTTGGCCTTGCTTATGGAAATGTCAATTATTCAAGAACAAATATGGCAAAGTGCATCATATTCTTCTGTAAGGCCAAATACTACTAAACCTGCTATTGAAAATATAAGAATACCTTTAATTGAAAAGCAAAAGCAAGAAGATGTTGGAGTCCTTGTTGAAAAATATATAGATAACATTTATCAATCCAAACAACTAATTCAAGAAGCCAAACAGGACGTAGAAGACCTAATAGAAGGCAACTTTGATATGTCAAAAGTAAGAGCAAATAGTTAAAATTTTTATACGGAGCAAAGGCAGGTGAGACCTTTGGTAAACATAAATGAATTGGTGAAAAGTTTAGACAGCCTATATGACTATGGAGAAATAAAAAACAACAAAGACTTACAATACCTTATAGACCAAAACTTTATTAGTCTTGCAGAAGACAGGCTGGTTATCACAAAAAAGTGGATTAAGTTTAGTGGCAAAGTAAACAGAGAAGACTTTATAACATCCCTTCTCTGTTTCTATCCGCCTCTGTTACATAAATTGCTAAAGAAAGTATATGAAGAGGCTTGTATTATAGGTCAGAGGGGAGACGGTAAAGCCTTATATGAGTTTATAGACAGCATCCCTGAATTTGCTGAAACCATATTAAATATTAAGGATAAAGATATAGAAGAAACGGAAGAAATAAAGTCTTTTTATCAGGCTGTGTTTAATGGGTATCCTCAATATCCTTCAATTCTTACAAAACTAAAAACCATGCAGTTGGCGGAGGATACAGAGGATGTGGAGTTATCACCGATGGGTAATAATCCTAATGAGATATGGGTACAAGGCAGGAGGATAACTTCATCTGTAAATCTCCCGAAGTTAAAGGATAAAAACAAATATACCCTTACTCCCTATGAATATAAGGATTTTCCAGTGGAAGAGAAAGTAGCGGAGGTCCTTTCTTACCCATGGAAAACATTTTTAACAATATTATCAATGGTAGCCCTTGAATACCAGACTGCTGGTTTTGAAGGATTATCCATAAGACCCACGGACCACACCAACTACTATACAACCCAGCCTTTAGACTTTTACATCTTTAATACAAAGGGCAGGGAGATAAGGGTAGGAAGGCTTAATGATTTTGTATATGAGTTTTGCATGGAAAATGATATGTACCTTTTCCCAGATAAGGCTCCTGAAGTAGACAAGGTGGTTTTTGATATGATGGATGAGCAGAAAATTGATTTTAAAGATGGGGAATATGTCCTCAATGAAAAGTTTAAAGACCTGATATACTCAAAGGATATTATTATAAAAAACCGTTCCAGAAAGTTTAAAAGCACCCTTAAAGACTATGTAGAAAAGTTGAGGAATACATTATGATTATAAAAATAGGTACGGACAGATTTTGGGTAAAAGCATCCAATATAGAAAGATGGGCAGAAATTTTAAAATCTTTACCAAAGAAAATACCCTGCAGCAGTAAAAAAGATATAGCCAGGGATTATCTTGGCTATAAGGTTGACGAGAGCGGAAGAATTGTCAATGCTGATGAGGTATATGGTCTGTTTGGTGCAGAAAAAGATAAAGACTCTTTAACTATCGTTGGATGTAACTTTATAAAAGAAATTGAAGGCGGATATGAACTTACAGAGGGTGCTACTGAACTGGTAGAAAGATTTGAACATAATGATGAATGGGAAAAGGTATTGGCAAAGCAGTTATTAAAATATTCCATAAGGGTTAGAAGTATTGTTTATGCAATGCTAAATGGAGGATATCTATATTTTGAAAAAGGATATATGGAAAACTTCGCAAAGGCTTATATAACCCTAAATAACAAGAAGTTTTATGTTTTTAGCAGCAAGCCTGATGAGATGAACATTAATAGTTTAATGAAGGAGAATCAATCAAAGATATTAGGGGATTTCTGGAGAAGGGAACTTGATATTGGAGATGGGGAAGAAATAGAATTTAGGGGCGTTAATAAAGATTATCCTTCTTTAGGCTCCATAAGTACTTATTTAAAAATACCAATGCTGTTATTTGACTATTTAGGTTGGATTGTGGAAAGCGAAGATAGAAGGTACATCTTAGATAAACATAAGATAAAAGAGGATGCAGGTATTGATGTATATGAAAGTTTAGTAAATGAAGCCGATATGGATGATATAGAAATACTACATAAATTAATTAAAAAATATTCGGATGCAAGGGGATTTTTCCCAATAGGAATAGTAGGCTCCATATTGAAAAAGAAGGTTGACAGTGAAAATACTATGGTAGAAGAACAATGGATTGACCATTACTTTGTTACAGGCATAAATAAAGGAAAGTTTATAATTAAAGACCATGAGCAGGGACAGCCCAGGCACGGCAGGGGCTTGCTGGGGAAAAAAGATTATCAATTAATTAAGTTGGAGATTAGAGATTAGGAGGGATGGATATGTCTATATGGGCTCCTTTTGGTACCAGTGATTTTCCTTTAAATCAGCCGATGGTAGGGCAGAAAGAGTTTTATGAAATTTTCAAAGGCTTTACGAAGACTATGAAAAGTGCAGGGATGGCAACTATTTTCCCGCTGATTTCAAAGTGGGGTGTAGGTAAATCCCGTATCGGTTTCGAACTTATTTCAGAACCTCTTGGCATGGATAAGGGCTGGATTATTAATGAAGATGGCGTACAAAAGGAAGTGAGAATTTTCAAGCCGAATTTCGAAGATAAGGTTCTTCCGTTATACATAAGGTATTCCCAAATGTGCCATCCTGATTTAATTGGAGATAACTGGGTGGCTTACGGCATTTATACAGCGCTGTCCTATTTAAGCAGAGAATCCGATGGAAGCATTCAAGGAAAGATTATGGAAGCCATTCAAGATGCCTTATCTCCTGTAGGGTTTGATAGAAACATCCTTGGAGATTTACTGCAAGTAGACAGGGTAAATTTAAACGAACTGGTTATAAGCAAAGAGAAGTTGGATGACCTAACACGAAAAGGAATGGAGTATGTTAAGCAATTCGGTATTGAACATTTTCTTATTGTCTGCGATGAATTAGAAACAGCGGGGGAAATTGCAAAATATGGAATTGAAAAAGAGAAGGAACTGGTAAACAAAATAGATGGAGAAGCAATTCAGGTAATTACAAGTGCTATAAAACATGAAGACCCCAGAAAGAAATATCCAGAGGTTTCCTATCTTCTTTTGTGCTCTACAGTTATAGGAGGAAGTATCCAGGGGATAGGTGCTTTAGACAGAAGAACGGAAATGTATGAAATGCTTCAGAATTCCTTTGCAGATATATCGGATTATATCGCTTATCTTAACAAGAAGGGCATGATACCTGAGTATCCAAAAGGACTGATTGAAGCAGCCTACACCATAGCAGGAGGTAATTTTGGCTGGTTTAACGTTATTATGTATAATGTAGACCAGAAGATGGAAGACAGTTCAGTGAAAAAAGAGACAGGATATATCTTTGAAGCCATATTAAATTCCAGCAACCGTTTTAAAGAAAGTTTGATTGATAAACCTGCTTTTGACTACATTCAGTGCGATGACAGATTCAGGCAAACTATCAAGCATGCTCTTTTAGAGCAAATCCCTAAGAAGAAAACAAACTATTCTGCGGAAGAAATAAATGCTATGATGGATGCAAAGGCAGAAGATGGCGAAAAGTTATTCAAAGAGTTTTACTGTGTGAAATTAGAAAAGGACGATTTGGCGGTTTACCTCAATTCTCAAGGCTACAAAAGAGAAACGGGAGATATATTTGTTAATAATTTCGGTAGCAGTTTTGATTTAGGCATACTTTTGAGAAGCCTAAAAACTTTTTCTCTCAATGTAAAAGAAAATGAGTATATTGTGGGGAAGGAAGAAGAAACATTTTTAGACCAGGTCAGGATGTTGTATCCGAAGGATGATATTGAAGAATCAGCAAGATATATCTATGGATATATCCTTGAAAAAATAGAAAAAGAAGATATAAAAGAAGCAGAATATATCGGACCAAACTTTGCCTATTTAAGCCGCCTTGATAAAAGGTATAGAGTAGAAAAAGATGATTTTGGTTACGTTCCAGATACTGAAAAAAACAAAGAGATTGAAGCGTTAATAAAAGAAAGAAGCAAAAATAGAAAAGAGGAAGTAAAAAGGGTTCTTTCAGGTGCCTGCAGGGCATTGGAAATAAACTACCCAGAAGAAAGTTTCTATACCATCAATGGCGTTGAATGTGTCAGGACCAAGGTAGAAGGAGGACCTTACCTTGATGTTCACGAGGACAGAATAGTAGATATTATCTGGGGCAAGGATGAAGATAGATTAAAAGATGCACTGTTAGATAGCAGACTTTTAAAAGAAGGAGTTCATCCTGTTATTGTAATCTCTGATTCTGTTATTAGTGCAGAGTACACCGATAAATTTGTAAAAGAAAAGTATGAAGGCATAGGAAAGTGCTTGATATTTGTCAATATAACCAGACTTCAAAAGGATATTTTAGAGGTCATGTCCATAGATAAGGACATATTGGATATAAGGGAGAACAGGAATGTTATTACTTCTACCTTTAGGGATAGAATCAGAAAAATCAGGGACCATTTTAATTTAAAGGCAAGAGAATGGTTTGAAAAATTAGATGAGGAAGGCTGGATATTAAGACCTATCATCTATAAGAAACATGATGAAAGGCAAATAGCGCTGCTGTCAAAGGCTTATAAGCGAATGCTCATCCACGACATTGATTTTGAAGAACTTGGAAGCAAAAAAGATGTGAGATTGTCTGATGCAGAATATACGGAGTTAAAGAACGTTTTAAAATCAACCGCCATAGGCAGAATGAATGAGGGAAAAGGATATAAGGAAACAGGTTTATTCATTCATGAGGATGAAAATAGATACAGCATAAATATACCCGCATGTATGAACAGAATACTGAAGTTTAATGGAAACAGCAACAAATCCATGGCTGATTACAGCAATAAGTTTTTCTTCAGCCTTATACACGAGGTGAAGCCGAAACGCATTCTAGAGCAGTGGATAGAGTTTATGATGGGGCTAAATCTTTTGCTAAAAACCAAGGACGGTTTTATTGAGAGAATATCTAATTATGAATTAGATGGTAGATATTCTATAGTTAAAAAATGGCTGGAAGATGACTGCAAGAAAGAAATTGACAGCATGAAGAAGGTTATAAACGGTCCTTATTTGGATGTCCTTGAGAAGAATCAAGTACCTTATTATAAAGTACAACTTCAAGAGGCTGAAAAAATTAAGGACAGCATTAATGTTGATAAGTTATCAGAAAGAGATGATAAGAATATAGAAAAATTCAGAGATGTTGTTTCCAAGATAGAAGAATTCTTAGAAATTTGCTACCAGGTATATGATAGTGATGGTTGGAATAACATTAAGACTTATAATCCAAACATCATAAAGGATATTAAGATTGATGATAAGGAAAAACCTTTGTGGTTTAGGGTAAGGCATATAAGATTGTTTATAGACTATATTAATACCTTAAAGGACCCAGCAGTAAAGAGCATTACGGATAAAATTGCAGAAATCAAGAAAAATTGTGAGTATGAGGGATTCATGCTTCCTATTTCTCCGATAACGAATATATTGCAAAAGTATTGTAATGAACTGGAGAACTCAACTGATTATGAAAAGATGACTATATCGGGTACAGGGACTATGGTTTCCTATATAAATACATTAGCATATAAGTTAAAAGATGGAGATTTTAGTGGAGCATATAAGCGAATTGAAGATATTCTTGATGCCTGCGGATTAGAGCCTATTGAGAACAATGAGTTAAAGTGGGCTAATGATAGAGGAATAATAGGTGAGTATAAGGCTATTTATAAGAATTTTACTTCTATCATTGACTGTTATAAGAAATTACCTGAAAGCAAAAGGTGGGTTGATTATTTTTCGGATGCACCAGAAAAATTAAGGAATCATACCGAGGTGAAGAATTTAAGCAACTGTATTAAGGAAATAGAGTTATTTGTTAACGGCGGTCTTGAACAAGAGATTGAAGATAACGAGCCTGTTATGCTGAGTAAACCTGATGAATTTTTGGCGCTTCTTAAAAAGAGGGTAGAAGATATGCAGCAATATGTTGGACTTATTGAAGGTTATAAAACAAATGTAATGAACTTGGCAAGACAAAAGAAGAATGAGTTATACGATAATTTGCTAATAAGTACTATAGATAAAATATGTAGAATACAAGGTAAACCTCCTGTATCTGCACAAATAAATATGGAAGAATATCCGAAAGAGGAAACTTATATTGCCACAAAAGAAGCAATACAGAATAAAATGAATTTGCTTGCAAGTGAAGGTGAATCATTCTTTAAAAACTCACCATTAATTAAGAAAACTACCTTTAGTTTCTTTAAGCAGGTAGTAGAAAAGGATGGGGATATTAACTGGGATGACTACCTTGAGGAAAAGCGTGAGTTAGAATCGGTGAAACTAATTCGGACAAAGGTTGAGGTACTGTGATGGCTATTCAAATATTAGATGAATATAAGAATAGAACAGAATACAGGCTTCTTAAGGATTTTTATGACTGCCAGGTAGCCCAGATGAATTCACTGCAAACAGGAGTCTTAGTTCTGCCTGGAATTCTATTAAGTAAACTAAACAAACAACAGTTAGACTTACTTAACACATGGCTGGAGGATAATAAAAACCAGTTAATACTTACACCTTCCTGGACCGAAATGAATTTAAAGGAAATCCTTCACTCATCGGTAGATATAAGAATAAGTAGAACAGATGATGATTATGAGGGAATTCCGATAGGCTTTTTGATTGATACTACTGTAAAAGATGTTGTATTTCAACAAAATGGGAAGAAATTTGGGATTCATTACAGGAAGAATACGGGAACAGGTCTAGTAACGGTAGTCACCCTACCGTTATTGGACTATAAAATGATTCAGTTAGAAGATAAATTAAAGGCTCTTTTTAATTCCCTGCTCCTTGCTGAGGATGTTAAACAAGAATCCTTGGTAGAAACAAAAGATTTTATATTAGATGATATTCATATTTATTTGATTATCCTGACAGGGGCTGGTATTGACTTAAGTCAGTGTCTGTCAAGTATAATTCATAAATATTTTGGAGTTTTCATTGATGAAGAAACTGCCAAGCAAGGATATCAAGACCTGGTAGCAAATCAATATATTAACGAGAATGGATTGTTGAGCAAGGGAATGGATGTAGTCAAAGAAAGGAAATTGAAATCCTTTATCAATGCTGTAAAACAAAGGGGAGAAAAAGAAGATGAATGGATTTAAAGAAAATAGTACTCCAATATCCCAAAGCATAGTGGCTAATATTCAATTAGGCCTTCCAGCCACAGTTTCCAGGTTATCATCCAAAATGCGGTTTATTGATAAAATAGCCCCTGCCCTAAAGGAAAGTGGGGTGGTTAGGAATATAGAATTAATAGCCCCTCTCACTATCAAGGCATCAGGTATTGCGGCAACCAATAGGACTTCCAGTGCATTTGGCGGAATGTTATATGTTGCTGGGGCAGTAAGGCAGGACATCCTTATAAGTGAAGGTTCTATTTATAAAACAAGACAGGAAAGTATCGTTGATGTAGATGAGATAGATGACCTGGATAATCAGAAAAAGTTGAAGTTTATAGATATTATCAATGTCTATAAATTACTTGAGGATTTAATGGAAGATGATGAAAAACCTGAACTCGTTTTGGTTGATGTACCTTTAGTACTTGAGCGTTCAGATGCTCCCCTTGAAGATAGAAAGGATACTATAAAAGTTTATGATAAATGCAGGGAGACCATTAAGTTTTTCTGGGATAAATATAAGGATATGGTATATCCATTTAATGAAAATGGAATTAAAATCGCATCAGTGGGAACAAAAAGGTTTGGTGCAATTATATATGCTCTGACTGAGGATAATTTAGTCTATATTCCAGATGATGTGGACAATAGTATAGTTAAAAAGATGGAAGAACTAATGCCCAAAATTCAAGATGTAGGTATTAAAAGGCTGCTAACAGGTATTCTTGTAAAAAGAACAAGGACAGCAGCATTTCAATATGATGGCTTAAATAAGGATAACAGGCTGGAGCCTGAAACTTTACGAGATGTGGGATTAATAGGCATGCATATTAAGGCAGGAAACACTACACCGCCACTTTTGGTAGAAGTATTAGGGGACGTAAAAGATTGGTCATCTGAAATGCTGGATGAACTGGCTTCTCAAATTATATCCCTGATTGCATTTGACCAGAAAAAAGCACTGCCACTGCCATTATGGTATGCCAAATATGCTTTAAAGCCAGTCGAGGCAACAAATAATGGGAAAAATGTAATTTTAGAATACTATAAAACAAAAGCCAGGGAGATGCTCCAAAGTGAGGCATTGGAGAGCATTTGGAAAGAAGATTTGGATGTGTTTGAGGAATAAGGAGGAGGGGAGATTGTAGTGGATAAATACATAGGCAAACTTATCGGCAATACAGGGAATCCTAATGATTTAAAGATTGCTCTCGAAAACAGTTTTTCTGCTAAAAGAGGAGAGTTTGTAAAAATCAAGCATAGAGAATCGGAAGAAGATGGAGATACATATGTTCTAGGGAGAATTGTATCCATATCCAGAAGCAATATTCTATATAACTCCAATATGGGTGAGGGGCTGTCATCTCTTGAGATACTACCAGGTGCCCAAGTTACTGGGGAGACTTTATTTGGGACCATAGAACTGGTGGGGTACAGGGATAACTATGGACAGATAAAAATACCCAGGAGACCCCTCAACCCAGGGGAAAAGGTATATGGTGTTGACTATGAGTTTTTGTCAAAGTTTTATAAGTTTGATGAGAATACAAGCATTAACATAGGTAATTTGATTGGATACGACAAGGGAAGTAATATAGTCCCTGTTTATCTTGATGTAAACAAACTGGTTACAGAACATTTGGCTGTGCTGGCAATGACAGGTTCAGGGAAATCATATACTGTGGGCAGAATTATTGAGAGGCTTGTAGCAGAGATGAATGGCACAGTAGTTGTATTTGATGTCCATGGAGAATATGGAAAAGCATTTGAAAAGGGAGAGATACATTTTAATAACAATCTTGATTTTATTGAGGATGAGAGAGAAAAGAAGAGTATTCAAAGGATTCAGGAACAATTCTTAAAATTAATAAAGGCTGGTGGAGGAATTAAAGTATATACTCCGCAAATGGATTCCTTTGATTATAAATACAGCGCAAAAAATCATCACCTGGCACTTCAATTCGATAGATTCGACATGGATGATTTATCTTCCATTCTTCCCGGTTTGACAGAAGCGCAGGAAAGAGTATTGGATGTTGCAATCAGGTATTGGAAAGCAAAATATAATCATCCACCAAGAGATATTCAGGATTTAACATATCTCCTTTCTGACGAACAGGGGCTTGAGGAACTAAAGAATTGGGAGAATTTGACGGAAGGTGAGGCAAAAGCGCTGAATAATAGAAGCGCAGCAGTGGCTTCCATGAAATTAACCCGAGTGATAAATGAAGCGAAGAGTTTTTACACAAGGGCTATAGGTGAACCTACAGATATTTATGATATGATTGGCGAAAAGGGAAATAACGTGGGAAGGCTTGTAATAATAGACTTGCAAGGTTTATCTGATGATGCTAAACAAATTATAACAGCATTGATATCCAGTGAAATTATGAGGGCAGCATCAGATAAAAAAAGGCAAATAAGACCATGTTTCCTTGTTTATGAAGAGGGACACAATTTTGCACCGGCAGGCATTCCGAGCATTTCTAAGAAAATTATTAAGAAGATTGCGGCGGAAGGAAGAAAGTTTGGTGTTGGTTTTGCGATTATTTCACAAAGACCGTCAAAACTTGACCCAGATGTAACCTCACAGTGCAATACAATTATTACAATGCGGTTAAAGAATCCAGATGACCAGCGGTTTATAGCAAAAACGTCAGATATGTTTTCATCATCTGATATTGAAGAATTGCCATCTTTATCAACGGGAGAAGCATTGATAAATGGCAGGTCAATTCCTGCACCACTGTTAGTAAAAGTTGGAACAAAGGCCTTAATACATGGTGGAGAGTCTCCTGAAGTAATCAAGGAATGGGGCGTATTCAATGAATAAGGAAACAATCATTGATTTCATAAAAAAAGAATTTAAAGAAGGAAAAATTAGAAACGAAATGTTTCCTATGATGACGAAATTCGGGATAAGGGACTATTCAGAAACTGTTCACACTGTAGGTCTTAATTATATAACCGCCATAGGAAGATTTGTTGACGGGGTTACATCCCTTTCTGAATGTCCTGTTTTTCCATATTCTGAAAGAAGCCACTATGGACAAATGGTTGCAGAGAGCCAGGCCAATTACGAAATAAAAGTTAACGAAGTAAGACCAGATTCTATTTGGTATTCGAAAGAGGATAATAGCCCTATATTGATTTGTGAATTTGAAAGATATGAAAAGAATAGACGAAAAGATTTAAAAATCAAGGAAAAGATGCAAAATCTGCTTCTTGCTTATCACCAATTGGGCGGAAATGTACCTATTATATTGTTTGTATATTGGAGTTATGCTGGGGAGAATCCAAGGGATATTGGAGAATATATATCAATACTGGATAATGGCTTTAAGAAAAATGATGGTACCTATGTACAAGGAATAAATGCTTTGAAAACGACCTATCTGGTTTATCGCTGTGTTGCTTCAGGCAATATTGATAATTTAACGCTAAATCAATGGGTAGAGGTAGGTTAATTATGAAGAGAAAAGCAGTTAATTTTCATCCGCAAGTAGATATGAGTATAGGGGATAAGTATTTGCTGAAAGAATTTATTGATGAAGGTTCCTTTGGCTATGTATGGAAAGCAGTAAACCTTGAAAATAGGCAAACAGTGGCGCTTAAAATACCCAAAGACCAGGAACGGGGAGACAACACCTTATCGGAAGGAAAAGAATTCATCGGAAGTCATCACCCAAATGTTATTTCTATATACTGGATGGGACGTGTAGATGGAGTTTTTCTAATTGAAATGGAGTATTTTAACGGGCATAAACTATCAGACGAGTTATGTGAAACTGGATTTAAGAGTCCCAGAACTTTTGAAGAAATATATAACTTGTTTTTTCAAATACTAGATGGTGTAGAATATATACATTCAAAGAAAATATGTCATGGAGACATTAAACCTCAAAATATATTGACAGACGGGGAAATTGCAAAAATAACTGATTTTGGTACAAGTAAACTAATCGAAGATTTATTTATTAAAACAATTGATGGCGGTGGTACCTGGGCTTATATGGCTCCAGAAGTGGCTGGGTCTAATCGTAGATATCTTAATTCAGATATATATTCATTGGGAGTGCTTTTATATAAGTTTTTAACTGGCAGGACTCCTCATGAAACTGCAAATCAATTAATTAATAATATACCTTATCCAAAACCAAGAGAGATAAATAATAATATACCTGAATCGGTTGAAAGAATTATAATGAAATTACTCAAAAGAAACCCTGATGAAAGGTATCAGAATATAAGCGAAATAAAAAGAGATTTAGAAGAAGCATTAAGAAGTGAAGATAGAAATATTATTTCTTACAATGAACGGGCTGAAGTAAAATACGAGGATACTGATTGGATAGAAAGAGTAATCCGATACTATAAGAATAAAGAATTTGATAAGGCAGAACTATTGCTAAAAACGGAGTACGAGAATGGAAATAAATCTGCTGACATATTGTATCACATTGCTTATACATATTTTCAGCAGGGAAGATATTTTGAGAGTATGGATGTGATAAAAGATATTGATATTACACAAGTAGAGGATATCAGGCAAGAGGCATTAGAAGATAACCTTCTTTACTTAAAAGGGAAATTGTTTTTTGAACTTAAAAAATATGAGGAAGCAGTTAAAGTATATGAAAAACTCGTATCAAGGAATCCAGATGACTTGAATTATAGATATAAACTGGCTTGTGCTTATGGTTTAAATGATGAACAGGAGAAATCCATAGAAATTCTGGAGGATATAAATAAAAAGACTCCTGGGATGCTCTATATAGTAAAAAAACTTGGACATGCATATGACCAGATAAAAGACTTTAAAAAGGCAAGGGCTTATTTTAATTATGCCATACGCTTAGACCCGAGCGATACAATAATTAGGAGTAGGCTGGAAGAATATAGTAAGTATTTAAACTATCTTGGATATTAACGTAAGTTATTTTAATTTTATTTAGTAAATATATTTAGTTTTATAAATTATGAAAGTTTTAAGGGGTGAGGGGGCAATATTGAGGAAAGAATATCCTACGGTATTCATTAGTTATAGTTGGGATAGTGAGGAACACGAAAACTGGGTAGCATTTTTAGCGGCTAAATTAAGGGAAAATGGCGTTGATGCAACGATTGATAAATTTGAAACGCAAAGTAAAACTGTTAACTTAAATAGAATGATGATAGAAAAAATATAAAATAGTGATAATATTTTACTTATTCTTACTGAAACTTACGCTAAGAAAGCAGATGCTTTTCAAGGTGGGGTAGGATACGAAACAAACTTATTAATACGATATATAAAAGATAATCCAGATAAGATAATTCTAATAATGAGGCATAAGGGAGACTATAGAAAGGCTGTTCCTTTTTATTTGGAAGGGTTTCATTTTATTGACTTTTCATACGATGACCAGTTTGATATTAGGTTTAATGAGTTACTGCATAGGATTTATCAGGTAGATGTAATTGATGTACCAAAGGTAGGAGCCAAACCCAAATTGGAATCAAAGAAAATTATTTATGATAGGGCAGTAAACGAAATTGCTAATATAATTCCCAATTTTAAAGAAATAACGGATTTAGATAAAAATAAATTTATGAAACAAAGTTATTCTAAAATATTATCGCTTTTATCCGACTTTGCGGAGCAGACCAAACATAAGAATAATAATTTTGATTACGATAAAGATATTGTACATAATCAAAAGACTATAATGAGATTTTATATTAACGGTATGGAAAAATATGCAGTTAAAATATGGCTGGGGAATTTGCTCGGTGGTGCAAGTCAAAGCATTTATTTGTCATACGGGAGATTTAGTATTGATAGCGATAATTCGTTTAATGATGTAATTGAATGTGAAGTAACTAAAACTAAAGATTTAAAATTAAAAATGACAATGAATTTTATGACGGGAAATAATGCTAGCGATGCATATGGAATTGCCGTTGAAATATGGAAACAAATTGTTCAATATTTAAACCATTAACTCATAAAAAATGAGGTGATTTAAGATGAATGTAGATTTTAAAGAAATTAAGGATTACTTTTATAACAACCGTTACAGCAATAATATTGCCAGTAAATATGCAGGCATGTTTGAAAAAGTTTCACAAGTAATTGATGAGGATGATATATTATATTTTTATCCAAAATACTTATTTGTTGATGAACAGACTTTACAATTATATTTTATCTTAAAAAACAACAAATTTATTAAAGTTTGGATTAATGGTGATAAGCATATAGTTATAGAATATTTTAATATTAACAGAATTAAGAGTGTTACTTATGAATGTCCTTTAGATGATTATGGCGACTATAGGTTAACTTTGCTTTTTGAAGAAAATGTAGAAGAAATTACATTTATCAGTAAAGAGGATACAAATGAGGGTTGGAAATATAAATTTGATGAAGCAATATGCAGCATTGCAAAATACTTTTGCACAAATAAATAATCATAGATACTGAGTTTAAAGGAAGTGTGTTTCATGGATAGATATGAACGCATACTCGGAGGGCTTTTTGGTGTTGCTTGCGGAGACGCTCTTGGCGGAACGCTGGAATTCATGTCAAAGGATGAGATTGAAAGGAAATATGGATATTTAAAAGATATTATAGGTGGTGGCTGTTGGGACCTGGAACCTGGGGAAGTGACGGACGATACAATGATGACTATTGCTGTCGCAGAAGGCATCCTGGACAACCCAGAGAATCCTATCGAAGATATCGGAAAACACTTTATTAAATGGTATGATAGTAAACCTAAAGATATCGGCAACATTATCCGAATTGCACTTGGCGAGTATAAAAGAAGCAATGACTGGATGAAAACAGCCTATTACGCTCGTCAAACAACAGGCGGTATGAGCGCCGGCAATGGTTCACTTATGAGGTGTTTACCGGTTGCATTATATTATAATGATGTTGAAAAAATGCTGGAGATAACTGCTTCACAAAGCGTTCTTACCCATTATGACCAAAAAGCAACGGATGCCTGCCAGTTTTATAATCTGATAGTTTACCAGTATCTCAATGGTAAGCCTAAAGTGCCTTGTATAAGAGAATACATAGAAAAGTATCCAGAATATAAGCAAGTATTCCGGTTATCAAAAGAAGAATTGAAACCAACGGGATATGTGTTTGATACCTTAATATGTGCATTATGGTGTTTTATTAATACTTCATCCTTTGAGGATGCCATCTGCGAAGCGGCCAATCTGGGCGGAGATGCGGATACTATAGCCGCGATTACCGGTGGAATGGCTGGAGTGTATTACGGCTATGATGCTATCCCTGGCAGGTGGAAGGAAAAAATATTAGTAAAAGAGAAGTTAACTTCTTTTGCAAAGAGGATAGTAATAGGAAATAGGAATGAATAGGTTCAAGGGTAATTCAAATCGGTTTTAAGGAGAGAATTTACATGAATAGATGTCAAAAGTGTGGAAGAGTGCCAAGCGGTTTTGGAATGGTAGTTTTAACCATAAAAGAAGATGAGCCATCCCAATCGCTATGTAGAGACTGCTACAATGAGTTTGCTACCAATATGCTTGGAATAGAAAATTATAAGGATTTTGAAAAAGAGGCTACCTTTATAGATTGCGATGGAATAGAACATCGCTTTCAAATAGGAAAGATGATTAACCCAACAGGTATTTGTTGGGAGGCGGTAGAGTTTATAGGCGAAAATAAAATAGGCTATTCTTTTGAAGTACATCAGGATTTTGAAGAAGATTCAAATGATGCTCTGGAAAGACTTTATAAAAAGATAAAGAAAGGACTATCGCAAAAGTTTATACGAAAAGAAATGTTCCAAGGGCAAGAACTTATATCCATTAAAGAAAATATTGTAGAAGGGCGTATTGAATGGGATGATAGATATGATAGAATGCCCAAATTTATCATAGATGAACTGGAATATAGCCTGGAAGAATTTGGTAGGATATTGATGTCCTGCGAAGGATGGAACTTTAGATTAGAAATAATTGAACCTACAGAGTAAGTCTACATTCACAGTATCAAATTTAAGACATAGTGTAAAATAATTGTAGGACATTTTCAGGATAAAAAATAACAAGAGATCCTCACTTTTTGATACAATGTAATCACCATAAAAAAACCATTGAAAAGGAGGATCTCTTGTGAA
>NZ_JAFFJA010000035.1 GCF_021991635.1 Tepidanaerobacter sp. GT38
GGCTGGAAAGAGAAGTTCCGCAACGCGGACAGTATGGGACAACTTTGTTTCCTTATAGAGCAGTCCATCTTCCCAAATTTTCTTAAGGGCTTTTTTGATATACGTGCTGAAAAGAAAAATTTTCTGTATACTTACCATTATGTGGGACAACATAAAATTAACTGAGAAAAGCAGGAATTTCGTTGGAAAAGGAGAAGATATCCATGTCAAAGATATTTGAGGAGGTTGGCGTATTGGATCAAACATTTAAACAAAAAACATTAAAAAATGGTGTTAATACATATATCCATTCCACACCGAAATTTAAGACAACTACTTTTTACCTGTTTATTCATCAGAATCTAGCAAGAGAGACCGCTTCCAAAACTGCTCTTTTGCCTTTTGTTTTAAAACGCGGCAGCAAAAGCTTTCCTACCTCTAGAAAACTAAATTTATTTCTCGAAGATCTATATGGCACAAATATGGGCGGGGATGTCCTTAAGCGCGGAGAAAGGCATATTATGCAGTTTTTCATGGAAACAGTAAATCACAACTATATTGGTGATAAAAATATATTGATAAAAGGTTTGAAAGCATTTAGGGATATGATTTTGGACCCGCTAGTGGAAAATGAAGGGTTTAAAGCAGATTATGTAAATCAGGAAAAGGAGATCTTAAAGCGCAATATCGAGTCCCTATACAATGATAAGTTCAATTATGCTATAGAGAGATGCTTCCAAGAAATGTGTAAGGGCGAAGCCTTTAGCATATACAAGTACGGCACTGTGGAGGATTTAGCTCTCATTGATAACAAGATTTTATACAATTATTACAGAGAATGTCTAGCACACTGCCCTATGGACTTTTTTGTATTAGGAGACATCGATGAAGAAGAAATCACTGAGATAATCGAAGATATTTTTTCCTTTGAACGCAAGGAGGTTAAACAGGTCAAAACCGATTTTGTATCTAAGTTTGTTCAAGAACCCAATTACGTAGAGGAAAAACAGGATGTAAGCCAGGGTAAGCTTACAATGGGCTTTAGAACTAACACAAAATACAGTGATAAAGATTACTATCCACTAATGGTGTACAATGGAATACTAGGCGGAGGAACCCATTCTAAGCTTTTTCAAAACGTCAGAGAAAAAGCCAGCCTAGCATATTACGCTTTTTCAAGGCTGGAGAAAAACAAGGGTTTAATGCTCATTAGCTGCGGCATAGAGTTTGAAGATAAAGAAAAGGCAATTGATATAATAAATAAGCAATTAGACGACATTCGCAAAGGTAATATATCGGATTATGAATTTGACAGCACTATAAAAAGCCTGGTCAATTCATTCAAAGAAGCGGCAGATAATCCATCTATGATCATCAGTCTGTATTTAGATAGTATTATAAATGGCATACAAAGAACCACTGAGGACATTATCTACAACTTATCTAAGGTTACTAAAGCTGATGTAATAAATGTTGCCGAAAAAATCTGTTTAGACACGATATTCTTTCTGAATAAAAAGTGAGTCGAAAGGTGGTTAATGATGAAAACTTTCATGAGAGAACGGCTGTTTTCTAAGCAGATCCAAAATGGCCTTAAAGTATTTGTCATGCCTAAAAAGGACTACAACAAGATTTTTGCCATGTATTCCACTCATTATGGTTCAATAGACAGCGAATTTATAGTGCCGGATACGGGAGAACAGTTAAAAGTGCCTGAAGGCATAGCCCACTTTTTAGAGCACAAGATGTTTGAAATGGAATACGGAAATGTATTTGATAAGTTTGCGGAACTTGGGGCTTCTTCCAATGCTTTTACCAATTATACCAACACCACGTATCTGTTTTCAGCTACATCTTATTTCAAAGAAAACCTGCAGCTTTTGCTGGAATATGTGGACACTCCTTATTTTACCGAGGCAAGTGTTGAAAAAGAAAAAGGCATAATAACCCAAGAGCTGCGAATGTATGAAGATGAGCCTGAGTGGCAGGTACTGCTAAATCTTTTAAAATGCATGTATCATAAACATCCTGTTAGAATAGACATCGGCGGTACAGTGGAGTCCATACAAAAAATCGATGTAGATACCCTTTATAAATGTTATAACACATTTTACCATCCTAGCAATATGATCCTCTTTGTCATTGGCTGTATAAACCCAGAGGAAGTTTTTGAGCTGGTAGAGGAAACTGAGAACGCAAAAAATTTAGTGCCACAAGGGGATATAAAAAGGATATATCCGGAAGAACCAACTTCAGTTTACAAATCAAGTCATAAAGTACACCTGGATGTAAATGAGCCCTTATTTTTAACGGGGTTTAAGGATATCGATGTAGGTTATGATGGGATGCCGCTACTAAAAAAAGAGATAACTACAGGAATATTGCTGGAAATCATGTTCGGGCGCAGTTCAGAACTTTATGAACGGCTTTATGAAAAAGGCCTTATCGACGACAGGTTTAACTTTGGCTATGAAGGACAAAAGGATTACGGTTTTTGCACTATAGGCGGAGAGACAAAAGACCCGGACCAATTATACAAAGAGATTACTGAAAGTATTTATGACAACATTAAAAAGGGTATTAACATTGAAGACTTTGAGCGGGTTAAAAAGAAGTTCATGGGCGAATTCATATCTGGGTTTAACTCTTTGGAGTTTATTGCATCAAATTTTGTATCTTATTATCATAAAAATATAAATATCTTTGATTATTTAAATGTATTGGAGGAAATTACCATGGAAGATGTTACAAAACGGCTAAATAGCTTCTTTGATTTTTCAAGAAATGCAACTTCTGTGGTAATGCCCAAATAACCTAGCTATTCTAGAACTGATAGTAAGCATACTTGGCATAAGGATTTTCAAAAAGATGGATTGATTCCATCTTTTTTTTTGCCAGAAGAAGGATTTATCAAAAATTCATAGAATAGATAAAGTGGGAAGAAGTGGAGAGAAGTGGTAGGAAAAATAAACAATGTGGAGTGAAAATGATGTTTATCGGCCAGTTCCAGCACTCTCTGGATCAAAAAGGCAGGTTAATAATTCCCTCTAAGTTTCGGGAAGCCCTTGGCCAAAACTTTGTACTTACCAAGGGTTTAGACGGGTGCCTTTTTGTATATCCTAGAGATGAGTGGGCAGAGCTGGAGCTGAAGTTAAAAACTCTTCCCTTTACTCAAAAGGATGCCCGCGCTTTTATAAGGTTCTTTTTTGCAGGGGCTACGGAAGTAGAAATGGATAAACAAGGCAGAATCTTAATCCCTCCGCAACTAAGGGAACATGCCCGCATCGAAAAAGATGTTGTTATTATCGGTGTTTCAAACAGAGTAGAGATATGGAGCCAAGAGCAATGGGAAGCTTACAGTGCCAAAGCTGCGGAGTCTTATGAAGATATTGCAGAAACACTGGATTTGGGAATTTAGGAGATGAACTGATGAATTATCATCATGTACCTATACTTTTAGACAAGGTTATTGAGATATTAAATCCAAAGCCCGGAGGTGTCTACGTTGATGCAACACTGGGTGGCGGGGGTCACTTTAAGGAAATTATAAAACACGCCGAATTTCAAGGCACTTTTATAGGAATAGATCAGGACGAGACTGCAATTTTAAATGCAAGAGAAACTTTTTCTGAATACTCATGTGATATCAGGCTTGTACATGACAACTTTTCGAACATAAAAAATATTATAAGGGACAATAACATAAACAAAATTGATGGGATCCTATTTGATTTAGGAGTGTCGTCCCATCAATTAGATGAGGGGTCGAGGGGCTTTTCATATAAGCAGGATGCTGAACTTGATATGAGAATGGATAGGCGCATGCCATTGAGTGCAAAAGATGTGGTAAATAGAATGCCCCGAGAGGAACTAAAGCGCATAATAAAAGAGTACGGTGAAGAACCTTGGGCTGGTCGCATAGCTGACTTTATCTGTGAAAGGCGCAAGCAGCGTGAGATAACCACAACTGGAGAATTGGTTCAAATAATAAAAGATGCCATACCTGCCAAAGCAAGACGTAAGGGCGGCCATCCTGCACGCAAGACATTTCAAGCCCTTCGCATATACGTGAACAAGGAACTGGAAATTTTAGAATCAAGTATAAAAGATGCCGTTGATCTTTTAAATCCTGCTGGCAGGATTTGTGTTATAACCTTTCATTCACTTGAAGATAGAATTATCAAAGATACTTTTAAGTTTTTGGCAACTGATTGTATTTGTCCTAAAGAGGCATTGGTCTGCACTTGCGATCACATAAAAATTATTAAGATTCTAACATCAAAACCCATATATCCTTCACAAGCAGAAATTGATTCAAACCCGAGGGCTCGTAGTGCAAAATTAAGAGCAGCTGAAAAGCTTTTTGTTCTAAAACCGGGAGAAGGTGAATAAAGTGGTAGTAGCTGAAAGAGAACTGCAAAGAAGAAATTATTATTATAGAGAAGAAGCATATCGCCGTGATATACAAAGACAACCGAAACAGAAAGTTGTCCCTTCAAATCATAAATTGCGGTATATATTTAGACTTATTGCCGTTGCTTTTTTGCTTTTTTTGATTTTGTATAGATTTTCAATCATTACCGAATACCAGTACAGAGTAGAAAGACTGCAGTCCGAAATTCAAGAAATCAACATGCAAAATGAACGTTTAAAAGTTGAAATAGCAAATCTGAAATCCATAGCCAGAATTGAAGATATAGCAAAGAACAAATTAAATATGAAAGAACCGGATAGTCAACAAATAATGTATTTAGATAGAGATTAACAAGATGTGGGTGAAAGGTAAAATGTCGGTTCCTCAAATTGTAATTAAAAGGAGATTGGTAGTGCTCCTTTTATTTTCATTCATGTTTAGTTTTATATTACTTGGACGTGTTTTTTGGATTCAATTTGTCCTTGGTGATGAACTAAAAGACCGAGCACTTAACCAATGGACAAGTGACGTTCCAATTGAGCCTAAGCGCGGAACCATATATGACAGAAATAAAAATCCTCTTGCTATTAGCGCAACAGTAGACACGGTTGTGGCAAGTCCTCCTGATATTAAGGATATCGAAAAAACAGCCAGCTTGTTATCCACTGCTTTAAATTTGGATAAGGAAGAACTGGAGGAGAAATTAAAAGACGCCAAAGACAAGAAAAAAGGTGCCATATACATAAAACGCAAGATAAGTGACGAAGAATCAGAGGCGGTAAGGAACCTAAATTTGAGTGGTATATACTTCACTAAAGAAAATAAGCGGTTTTACCCCGAAAGAAACCTATGCTCGCATGTTTTGGGTTTTACGGGCATAGACAGCCAGGGGCTCGATGGAATAGAATTAATCTATGAAAAATATCTTAAAGGAACTCCGGGCAGAATAGTATCGGAAAAAGATGCTCTAAGCAGAAAGCTTCCCTTTGGCATAGATAAATACGTACCGCCTGAAGACGGTTTGGATTTAGTCTTAACCATTGATAAAATTATACAGCACATTGCGGAAAGAGAATTGGAAAAGGCACTGGCAGAACACAATGCCAAAAGAGGAACAGTTATAGTCATGGATCCCAAAACAGGTGAGATACTGGCTTTAACTAATAAACCTGATTACGACCCAAATAATTACAGCGAATATCCCCAGCAACTCTGGCGAAATGCAGCTGTATCTGATGTTTATGAACCTGGCTCTACCTTTAAGATCGTAACGGCATCTGCTGCCCTAGAAGAAGGTGTTGCACGGCCCGAGGATACGTTTTACGATCCCGGCTATGTAATTGTTTCAGGCGTTAGGATAGGTTGTTGGCGTCATGAAGGTCATGGCAGCCAAACTTTTATTCAACTAGTTGAAAATTCTTGTAACCCTGGCTTCGTAGATTTAGGAATGAAACTTGGCAAGGACAGAATGATTAAGTATATTAAAGGATTTGGCTTTGGGGAAACTACCGGAGTGGATTTGCCGGGAGAAGCACGGGGAATTCTTGACCCATCAAAGGTTGGGCCCGTTGAACTTGCTACAATCTCTTTTGGTCAGGGAATTTCGGTGACGCCTATTCAGCTCATTACAGCACTTTCCACTATAGCAAATGACGGCAAGTTAGTCCAACCTCATGTGGCAAAAGCAATAATTGACAAAGACGGCAACATAGTCCACGAGTTTTCGCCTGCTCCGTTGCGTCAGGTTGTATCCTATGAAACTGCTCAAGAAATGAAAAAGATTTTAGAAAGTGTAGTAACAAACGGAACGGGAGGAAGAGGCAAGGTAGAAGGTTATAGAGTTGCGGGTAAGACTGGTACTGCTGAAAAATATGTGCCGGGAAAATACGTAGTTTCATATGCGGGATTTGCACCTGTAGATGATCCTAAACTTGCCATATTGGTAATTATCGATGAACCTTCCGGTGGGTTAATCTACGGAGGAACTATAGCAGGGCCTGTTTTCCAGAAAATAATGGCTGATTCATTAAATTATCTTGGTGTAGAACCGCAGATTGAAATTGAAGAAGAAGAAAAAGAGTATATTGCAGTGCCCGATTTGCGCAACCTGTATATTGAAGATGCTAAGAAAATTTTATTCCAAAACGGTTTATCTGCTCGGGTAGATGGGGAAGGCTATGTGGTAACAGAACAGGTACCCATGCCAGGTGCAGAAGTAAAGAAAAATACAACTGTACTGTTAAAGGTATCTGATTCCCGCACCAACAAAGACCCAGTTACGATTCCGGATTTAACTGGTAGAACTGTTAAAGAATCGACTGATATTCTAAATGCTATAGGATTAAATATTGAAATTGTTGGCAGCGGTTATGCAGTAAAGCAGACTCCTCCACCAGAGGTAGAAGTAGGTTTGGGAACTACAGTAAGAGTTGAGTTTTCTCAAAACCCATAAGAAATATTTCGATACCAACTATATAAATTAAGTAAAAGAGGGTTATTATGAAGATAAATGAGCTAGTAAAGATTTTGCCAGAAGTAATTTCCATTGATGGGCCCTTAAATATGGAAATAAACTCAGTTGTTGATGATTCTAGGCAGGTGAAAGAAGGGGCTCTGTTTGTTGCAGTGACCGGTGACAATTTCGATGGCCACGATTTTATCCCTGAAGTTATAAAGCGTGGGGCAAACGCAGTAATTGGCGAAAAACCTGTATCTCTTGCCAAAGACAAGACTTATATTAGAGTTAATGACAGCCGTAAGGCTTTGGCTATAAGCTCCGCATGGTTTTACGGTTTTCCAGGTGACAAATTGCGGCTAATTGGAGTTACCGGAACCAGTGGCAAAACCACAACTACTTATCTTATCAGAGCTATGCTAGAAGAAGTTGGAGCTACTTCAGGTGTAATTGGCACCATTAGGAATATAATAAAAGACAGAGAACTTCCCACATCTTTTACTACTCCCGGATCATTAAAATTAAATGAGCTTTTTTCGCAGATGGTAGAACAAAACGTGGAGTACGTGGTGATGGAAGTATCTTCCCATTCCTTAAAACTTCACCGTGTTGAAGGGTTAACCTTTGAGGTGGGTGTATTTACTAACCTTACTCAAGACCACCTGGACTTTCACAAAACCTTAGAGGATTATTTTTGGTCAAAGCAAAAACTTTTTAAGCAGTCTAAGCAGGCTGTAATAAATATCGATGATAAAAGTGGTACGAGACTTTTAGACATTATAGATATTCCTGCAACAACTTATGGCATAGAAAATCCTGCCCACTTAATGGCTCAAAACATACGGCAAACAATGGAAGGGGTTTATTACGATCTAGTCTATCAAGACGAAAAATATCCCGTATTTTATGGAGTGCCCGGTCGTTTTAGTGTTTACAATTCTCTTTCGGCATTGGCTGTAGGTATTACTTTAGGTTTTCCCATAGACAGTTTGATAAACGCTTTGAAAAAAGTAAAAGGAGTACCAGGCAGGTTTGAGCCTGTAGAGAATGACAAAGGCTTTACTGTCTTAGTAGATTATGCTCATAAACCAGACAGCTTAAAGAATGTCCTGTTAACCATTAAGGAATTTTGTAAAGGCAATATTATAACTGTTTTCGGCTGCGGTGGGGACAGAGACAGAGAGAAAAGGCCAATAATGGGTAAAATAGCCACGGAGCTTTCTGACTATACTATTATTACATCAGACAATCCAAGAAGCGAAGACCCGGAGGCCATTATCCGACAAATAGAAAGTGGAGTAGTCGGCAGGAATTATCAAAAAATAACTGATCGAAGAAAGGCTATACAGCAGGCACTACTGATGGCTAAAAAGGGAGACACGGTTTTGATCGCAGGAAAGGGACATGAGACTTATCAGATTATTGGGGATAAAAAGTTACATTTTGATGATAAAGAGGTTGTTAAAGAGTTTTTAAGTGGCGGAGGACTATAGGATGAAAACGTTAAGCATTAGAGAAGTCGTTGGAGCTGTTCAAGGAAAATATTCATGCAGTGAATTTGACATATTGATAAAAGGCGTTTCTACGGATTCTAGGACAATTAGAGAAGATGAACTGTTTGTGCCTTTAGTGGGGCCTAACTTTAACGGCCACGATTTCATAAGAGAAGCCCTCGAAAAAGGTGCTGTGGCTGTTCTTTGTGATGAAAGTAAGAAGATGAAAGTGGAAGGTTTGCCTGAGAAAAAAATTATCTTTGTAGACAATACTCAGTTAGCTTTGTTGAGATTGGCCGCATACTACAGGTCGCTTTTTGACTTGCCTTTTATTGCCGTAACCGGCAGCGTAGGCAAAACTACTACCAAAGAAATGATTGCAGCCATACTAAAGACTAGGTTTAAGGTTCTAAAAACACCTGGAAATTTAAACAATGAAATCGGCTTACCCCTTACCATTTTTCAGTTAGATGAAGGTTATGATATAGGAGTAGTCGAGATGGGAATGAGCGGTTTTGGAGAAATCCGCAGGTTAGCAAATGTTGTAAAGCCCAGAGTAGCTGTAATTACAAATATAGGGATAAGCCATATAGAAAAACTGGGAAGCAAAGAAAACATCGCTCGAGCCAAGATGGAAATTCTTGAACCTCTTACAAAAGAGGATATAGCAGTGCTTAATGCAGACAGTAAGGAATTATGGAGTGAAAGAGAAAAAGTCATAACTAAAACAGTATTTTTTGGCCGAGAGCGTGGAGATATAAGGGCAAAAAATATTGTGTCTAAAAATGATGGGATAAAATTTGACATATACGGTCGTTATGGTGAGATGACTTTTAAGATCTCATTGCCGGGAATTCATAATGTCAGTAATGCATTAGCAGCTATAGCAGTTGGTTTTGAAATGGGCCTTACTAGGGAAGAAATACAAATGGGACTTAAAAACTTAAAATTGCCAGAGATGAGGCTTCAATTTAAAAAATCATTTTTTGGCGCTGAAATTATTGATGATGCCTACAATGCCAGTCCCGACTCCATGAAAGCTGCGCTAGACCTGCTATTTCAGAGAGGACAGGGCAAGAAAAAAGCTGCTGTATTAGGAGACATGCTGGAACTGGGCAGTTTTTCGGAAAAAGCCCACTTTGAGATTGGAGAGTATGCAGCAAAGAGAGCAGACAAAATTATTGCTATAGGCAATTTTTCTGAAAGTATAAAAGAGGGAGCTTTGGAGGGGAAAATAGATCCCACCTGTGTTTATACTTTTCCAACAGTTAAGATGGCTTTATCCGAGGTAATAAACCTTGTAGAAGATTGTGATATAATCCTGGTAAAAGCTTCGAGAGGTATGAAGTTGGAACAAATTACGCAACTTTTAGTCGGGAGGTCTTAAATTGGGTGTGGAATTTTTTACTGCTCTAGTCTCATTTGTGACTACTGCTGTGCTTGGCATATTGTTAATACCGATTTTGGACAAACTCAAGTTTGGGCAAACGATAAGAAGCGATGGGCCTAAGCGACATTTGAGCAAAATGGGAACACCTACAATGGGCGGTATTATTTTCATTCCCGCTATCGCACTGGCAACTCTTTTAATTTCAGATATTAATATTGATACCATTGCGGTTATTTTTTTTATGATAGGATTTGGCCTTATAGGTTTTGCTGATGACTTTATAAAAATTATAAAAAGAAGGTCTCTTGGCCTTAGAGCAAATCAAAAGCTGCTGTTTCAACTTATACTTTCAGCATGCTTGGTATTTTATATATTTACCAATTATACCGAACCAACAGTAATTTTAGTTCCCTTTCATTCTGGGAGATTAGACCTTGGCATGATTTATATTCCCTTTACGATATTTATAATATTGGGCACAGTAAACAGTGTAAACCTTACAGATGGTTTAGACGGTTTGGTTTCGGGCATCGTAGCAATAATAGGATTTTTTTATACGGTCTTTCTTGCAAAAAGCAATTTAAACCTAGCCCTTTTCAGCTGTGCCATAACCGGTGCCTGTCTGGGCTTTTTGCTGTTTAATTACCATCCGGCAAAGGTTTTCATGGGCGATACCGGTGCTTTGGGTTTGGGTGGAGCTCTTGCAGCTATAACCGTTTTATCCCGCAGTCATCTTTATCTGGCGGTAGTCGGTATTATGTTTATACTAGAAACCCTCTCGGTCATTTTGCAGGTGTTAGCTTTTAAATTTACCGGAAAGCGAATATTTAAAATGAGTCCTATTCATCACCATTTTGAATTGTGCGGGTGGAGCGAACGCAAGGTAGTTCATGTTTTTTGGCTGATTACATTTTTTGCAGGGATATTAAGTTCCCTTATGTATAAGGGGGTAATTATGTAACATTATAGAGAAAGGGGAAAGCTGACAGTGGAACTTAAGGGGAAAAATGTGCTGATATTAGGCTTGGCTCGCAGTGGTGTTGCTGCTGCTGAGGAGTTAACAAACCTGGGGGCAAAAGTGACCGCCAGTGATTTAAAAGCTAGAGAAAAATTAAAAGATGCTGATAGCTTAGAATCAATGGGTGTAAAGTTGGTTTTGGGAGAGCATCCGGTTGAGCTTTTAAACGGATGTGACCTTGTTGTACTGAGTCCTGGTGTCCCCAGCGATTTAGAAATTTTTTATGAAGCCAGAAAGAGAGATATACCGATTATTAGCGAATTGGAACTGGGGTTTTGGTTTGCCAAGGCACCGATAATAGCGGTTACCGGCACCAATGGCAAAACTACAACTACCACTTTAATTGGTGAGATACTAAAAAACGATGGAAAAAACATTACTTTGGCCGGCAATATAGGCATTCCTTTGATTAGAGAAGTTGAGAAAGCGGATAGTAAAGATTATTTGGTAGTAGAAGTTAGCAGCTTTCAATTAGAAAATATAATGCATTTTAAGCCGAAGATAAGCGTAATATTAAATATCACAGAAGACCATTTAAACCGCCACAAAACTTTTGAAAATTATATCGAAGCTAAAGCTCGGATTTTTGAAAATCAAACAGAAGAAGATTATACAGTATTAAACTATGATGACCCTGTAGTTAAATCATTTGTCAAGCGAATTAAGGCCAAAATCATTTTCTTTAGTCAAAAAGAAGAGCTTCCTCGAGGCATATATGTAAAAAATGGAGTAATAGTAATAAGAGAAAATGGGAAAATGTATCCATTGCTCAAAGCTGATGAATTGGGGATAAAAGGCACTCACAATTTAGAAAATGCATTGGCTGCAGCTAGTGTTGCATGGATTTGCAGGACGAATTTAAATAATATGGCTGAGACTCTTAAGCATTTTCATGGTGTTGAACATCGCTTGGAGTTTGTTACGGAAATTGGTAAAGTAAAATTTTTTAACGATTCAAAAGCAACCAATCCCGATTCTGCAAAAAAATCAATAGAAGCCTTAAAGGAACCAATTGTACTTATAGCTGGCGGGTACGATAAAAAAAGCGATTTTACAAGTTTCGTCAAAGCCTTTAATGGAAGGGTTAAAAAGCTCATCCTTATAGGTGATACAGCTGATATTATTGAAGAAACTGCAAAAAAGCACGGCTTTAATAATGTTGAAAAAACCTCTTCTTTGCAGCAAGCCGTAAGACTTGCGTTTGATGCAGCAAAGCCCGGGGATGCAGTGCTTTTGTCGCCTGCTTGTGCCAGTTGGGATATGTTTGAAAACTTTGAGGAAAGAGGGCGGATTTTTAAAGAAACAGTATTCTCTTTGAAAGATTGAAGGAGTGATGTATGTGTCCCGGAGGCCTCCGGATTTTGCCATACTCTTTACGGTACTAATTCTCGTATGTTTTGGTATGATAATGGTGTTTAGTTCAAGCAGTGTTAGAGCATATTATTTTTACAATGATAGTTTTTACTTTTTTAAACGCCAGTTAGCTTGGTCCATTCTAGGTTTTATAGCAATGATATTTTTTATGAACTATGATTACTGGAAGATAAAAAAGTATGAAAAGCTGATCGTTTTTGTTATGCTTTTATTACTGGTGCTAGTGCTTATACCAGGAATAGGGAAGAAAGTCAATGAAGCACGCAGATGGATAGGTATTGGAGCTTTAACAATACAGCCTTCAGAAATTGCAAAACTCGGCATGATTATATATCTCTCTTGTGGCCTGGAGCGAAAAGGGGTTAAAGTGCAATCTTTTTTTGGTGGCGTCCTTCCTTTTTTGTTAGTAATGGGTGTTGTTTGTGCTTTGATTTTAAAGGAGCCCCACTTGAGCGCAACTGTTCTCATAGGGATAACGACTCTTATACTGCTTTTTGTTGGCGGCGCTAAAATGACGCATATGATTGGCATGGGAGCTTGTGGGTTTGTTCTAGCACTAATGCTTGCTATAAGCAAACCCTACAGACTGAAGCGATTACTTTCTTTTTTAGATCCATGGGCAAACCCCAGTGAAGAGGGGTATCATATTATTCAATCTCTGTACGCATTGGGCTCTGGTGGCTTAATCGGTGTAGGTATTGGGCAGAGCAGACAAAAATTTTTTTATCTTCCCGAGCCGCAAACTGATTTCATATTTTCAGTTATTGGAGAAGAATTGGGCTTTATAGGGGCAGCTTTTGTAATTATTATGTTTATGTTTTTTATATGGAGAGGTTATAGGACTGCTATGGCAGCCCCAGATGTGTTCGGTAAGCTTATGGCAACAGGTATAACCTCGCTGATTGCTTTGCAATTTTTGATAAACGTAGCGGTTGTAACTGCATCGGTGCCGGTAACCGGAATGCCGCTGCCCTTCATAAGTTATGGTGGTTCTTCACTGACAATAACAATGAGTCAGATTGGTATTTTATTAAACATTTCAAGATATGCGGAGGTTAAGTGAAATGCCCCCAAAATTCATATTAGCCGGTGGTGGAACCGGTGGGCATATTTATCCAGCAATAGCAATTGCACAGGGAATAAAAGAAACTTTTCCCGATGCTGATATTCTATTTATAGGTACCAACAGAGGCCTTGAAAAAGAATTAGTTAAAAAAGCCGGATTCCCTTTAAAAACTATAAGGGTAAAGGGCTTTCGGCGAAAACTGTCACTTGACACGCTTATATCAATTAAGGAATTAGTTCATGGTGCCTTCGATTCGTTTAGCTTAATAAAAAAAGAAAAACCAGATATGGTTATTGGAACGGGAGGCTATGTAGCTGGACCTGTTCTATTTTTTGCTTCGATTATGGGAATCCCTTCAGCTATACATGAACAAAATGTCACTCCTGGCGTTACAAACAAAATACTAGCCCGTTTTGTGGATAGGATTTTTGTGAGCTTTTCTGATTCTATGAAATTTTTTCCGAAAGGAAAAACCTTTCTTGTTGGAAATCCGGTGAGAAAGGAAATCTCATCGGGGAACCGCCTGAGCGCCCTAAAAAAATTTGGCCTTTCTCCTGATATTCCTGTAGTTTTGTGTTTTGGAGGTAGTCAGGGTGCAGCGCGAATAAATGATGCTATTTGCAAAATTATAGAGGCTATTAAAGATAATGCCAGATTCCAGTTAATACACATTACAGGTAAAAATCATTATGACAAAATAAAAAGCACCTTGGAAAATAAAGGAATAACCCTAGATAGGTTGGGACATATTATTGTAAGACCATATATTTATGAGATGCAGGATTCCTATGCTGCAGCAGATTTAGTTATATCCAGGGCAGGCGCCCTGACCATATCAGAACTTAGTGCTTGTGGAAAACCAGCAATTTTGATTCCGCTTCCGACAGCGGCCAATCATCACCAGGACTATAATGCCAAATACATGGAAGAAAACGGCGCAGCTGTGGTTATGCATGAAGACAAACTATCCGGAGAGACTCTTCTCAGAACCATAGAAAATATTATTTTTGACAAATCTCGTTTACATAAAATGTCAATGGCCAGCAAAAATTTAGCAAGAGAAGATGCAGTTGAAAAAATGCTAGTTGAGATACGAAAACTGGTAAAGTAAGTGAAATATTTACTTAAAGTTTACATTGTGCTAATATGAAGTTGTACAAGCAATAGAATAGTAACACCTTTGTTTTTTTTGCATAATATATTATATACGTCAGTGTTAATACACATCATTGTTTTGTCTCAGGGAAGGAGCGAATAATTTGACAGTGAATTATAATCGAATTCATTTTATTGGAATCGGCGGTACAGGCATGAGCGGTATAGCAAAAATATTGATGAATATGGGATATACTGTTTCTGGTTCTGATTTAAAAGTATCTGAAGCTTTACTTCGATTAAAGGAAGCAGGTGCAAAAGTTTTTATTGGTCATCATGTTTCAAATGTAGAAGGTGCAGATTTAGTAGTTGTGTCTTCAGCTATTCCAAAGTCTAATCCAGAGTACGTTAAAGCTATAGAATCTAATATTCCTGTTGTGCATAGGGCAGATATGCTAAGTTTGCTGATGGATTCCAAAAAAGGAATTGCTGTATCGGGTGCTCATGGCAAGACCACTACGACATCAATGATATCCTTGATTATGGAGAAAAATGGATTCGATCCTACTGTCATAATCGGTGGCGAGTTAAATGACATCGGCGGTAATGCCACGTTGGGAAATGGAGAATTCCTTGTGGCTGAAGCTGATGAAAGCGATGGCTCCTTTATGAAACTAAAACCTTATGTTGCTGTAATAACAAATATCGAAAATGACCATATGGATTATTATAAAAATATGGAGAATATGAAAAATGCCTTTAAGGCGTTTGTAAGCAATGTGAAACAAGGTGGCTTTGTTGTAGTAGGCAATGACAATGAATATGTACGTGAGATGATAAAGGATATCGATAAAGAATGTTATACCTTCGGAATGAATTATAAATCGGATTTTATGCCTAAAAACATCAGAATGAATGGGCTTTCCTCCAGTTGTGATATATATTTTAGGGGGAAATTTTTAGGCGAATTGCAGCTAAACGTTCCTGGACTGCATAACATTGTTAATGCTACTGCCGCTGTAGCTGTAGGGAATCGTTTAGGTATAGACATAGAGGGCATGAGAGAGGCAATAAAAACTTTTCATGGTGTTCAACGCCGGTTTCAAATTATTGATGAGATAGATGGAATAAAGGTTATTGATGATTATGGCCATCATCCTACGGAAATCAAAGCTACGTTAAGAGCTGCAAGAAGCTGCAATCCTAGAAAAATTTATGCAATCTTTCAGCCGCATAGATACACACGAACTCAAAACTTGGCTGGGGAATTCGGCTCAGCTTTTATTGATGCTGATGAAGTGATACTGACAGATATATATAGCGCAGGCGAAAGACCTATTAATGGAGTATCCTCTGAACTCATAGCAGAATCCCTAAAAGAAAATGGAAAAAAAGTAGTGCTGATAAAGAAAAAAGAGGATATTCCAGATTATATTATCGATAAAGTTTTCCCAGGAGATTTTATTTTAACTATAGGGGCAGGAGATATAAATGATATAGCTTATAAAATTGTCAACAAATTAAAGTCTTGCCCAAAGGAGGTAATTGGCAATATTCCGGAGGTGAATTAAACTGGGATGTATATTATTCAAGGAGGAGAAACCCTTTCTGGGGAAATAAGGGTACAGGGTTCTAAAAATTCAAGCCTTCCAATTTTAGCTGCAACTATACTTAACGGCAGTAAAAATACAATTTGCGATGTGCCGAAAATTAAAGATATAGAAGTCATGAATCAAATATTATTACACTTAGGTGCAGATATAGTAGAAAAAGATAATGTAATTGAAATAAACACTGAAAATGTAAACAAGTTCGATGTGCCGGAGCAGCTTATGCGAAGAATGCGCTCATCCATTGTTTTGATGGGCGCTTTACTTGGCAGGTTCGGCAAAGCCAAAGTATCATACCCCGGCGGATGCGAAATAGGTCCAAGGCCAATTGATTTACATTTAAAAGGCCTTTCTTTAATGGGTGTAAATTTTACTGAAGGTCATGGATTTCTTTATGCAAAAGCCTCTGAATTAAAAGGTGCTGAAATACATCTTGATTTTCCAAGTGTTGGTGCCACTGAAAACCTGATGCTCGCAGGCGTACTTGCAAAAGGTACTACTATAATTAGAAATGTAGCTAAGGAACCTGAAATAGTGGATTTGCAAAATTTTTTAAATAGAATGGGTGCCAATGTAAAAGGAGCGGGAACTGATACAATAAAGATAGAAGGTTGTCGAATTCAAGATTTAAAACAGGTCAATAACTATACCATAATACCTGATAGAATTGCAGCAGGCACATATCTTGTAGCGGCTGCAATTACAAGAGGGCAAATTAAGCTTACTAATGTTATTGTCGAACATTTAGAGCCTATCCTTGCTAAATTAAGAGAAACAGGGTGTGTGATAGTAAACAATAAAGCCGAAATTGAATTATATGTTGATAAACCATTAGTTTCACTGGACAGTTTAAGAACGCTGCCCTATCCCGGTTTCCCCACTGACATGCAAGCACCGATGATGGCGCTTTTGGCTACGGTGGAAGGAACTTCCATACTTACGGAGACGATCTTTGAAAACAGATTTAAACATGCACAGGAATTGAGACGAATGGGTGCTAACATTACCATAAATGGCAATACAGCTATAATCAAAGGAGTCAAACAACTTTCCGGTGCCATAGTTGAAGCTAAGGATTTAAGAGCAGGTGCGGCACTTATTTTAGCAGCTTTAGCTGCTAAAGGAGAAACTATTGTAGAGGGAGCAGCCTACGTAGAACGAGGCTATGAAAATATCGAAGGGAATCTAGCTGCGTTAGGGGCAAAAATTATCAAAAAACACAAAATATAATGCAAATATTTGTAATATGACAATTTACTGCAAAGGCTAGATTTTGCAGTAAATGTTATTTTTGTAAATAAAAGGGACAAGTGATCGGTATGGATAGATGGAATGAAAGTAGATATTATCCTTATGGCAATAGAAGAAAAAGGAAGATTAACTATAAAAGACTATTGTTGTCACTTGGGTTTTTATGTATAATATCATTGATGCCAATGGTTTGCAGCTCTTTTTTTGCCATAAAAGACATAAAAATTATAGGAAATAGCAGCATACCTACTGAAGAGATTTTGGCAGCTGTTGATTATTATTACGGCATGAACCTGCTTGCGGTAAATGAGGATCAAGTTAAACAGGCTTTACAAGCAACTGTTCCCGTAAAAGAGGTAAATGTCCACTATAAGCTTCCCCACACTCTTGTTCTGGAAGTTAAAGAAAGAGAAATTGCAGCTGCATTAAATTATTTAAGTGGCTTTGCCTTAATAGACACCCAAGGAATTGTCGTTAAACTTGTGTCAAGGCTTGAAACTTATGCAATTCCGGTTGTTACCGGTTTCAAGGTCACAGATGCTAAAGTTGCTGAAAAACCAGAGTTTGAGGCAAATGAAGCCCATTTTGAGGCTATGTTGGAATTAATTGATAGCGCAAAACCAATATTGAATGAGCTTTCAGAAATCAACCTGGCTATCGATGGTAACAATAACCCATCTTTTTATTTATATACACTTGATGGTTACCAGGTTTTTTTAGATGAATGTGATGACAAAAAAATAACAACTTTACAGGAACTATTGGCAGACATTAGAAAGAGAGATGTAGGAAAGGGATTGCTTGATATAAGTCACAATACACCGATTTTTAAACCGTTTCCGAGCAGTGACAGCCGGGAGAGGAGGTAGACTATGAAGAATGATAAAAGGGCACACTTTATGATAGCTGTTGTTTGCTTTTTATTGGGCATGTTGCTCGTGGCTCAGTTCAGAGGTGTGCAGACCGATAAAAACGTAACTTCCATTCAGAGAGCCCAGGAACTTTCTGCACAGCTAAAGACAGTTACAGAAGAGCGCGATATGTATAAAAAGGAGCTAATAGAACTTCGCAACAGGATAACGGAGTATGAAAATGCTGCTTCCGAGACAAGCAGCTTTACAGAGGCTATGAAAAAGGAATTAGAAAAAGTCCGGATGCACGCGGGGTTAATAGCCGGCACAGGTAAAGGTGTGGTCATCACTCTTGATGATAGTAACTTGCCAAGACAACCAGGTGAAGATCCAAATCTGTTTTTAATTCATGATGAGGATTTATTGAAAGTAATAAATGAATTGTTTGCTGCAGGTGCGGAAGCTGTATCGGTGAATGGACAGCGAATAGTAACTAATAGTGAAATAAGATGTGTAGGGCCTACTATTATTATAAATTCTGTTAAACTTGCACCTCCATTTGTAATCAATGCTGTAGGAGACCCAGAAATTTTGGAAACAGCTTTGAAAATGCGTGGTGGAGTTATAGAATCCCTGCAGGTATTTGGGATTCAGGTAAGCATCAAGAAGCAGGACAAAATTGAGATTCCAGCTTATACCGGCCCCATACAATTTAAATATTTTAAACCTGTGAAGGCAGGTGAAAGCTAATATGATATATATACTAGTCGGGCTACTATTGGGCTTATTGATAGGCTATTATTCTCCTATTACCGTGCCAACAATTTATGCGCCGTATGTTTCTATTTCAATTTTAGCTGCCCTTGATTCAGTTTTAGGTGGTATTAAAGCTTTAGAAGAAAATAGTTTTGATATTAATATCTTTATCACGGGTTTTTTCAGCAACGCACTCATGGCAGGGCTTTTGGCGTATTTTGGGGATAGATTGGGAATACAGCTTTACCTTGCCGCTATATTTGCCTTCGGTGTAAGAATATTCCAAAACCTTGCCATTATACGGCGTAGTATAGTCAATAGGTTATTTTTTAAAAATAACAAAAAATAAAAAGGAAAATTTAATTTATATGTTGAATTTTAATGTATAAAAGCAACCTGCCCAACAGGCAAGGGGAGGTGTAAGTTTGGGAAAAGGCAACATAATAGCTAGTTTAGATCTGGGAACATCAAAAACATGTTGTATGGTAGGTGAAATTACTCGCTCAGGGTTTATAGATATATTAGGATATGGGATTTCCCAAGCAACAGGAATCAAAAAAGGTGCTATAATAAACTTGGACTTAGTGATTCAAAGTATAACGAAAGCAGTTGAGCTTGCCGAACAAATGTCAAACACCAAAATTACAAATATATTTGTAGGATTGTCGGGAGGCAATATTACACTGCTTAACAATCGTGGAGTTGTTGCCATTCCCAGAAATGATAGAGAAATAAATCCTCAAGATGTGGATAGAGTAATTCAAGCTGCTAAAATAATGGCAATACCCTATGATAGGGAAATTATTGATGTAATACCACGAGAGTTTATAGTTGACGGTTATAGTGGTATAAAAGACCCTGTAGGGATGTTAGGAACAAGGCTTGAAGTTTCAGCGTGCATAGTGGTAGGCCTATTGACGGCAATACAAAATATTGCCCGCTGTGTACAAAAGGCGGGCTTATCTGTAGAATCAATGATTTTGAAACCTTTAGCTGCAGCTGAAATGCTTTTAACAGATGATGAGATGAATATGGGAGTGGCATTGGTTGATGTAGGGGCAGGTACTACTGAAATAGCTGTATTTCAAGAAGGGTGCATTAGTGCCTATGATATGATTCCAATTGGCGGGGATCTAATTACAAATGATATAGCTATTGGGCTTAGAGTTCCGTACGCACAGGCGGAAGAAATTAAGTGCAAATATGCCTGCGCTATGCCAAGTCTAGCTTCTGATAAGCCTGATATAGAAATACAGAGTTTAGGAGATGCCGTTCCCAGAAAAATATCTCAAAAGGATTTAGCGGCTATTGTTGAACCACGTGTTCAAGAAATATTGTCTTATATTGTCAATAGTATAGCCGGGTTTAATTTAAAGACCATGTTGCCTGCCGGCATCGTTTTTACCGGCGGTGGTCTTGTACATATAAAAGGTTTTTTAGAAATGTCTAAGCGGTTTTTAGAGTTTCCCATAAGAATAGGAATTACGGATTCATATGGTGAAGATCAAACCTTTACAGTGGCTTTAGGTCTTTTAAATTACATTATTAAACACAGAGCTTTTAATGTAAATTCTGTCATGAAAGAAAGGTCGGCTTCGGGATTTTTAGAAAGGGCAAAGCGATTTTTAAGAGAGTATTTTTAACGTTTGGGAGGTATTAACGTGCTTGATTTTGATGTAGAGATGGAACAATTTGCTAATATCAAGGTCGTAGGAATCGGCGGAGGAGGTAATAACGCAATAAACCGAATGATAGACGCAGGCCTGAAAGGGGTAGAGTTCATTGCGGTTAATACTGATGCCCAGGCTCTTTATTTATCCAAAGCCGATAAGAAGATACAGATAGGCGAGAAACTTACAAAAGGCCTTGGTGCTGGTGCTAATCCCGAAATAGGCAAAAAAGCAGCAGAAGAAAGTAGAGACATAGTTGAAGAATGCCTTAAAGGTGCTGATATGATTTTCATTACCGCAGGAATGGGAGGCGGTACAGGCACTGGTGCAGCGCCAGTAGTAGCCGAAATTTCCAAGAACCTTGGTATATTAACTGTGGGTGTTGTGACAAAACCTTTTACTTTCGAAGGTAAAAAGCGTCAGTCCAATGCAGAAATGGGAATCACTAATATAAAAAACAATGTTGATACTTTGATTACTATTCCAAATGATAGATTATTGTCCATAGCAGAAAAGAAAACTTCTATTATTGAAGCTTTTAAAATGGCAGATGATATATTAAGGCAAGGAGTTCAAGGGATCTCGGATTTAATTGCTGTACCTGGTTTGATTAATCTAGATTTTGCAGATGTCAGGACAATAATGTTAGATACCGGCCTTGCGCACATGGGAATTGGCAAAGGGTCTGGTGAAAATAGGGCTACTGAGGCCGCAAAACAAGCTGTATCAAGTCCTTTACTTGAAACTTCAATTGAAGGGGCTAAGGGTATACTATTAAATATTACAGGCGGCGCAAACCTTGGTCTGTTAGAAGTAAATGAGGCTGCAGAACTAATCTCGTCTTATGCAGATCCCGAAGCTAACATTATTTTTGGCGCAGTAATCGATGAAAATTTGCAAGATGAGATTAGAATTACAGTAATTGCTACAGGCTTTGACAAAGGAAAGGAAAAATCTTTGGATCTTGAGGAGTTTGAGGTAGGAAACTTTATGGATGAGGACCTGGATATACCAGCATTTTTACGGAGAAATAGAAAACGATAAAGAGCACTAAAATGTGCTCTTTATTTTTTTGCCTCCAAGTCAAGAACTGACAATTTTTTGATGGCATTAATGTTAAAATAATCATAATGGACAAGGACAACGAATATAGATTTTTTATAGACTGGACTTTTTCAATAGGAGGGCATATGGTTTTATATTTTGATGTAGTATTATTAATAAATCTTTTGATGAATTATATGATACTATATTTTGTTGCATTAGTTTTAAATTTAAAAAGGGAATTTGGCAGGTTGTTTTTAGGAGCAATTTTAGGATGTTTATTTTTAATAAGTGTAATTTCGGAGAAATTTATAATGCTGCAATCATTTCCAATCAAAGTGGTAATTTCGGTAGCTATGATTTTAGTGAGTTTTCCGCCTAAAAACTTTAGAGATTTTTTAAAAACCCTTAGCTTTTTTTACCTGATATCTTTTATGATGGGCGGTGGTGTATTAGCGTTTTTTTATTTACTTAATCTTAGACAAAATCTATTAACCAATACTCTTATACTTAATAATATTTCAGTTCAATGGTGGATATTACTTATTTCTGCACTGGCACTTTTTTTATTTTTGAAATTCATATGGCCTTTGCTATACAGTATATTATCAAAGGATACTTTTTTAGCCCTCATGACAATTGTAATCGACGGTAAACCTATAGAAATTAAAGGTCTGATTGATACAGGTAACGATCTTTTTGACCCTGTATCCAAATACCCAGTCATAATTGTAGAACTTGGTGCAATTAAAGACATTTTAAGTAAAGATCTGCAGTCAATTCTTGAAAAAGGGCCAGAAGAAAGTCTTAGTAACATAGGTGAAACCATAGCAAGTTCCAACTGGGCAAGCAGATTTAGAATTATTCCCTATGAAAGTATCGGCAAACGCAAAGGCTTAATGATCGGTTTCAAACCAGATTTGGTAAAAATACAACACAATGATAAAATCAAAACAACCAAAGAGGCAGTTATTGGCATATATCAAAGAGCCCTTTCACCTGAAGGAACTTATAGGGCTCTGCTAAATCCTATCCTTTTACATGATTAAAAAAAATCACGGGAGGAAGGAATAGTTTATGGTGAAGTTTAAAAAAATAAAATTGACAATTATCAAGTTGTTAAAACAGCTGGGCATATTAAAAAAATCGGTTATTTACTACATCAGTGGCAGTGAAGCATTGCCTCCTCCGCTTACCGTGGATGAAGAAGTATTGTACTTGCATAAGTTGGAACAAGGTGATTCAGGGGTAAAAAGTATTTTAATTGAGCGAAATCTCAGGTTAGTTGTTTATATTGCTCGCAAGTTTGAAAATACTGGAGTGGGTATTGAAGATTTGGTATCTATTGGAACCATTGGACTTATAAAGGCTATTAATACTTTTGATCCAAACAAAAAAATAAAACTTGCTACATATGCTTCTAAATGTATAGAAAACGAGATATTAATGTATTTGAGGCGAAATAACAGAACAAGAATGGAAGTGTCTTTTGATGAACCTCTAAATATCGATTGGGACGGCAATGAACTTTTACTATCAGATATATTAGGCACTGATAATGATATGATTTATAAATATATAGAGGATGAGATAGATAGAGAGTTACTTAAAGAGGCCATGAAAAGATTGTCACAGCGAGAACAGTGTATTATAAAGCTCCGCTTTGGATTAAATGGTGGCGTTGAAAAGACACAAAAGGAGGTTGCAGACCTTTTAGGCATTTCCCAATCATATATTTCACGGCTTGAAAAGAAGATAATAAAGCGACTAAAAAAAGAAATGGTTCGAATGATGTAATTTAATAGATAGAATGCATAAAAACCTCTCCCTATGGCAAAACTTAAAATGAAAACTTGGGAAGACAGGGGGAGGTTTCTATGATTGTAAATAAAGTTGAAATATGTGGAGTAAATACATCTAAACTCCCGGTGCTTTCCAATGCCAAAATGAGAGAACTTTTTTTGCGAGTAAAAAAAGGAGACAAAGAGGCGCGGGAAAAGCTCATAAATGGCAATCTAAGGCTTGTGCTAAGCGTTATACAGCGATTCAACAATCGAGGAGAATATGTGGATGATTTATTTCAGGTAGGCTGCATAGGCCTTATGAAAGCCATAGACAACTTTGACTTGGATCAAAATGTAAAGTTTTCAACATATGCTGTCCCTATGATTATAGGTGAAATACGAAGGTATCTGAGAGACAACAATCAAATAAGGGTCAGTCGCTCATTAAGAGATATCGCATATAAAGCTCTCCAAGTGAGAGATAGCTTAATTTCAAAGCATTCCAGAGAACCGTCTATAAATGAAGTGGCTAAGGAAATGAATATGCCTAGTGAGGAGATAGTATTTGCCTTGGATGCTATCCAAGAGCCAGTTTCGCTTTTTGAACCTATATACCATGATGACGGAGACCCGATTTTTGTTATGGATCAAATAAGTGATGAAAAAAACAAAGATGATCAATGGCTCCAAGGCATTTCAATTAAGGAAGCAATGCAGAAATTAGGAGAAAGAGAAAAGAAAATTTTAAACTTAAGATTTTTTGAAGGGAAAACTCAAATGGAAGTCGCTCAGGAAATAGGTATATCTCAAGCACAGGTTTCCAGGCTTGAAAAGGCGGCTCTTAAGCACATGAGGAAATATATTTAAGATGGAGATGATACTATGAAGATTTTTTTTAAATAGATTTTTAATATTTATATTAACACTATTCACGTTAATGAATTTTTACATTACTCCTAAAAGTATGGTTGCGTATAATACTAAAAATTTAACCTCAAAGAATGTAATTGCACAAAATAATATTGTAAAAAGTGTCAATGCGAACTAGGCCTAAATAGGCCTTATTTTTTTCACATTTTTGCTGTTAAGTGAATATAATACTATAATAATATTATTTTCGTATTTAATTTACCGGGGGGTTATACGTATGATGAAAACATCTGAATTGAGGCAACGGGAAGTAATAAACATAATCGATGGCAAAAGGCTAGGCTTTGTCACAGATTTAGATATTGATTTGGAAAAGGGTATAATAAAATCTATAATTATTCCTGCTAACAATAAAATTTTTAGTATTTTTTCAAAAGCAGGGGATTATGTGATACCGTGGGAACAAATCAAGACAATTGGCTCAGATGTCATTCTTGTTGAATTGCCAAATTATATGAATTCCAATAGAGTCTGAATCCTTGATTTACTTTATATTTGCAGCAAAAATCAGTATAATGTTTATAGGGAGGTGGCAGTATGAAATGTCCGTTTTGTGGCAATATGGAAAGTAAAGTTATGGATTCTAGGCCAACTGAAGAAGGAACAATTATAAGAAGACGACGGGAATGCCCTTCATGTAAAAAAAGATTTACTACTTATGAAAGGGTAGATGAGCTGCCTTTGACCGTGATTAAAAAAAGTGGAATGCGTGAAGTTTTTGATACACATAAAATAATTAATGGCTTAATCAAAGCTTGTGAAAAACGGCCCATTTCCATAGAAATGCTTCAAAACATTGCCAATGACATAGAAAAGGAACTTAAAAATAACATGGAACAGGAAGTGGAAAGCAAAAAAATCGGTGAGATGGTAATGGATAGGCTTAAGGAAGTTGACGAAGTGGCTTATGTGAGGTTTGCATCTGTTTATAGACAATTCAAAGATATTGACTCTTATATTGAAGAAATTAAGAGATTAAAAAGCGATAGATAGATTACGGAGGAACCATGACCGCAAAAAAATATGCAGAGAATAAGAGAAAGCTCTTATCAAATGAAACATTTCTTTCGCCTGTAAAAACCATAGGTTCAGTGCCCATAAATGTATCGTTGGTATTTCCCAATACATACAATATGGGAATGTCCAATCTTGGTTTTCATTCAATTTATTATCAAATAAATTCAAGAGATGACGCTTTATGTCATAGAGCATTTCTGTCAACAAGTAATAACGTAAGTACTAACAATATCAATACTCTGGAAGCGGACAAACCTATAAGTGAATATGATATAGTGGGTTTTTCTGTATCTTTTGAGCTGGACTATATTAATATAATTAAAATCCTTGAATCCGCTCATATTTCAGCTTTTTCTCAAAACCGAAATAGACCATTAGTAATGGCTGGTGGACCTGCAGTTACTTTTAATCCTGAACCCCTTGCACCTTTTATAGATTTTTTTGTTATCGGTGAGGGTGAAGAAGTAATCCACGAAATAATAGATCAGTACAACAAAGTTCAAAATAAGGACAAGCTGGATATTCTCCAAGCTTTATCTCAAATAAAGGGTGTTTATGTTCCGGCTTTTTATAAAATAGCATATGATAAAAAGGGAAAAGTAACGGATGTTAAACATGAAAGCACTGGTAATAGCACCATTTCAAAGCGATGGGTAAGAGATTTAAACAAATACAATACAGAGACAGTTATTCTAACACCGTATACGGAATTTAAAGATATGTTTTTGATGGAGATATCCAGAGGATGCGGACGAAATTGCAGGTTTTGTATGGCAGGCTATTGTTATAGAGTGCCACGTTACAGGTCTTTAGATATGGTGTTAGAGCGAGCACAGTTTGGCTCAAAATACAAAGACAAAATAGGTCTTGTTGGAGCAGCCGTATCAGATTACCCTTATATTGACGAGTTGGCTGAGAAACTAATGCAGAATAATATTAAGTTTTCAGTGTCATCTTTGCGAGCCGATACGCTGAGAGAGCCTCTCATGAGTGGCTTGGCTTTTAGTGGCCATAAAACATTAACTATAGCTCCGGAAGCTGGTTCAGAGAAGCTCAGAAAAGTCATAAATAAGGGTATTACCGATAAACATGTGATAAATTCAGTTAAGCTGGCACGCAAGTTTGGAATAAATAATGTAAAGTTATACTACATCATTGGTTTACCTGAGGAAACAGAAGATGATTTAAAGGAAATGGTGGAGTTTCTGACATTTTTGAGAGGATATATGAAAAATCTTGGCAATAAAACGGGCACAATGACAATAAGCGTTAATCCATTTATTCCAAAACCGTTTACGCCTTTTCAATGGCTTGGAATGGAACCTATAAAATTGCTAAATGACAAAATTAATTTCCTTCAAAATCGGTTAAGACCTATAGGTATAAAAGTAATATTTGAAAGTCCGCGCCTTTCAGAAATTCAATCTGCACTTGCTAGAGGTGACAGACAAACAGGGCTGTTGCTGTATGACATTTACAAAAAAGGTGTTACAACATCTGCTTATAAAAAGAGTGAAATCGAAGGTAAAAGCATTAGCTATTATGCTCATCGCCAATTTGACCTTGAAGATATTTTACCGTGGAGTCATATAGATATAGGCTTAAAAAAAGAATATTTTATTTCCGAATATAATTTAGCACTACAGGGCAAGTCTACAGCTAGATGTACCGATGAAAAGTGCAGAGTCTGTAAAATTTGCAAGAATAAAGAAAATGAGGTGTAAGCATTGGCTTTTAAATTAAATTATAAGGGCAAGCTGGCTTATCTTACCATACCATCCTTTGAGGAAACCGAGCTAGTACAGCACGGTTTTTCTACGCGTTTAGGAGGGGTGAGCCAACTCCCCTACCAATCATTAAATTTAGGTTTCAAAAGAGAAGAAAACCGAGCAAATGTCATAGAAAATTACAGGCTTTTCTGCGATGCACTGGGTATTAATCCAGAGAATCTGGTAGCTTCAGACCAAGTCCATAAAGACCATATTCACGTGGCAACCTTTATGGACAGAGGAAAGGGTATTTTTAAGTCATCGGATATTAAAAGCATAGATGCACTTATCACAAGAGACAGACAGGTAGCTTTAGTGACATATTATGCCGACTGCGTGCCATTGTTTTTTTTGGACATTAAAACGCCTGCGGTGGGGCTTGCTCATGCTGGCTGGAGAGGCACCGTAAGCAAAATAGGACAAAAGACGGTGCTAAAAATGATGAAAGAATTTGGCTCTTTGCCAGAAAATATTTTAGTGGGCATTGGCCCTTGCATAAAAAGTTGCTGTTATGAAGTTGATGAGCCGGTTGTTGAAGTTATAAAGAAAGCCTTTACGTATTGGGACGAACTGATTTTGGAGACAGAAACGGGAAAGTGGATGCTTGACCTTGTCCTAACAAATAAAAAACAGTTAGAGGAAGTAGGAATTAGCCCACAAAATATTACCGAAAGCGGTTTTTGCACGTCCTGCAATAACGATCTATTTTTTTCATACAGAAAGGAAAAAGGCAAAACAGGCAGCCTTGCAGCGGTTATTCAGCTCATATAAGTCAAGTATATTTTTAAAGACCTACGGGTAACATAATGACAGACATCTTCCTAGAAAGGAGATTACTGATGCCCGTAGGTGTAATTTTATTGCTATTAATAGCAATTCTGATTTATTTTGGTTTATTACAAAGGGTATTAGATAGAATGCATCTAACCGACAGTATGGCTATGATATTTATCGTCCTAATGGTAGTAGGCAGCTTTTTGCCTAATATTTCAATAGGGAATCGGATTTCTATCAATATTGGCGGCGGAGTTATCCCAATAATTTTAGCTGTTTATCTTATTATTACTTCGGATACGAATCAAGAAAAATTAAGAGCTATACTTGCTTCTTTGATAACAGGTGTCGCTATTTATATAGCGGGCAAGCTGTTACCCGCTGAACCGGGCACAATGTTTATTGACCCGATAATAGCTTTTGCCGTCCTAGCGGGAATAATAGCTTATATTTTTGGCCGTTCAAGGAGGGGTGCCTTTATTGCAGGTATCCTGGGCATTGTTATAAGTGATATAATTTCTGCCTTGGGCATTTTTGCAAGGCCGGTAGGCACAACTATAGGAGGAGCTGGAATTTTAGATGCAGCTGTAATTTCAGGTGTTATCGCAGTTGGCTTATGCGAAATAATAGGCGAAACCGGAGAAAAACTCATGGGTGGAAGCTGGGCCAAGAAAAAAGCGGAAAAGTCTATGACAAGTAGCTTAATAAAGCAAAGAGGTTCTCAAGAAGAAGGTGAAAATAGTGAGGAGTAAAGGTAGAGGCAAACTTGTAGTTTTAGCTATTGCTTTAGCACTTATCTTTTCGCATTTTGGCTCTGCTGCCATGGCTGAGGAAGAGAGAGAACAAGGCTATTATGTTGTTTATGATGAAGAGACTAACAAGAAAATATTTTCCACTGCAAGAGTTTTACATGTGGGTGATCAGTATTTAAACGAAGAAAACTTGCTATATGAAGTCGTAAAAATCTCTGGAGATAAAGCTTACGCAAAATTTAAGGAAAAGGTAAATATCGAAGCGGCTTTAAATTTGCCAGGATCGGAGAATGTTGCACAAATTTCTGAGGATAACTCTTTTGTAATAGAAGCATCTAGTGCCAAAAAAGAAAAAGTTATAGCCATTTATCATACACATAGCGATGAATCGTATATTCCAACTGACGGCAAAGCCAGCATACCCCATAATGGAGGGATTTTTAAAGTTGGTGAAGCTTTAAAGTCTGCCCTTGAAGAAAAGGGGATAAAAGTAATCCAATCCAGGCAATCTCATGACCCTCATGATTCTATGGCTTACCAAAGATCGCGCCGTACAGCCGTTGAGCTTTTAAAGAATGGCCCGGATGCTATTATAGATGTGCACCGTGATGCGGTGCCTGCTGAGGAATATCAAGGAACGGTTAATGGACAACCTCTTGCTAAAATCCAGCTTGTAGTAGGCCGCCAGAATCCTCAAATTGAAGCTACAAATAATTTTGCCAAACAGCTAAAGGCCACTGCTGACAAAAAATATCCAGGTCTCATAAAGGGAATTTTTTACGGTAAAGGCGCATATAATCAGGACTTATCTCCGAGAAGTATTTTGATTGAGGCTGGCACTTATACAAATTCAAGATTTAAAGCTCAAGATGGCGCCAATATAATGGCCGATGTAATTGCCACAACTATTTACGGTGAAGACTATGCAAAAGAAAGTGCGCCTAGCCCCGGCACAACTACAAAAATACCAGGAGAAGGTAGAGGCGCATCTAGAGCTTTGCTTTGGATATTGGGCATTGCAGCTTTGGGATTTGGAGCCTACATGCTAATTTCTACAGGGGGAATTAACGAACTTAGCGCAAAAGTTAGGCGATTCTCTACTAGAGAGTTTGCAAATTTTCTGGGCACAAAAAAATCCGTGCCAAAGGAAAATGACAAAGAAAGTAAAAACGTGGATAAAGAGGAAAGAGAAAATGAAGTTTAATTAATCAGACACTGGAGGAGTAAGTTTGAAAATTATTTATTCCTGTTATTGGGGCAGCTACCTTGCCGTGGTAGCTGCTTCCTTGCATCTAAGACATATTGAAGAAAAAACAGATATTTTAGCCCTTCCTCTGTTCAACAACATTAAAGACAATGAGCTAGGAGAGCTGATACGCGTAGGAACTGATGAAAATGGAAGAGAAATATTTGTTATAGGTTCAAAAAAGTCAGCTAAAATTTTAGCAAAAACCTTAGATGGTATATCTCAAATCTATGGTTTTTCAGCAGGTTCGATTTTATTTGTAGATCTTAATCATCTATATAATTTCCTAATTCGGCTGGGAATTTTTCTTATTAGAAGATTAAAATTGATTACCATTGGCAAAAGACTTATACTTATGGGCATATGCAAAAACCATGAGAAGCTAATAAATATAGTTCAAAGTGTAAGAGATAAACCAGTGTATAAAGAGGATGAGGCTTGATGAAAATATTTTATTGTTGTTATGGCAGTGCACATTCATCAGTGGTTGCGGCGTCAATCCATCTTGGATTACTGCCTTCAAATCGGGTGCCGGCTCCAAAAGAATTTTTAGTACTACCCCATTTTGATAAAACTGAGTCTTTTGAAATAGGCACTCCTTTTTTTATGGGAAAAGACGAATACGATTCAGATGTGTTTATATTAGGTATGGCCAGTGAAAGGAGATTAATAAAAAAGGCCATATTAAGTTTTTTAACTCATGCGGGAATAAATACCCGCGAGGTAATGATAATAGACACATTAAAGAATGTCAACTTTATAACAAAGATAGGAGGTTTTGCCTCAAGAAGACTTGGTTTTGTAACAATAGGGAGACCTTTGACCATATTGGGTATTCAGCAAAAATATGGAGATTTTGTAAAACTCGTGATGCATGTAAAAACAACGGAACAAAAAACAACCCAACTTGACTAAACTGTTTTTTTTGACAATAATATTGATGCAGGTAATATCAGTTAATATAAGGACAGTACCTTACTGATACAATACAATTGGGGGCTTGGAAAATGAGTTTTATTGTAGCCATTGTTGGTAGACCAAATGTCGGCAAGTCAACACTGTTTAATAGGATTATAGGTAAGAGAATTTCCATTGTTCACGATAAACCGGGTGTAACGCGTGATAGAATATATGGCGAGACTGATTGGAATGGAAAGCATTTTACTCTAATAGATACCGGAGGCATAGAGCCTTCCTCTGACGATGTCATATTGAAACAAATGAAACGGCAAGCTGATTTTGCCATCGATACCGCCAATTTAATATTATTCATGGTTGATGCAAAAGAAGGTGTGACTTATGCAGATTTGGACGTGGCACAACTGTTACGAAAAAGCGGAAAGCCAGTTTTATTAGTTGTAAACAAAGCAGACAATAACACTTTGGAAAGTTACGAGTTTTACCAGCTAGGCTTTAAAGAACCAATTTTTATTTCCGCAGTCCACGGCTTAGGAATTGGCGATTTGCTCGATGAAATAACCAATTATATCGAAAAACAAGGTAATATTTCGGAAGACGAAGACATTACCAAAGTGGCGATAATAGGCAGGCCAAATGTTGGAAAATCATCGCTGTTAAATGCGATTTTAGGTGAAGAAAGGGTTATAGTAAGCGATATTCCTGGAACTACTCGTGATGCAATTGATACTTATTTTGAGATCGATGAAAAAAAGATGCTTTTTATAGATACAGCAGGGCTCAGAAAAAAAAGTAAAATCAATGAAGATGTGGAATATTATAGCAGTGTACGTGCTATTGGGGCTATAAATCGTGCCGATGTGGTGTTAATGGTGCTGGATGCATCACAGGATATAACAGAGCAGGACAAACGAATTGCAGGTATAGCTCACGAAGCTGGTAAAGCTATAATTATAACCGTAAACAAATGGGATTTAGTAGATAAAGATTCGTATACTGTGCAAGAGTTTAACAAAAAAATCAGAAATGAATTGGCTTTTATGCAGTATGCACCAATTATTTATGTATCAGCAAAGACAGGTCAAAGGGTCAATCGCATTTTTACTCTCATTGATTCTGTCATGGAAAATTACACTTTCAGAGTAAAGACAAGTGTATTAAATGATTTAGTTAGAGAAGCTATGGCAATATCAGAACCACCTTCCATAAAGGGAAGGAAATTAAAGATATATTACGCCGTTCAAACAGGTGTAAAGCCGCCTACTTTTGTTTTTTTCGTAAACGACGCAAAGCTATTTCATTTTTCATATGTGAGGTATTTAGAAAATACACTCCGGCAAGCCTTTAATTTTGAAGGAACTCCTATAATAATAAAACCCCAACAAAAGAAAGGGAGCGACTAATTGTGTTTAAAGTAGCAATCGTTGGTGCTGGCAGCTGGGGCACGGCTTTAGCACATGTAGCCGCAAAAAATAACAACAGTACACATCTGTGGGTTAGAAGGCGAGAATTGGCAGATGAAATGATTAACACAGGAGAAAATACGCAATATTTACCAGGTGCAAAAATTTCCCCTAAAATACATATATCAACTGACTTAGAGCATGTTGTATCTGATGCAGATATAGTAATCATGGCAGTGCCGTCTCACACCGTCAGAAATATGGCAAAGCTAATCCGCAATTTTATAAAAAAGGATGTTATTGTTACCAGTGCATCAAAAGGTATTGAGCTTGGCAGCTTAAAACGAATGTCACAAGTTTTGGCAGAGGAACTTGATAATATAAGACAAGAAAACATCGTTGCCTTATCTGGACCCAGTCATGCTGAAGAGGTAATTAGAAATTTGCCAACAGCTATTGTGGCTGCTTCTTCGGAACAGGAAGCAGCTCAAAAGGTTCAGGATGCTCTCATTAACAGCAATTTTCGAGTCTATACAAATACCGACATAATAGGAGTTGAACTAGGAGGAGCTTTAAAAAACATAATTGCTATTTGTTCCGGTATTTCTGATGGTCTTGGTCTTGGCGATAATACCAGGGCAGCATTAATGACTCGTGGCATAGTTGAAATTACCCGACTTGGCGTAAAGTTAGGTGCAAGTCCTGCAACCTTTTCTGGTTTATCAGGTATAGGCGATTTAATAGTTACCTGCAGCAGTGACCTTAGTAGAAATCGAAAAGCTGGCATAGATATTGGTCGAGGAAAAACTGTAGAAGAAGTCATACAATCTACAAATATGGTTATTGAGGGAATAAATACGACTAAAGCGGCTTTTGTGCTGGCGCAGAAATACAATATTGAAATGCCAATAACCGAACAGGCCTATCTAGTGCTTTTTGAAAATAAAGATCCTAGGGTTGCAGTAAATTCACTTATGAGCAGGGTTGGCAAACATGAACATGAAGATACAATTTCTGAGAAGTTTATTGCATATTAAAACGTGGCATGTAGCGCCACGTTTTTTTCATGTTTTAAGTAATAAAGATTTGGCCTTGTCATATATATGTACTGTATAATATCAAAAGTTAACCACCCCTCCTCTGGAAAGTCGGATAAGCTTTAAGGCTAAACCGGATATTTATGGATATGAAAGGGGGGGAAAAGTAAAAATGGAGGGAAACGGATGGAAAAATTTGATTTATTTAATGATATCATTGAAAGAACAGGAGGGGATATTTATATTGGCGTAGTGGGGCCTGTAAGAGCAGGCAAATCAACTTTTGTGAAAAAGTTCATGGAACTTATGGTAATACCCAACATTCCCGATGACAACTATCGTTCAAGAGCAAAAGACGAATTGCCCCAAAGTGGTGCAGGCAGAACCATTACCACAGCAGAACCGAAATTTATTCCAAGCGAAGCAGTAGAGATTACTATTAAAGATAATATTAAGTTTAAAGTGAGATTGGTGGATAATGTAGGATATACAGTAAGAGGTGCCTTAGGATATGAAGATGAAAATGGCCCTAGAATGGTAAGTACACCTTGGTTTGAAGAGGAGATTCCTTTTCAGGAAGCTGCCGAGATTGGAACAAGAAAAGTCATAGAAGAACATTCCACTATAGGTTTGGTTGTAACTACAGATGGTTCCGTTACTGAAATTCCAAGAGAAAACTATGTAGAAGCAGAAGAAAGGATTATAGAAGAGCTAAAATCAATAGGCAAGCCATTTGTTGTGGTACTTAATACAATGCATCCCTCTGATGAAGAAGTAGCAGATTTACAACAACAGCTTGAGGCTAAATATGATGTGCCGGTGCTGCCTTTTGATTGCCAGCAACTCAGCGTCGATGATATATATACAATACTGGAACAAGTCTTATACGAGTTTCCAATTATGGAAATTAACGTGCGCATGCCTGGCTGGCTACAGGTGCTTGAGAAGGAACACTGGCTCAGAAAGCAATTTGAAGATTCAGTAAGGGAGACAATGAAAGATGTCAAGCGGTTAAGAGATATGGAAAAAACCATTGACATGTTTAAAACCTATGAATTTGTAGAAAACGTAAAGCTCAAAGAAATGAATTTAGGATCAGGCACTGCAGAAATAATCATGGATGCGAAAAAAGACTTATTTTACAAAGTTTTAAGTGAAATATCCGAAAACAATATAGCATCGGATAAAGACCTTTTAGAGCTGATGTTTGAGCTGACCAAAGCCAAGAAAACTTATGACAAAATAGCAGATGCATTAGATGATGTTCAAAAAACAGGTTATGGTATAGTGCCTCCGCAGTTAGATGATATGACATTAGAAGAACCGGAGATTATCAGGCAGGGGTCTAAGTTCGGGGTAAGGTTAAAAGCAGTTGCACCATCGATTCACATGATAAAGACCAATATTCAGGCGGAAGTAGCGCCCATAATCGGCACTGAAAAACAAAGTGAAGAACTTATAAAATATTTAATGAGTGAATTTGAAAGCAACCCATCAAAACTTTGGGAAACCAATCTTTTTGGCAAATCATTAAACGATCTAGTGAGAGAGAGCATACAAAATAAGTTGGTAAATATGCCTGAATCAGCTCAGGAAAAGATTCAAGAGACCTTGCAGCGCATTGTCAATGAAGGCAGCGGCGGCCTTATCTGCATAATATTATAGAACTTAAATAAGTTAAGTTAAGGTGCAAGTCACCATTAGCTTAACTTTTTTTGTTTTAGGGGTAAATTCTATCAGCAGGATTTTTAAGTAAAAAAATAGAACTTAAATTGCAATACTGGTTGATACTGTAGAAATTATAACTTATATTAATAATAAATAATGAATATTTTGCAGTTGCAGTGCAGAAGATAAGGAGGTTTTTTATTGAAGAGATCTGCTTGCATTAACTTACATGGTATCGTCCAGGGTGTAGGCATGAGATATCAAGTATTTAGAAAAGCAAATAGTCTCGGGTTATTTGGATACGTAAAGAATATGTCAGATGGAAGTGTTAAGATTGAAGTGGAAGGAGACGATACAGCCATATTATCCCTTGTAGATTATATAAAAAATGATGTGCGATGGGCCAAGGTAAAGGATATTCAGATAAAATGGGAAGACTTTAAAGGTAAATATAGAAGCTTTGAAATTTTAGGGTGATTAAAATGAGCAATCAAACATCACTTTTCCATGATGAAGAAAAAATTTCAGGCCCTCTTGCTGACAGAATGAGGCCTAGAAATCTTGATGAGTTTGTGGGCCAGGAACACTTATTGGGTGAAAATAAAATCTTGAGAAAACTTATTGAAAGCGACAACATTACCTCTATGATACTATGGGGTCCACCTGGTGTAGGTAAAACAACACTGGCAAAAATCATTGCAGAAAGGACCAATGCTAAATTTGAAAATTTCAGTGCTGTGCTTTCTGGAATAAAAGAGATAAGAGATGTTATGAGACAGGCTGAGAAACGGCGTCTGTACGGTCAGCGCACTCTGCTTTTTATCGATGAAATTCACAGGTTTAACAAATCACAGCAGGACGCTTTTTTGCCTTACGTAGAAAAAGGAGATATTATTCTAGTGGGTGCTACCACAGAAAACCCGTCATTTGAATTAAATTCTGCTCTCCTTTCACGGTCAAAAGTTTTCGTGTTAAAACCATTAAAACCAGACGATATTTTAGTTTTGCTGAAAAAGGCCATAGGTGACGAAAAGCGCGGTCTTGGCAGCATGAAAATACATGTGACTGACGAAACCTTAGAAAAGGTTGCAGTTTATGCCAATGGAGATGCCAGAGTAGCTCTAAATACATTAGAATTAGCGGTACTCAGTACAAATCCTTCACCTGATGGTGTAATTAGGATTACAGATGAAGTGCTTAAAGAAACTTTTCAAAGGAAAACACTCATATATGATAAAAAAGGCGAAGAACATTATAATTTAATTTCAGCTTTTCACAAATCGGTCCGAAACAGCGACTCAGATGCTGCTATTTATTGGCTTGCACGTATGCTGGAAGCGGGAGAAGATCCGTTGTATATAGCAAGACGCATGATTCGAATTGCATCAGAAGATATTGGCCTTGCTGATCCTAAAGCTATTGAACAAGCAGTAGCGGCCTTCCAGGCAGCACATTTTGTTGGCATGCCAGAGTGCAGTACGAGCCTTGCTCAAGCTGCAGTTTATCTCGCGCTGGCGCCAAAATCCAATGCTTTATATACAGCGTATCTTGAAGCAAAAGAAGATGCGCTTCAAACTATTGCTGAGCCTGTTCCGCTGCACATAAGAAATGCTCCTACGAAATTGATGGAGGAATTGGGTTATGGTAAAGGGTATAAATATGCACATGATTTTGAAAACAAGGTAGCTGCTATGCAGTGTCTTCCTGATAATTTATCTGGCAAAGAGTATTATCGGCCAACTGCATCCGGTGAAGAACAGCTGTTTAGTCAAAGAAAAAAACAACTAAAGTTAATGCAAACTGACAAATAATATATTTTCTTTGGAGGCAGCCATGAGTGAAAAAATTCGAGTATTGGTCGTTGATGATTCTGCATTTATGCGAAGATATATTTCTGACATAATAAACAAAGAACCTGATATGGTTGTAATTGATTCGGCGGGGGATGGAGATACGGCTGTAAAAAAAATACTATCATTGAATCCCGATGTAGTGACATTAGATGTAGAGATGCCTGTAAAGAACGGCCTTGAAGTATTAATGGAGATAAAAAGCGTAAGTAATGCAAAAATTATCATGTTAAGCGGTTTGACAACTGAAGGTTCTGCTACCACAGTTGAAGCATTGAGCATAGGAGCCTTTGACTTTGTTGAAAAGCCCAGTGGAGCATCCCTTAATCGAATAGTAGATATGAAGAAAGACTTACTTACTAAAATTCGACATGCTTATAATGTTAAAATAAAAAAGGCAGTAAAAAGATACTTTAAAATAGAACAGCCCACCGAAAATACTTTGAAAAAGGCAAGAGGGGAAATTGAAGCAGTGGTTTTAGGTGCGTCAACTGGGGGACCAAAAGTTCTGTATGATGTTATAACTAATCTGCCACAGGATATGGATGTGCCTATATTTGTAGTGCAACATATGCCGCCGGGATTTACAAAAGCTTTTGCAGAAAGACTGGACAAGCAAGCTAATCTCAGGGTTGTAGAAGCCCAACATGAAGAGCCTATAAAACCGGGTGTTGTCTATATTGCTCCCGGCGGGTTCCATATGATAATTGATCAAAATAAAATCTTGCTTGACACATCGCCTCCGGTTCATGGAGTAAGGCCCGCAGTTGACAAACTATTTATTTCAGCGGCAAAAAATTATGAAGAAAAAACTCTTGGTTGTGTATTTACTGGCATGGGGAGAGACGGAGCCGAAGGTGTAAAGGCAATAAAAGCAAAAGGCGGTTTTACAATTGCCCAGGATGAATCTACTTCAATTATTTATGGAATGCCGAAAGCAGCCTATGAAACAGGTTGTGTAGATTTAGTGCTTCCTGATTATCAAATTTTAGAAGAAATCATCAGACTTGTTAAACCAAATAAACAAAACTAATTTTACGAGAGGAAGAACTATGCTTACTGATGTAAAAGGAATTCAAGTGGGCCATGCTCAAAATTATGAAGCCGGTACCGGCTGTACAGTTATTTTGTGCGAACAAGGGGCTGTAGCTGGTGTGGATGTGCGGGGAGGAGCCCCTGGAACACGTGAAACTGATTTGCTGTTACCTGAGAATATGATACAAAAAGTCCATGCTATTTACTTAGGGGGCGGTAGTGCATTTGGTCTAGACGGTGTATCAGGTGTAATGCATTTTTTAGAGGAAAACAATATTGGTTTTGACGTAGGAGTAACTAAAGTTCCTATAGTTCCAGCTGCAGTGATCTTTGATTTAAATGTTGGCGATTATCGAATAAGACCGGATTTTAAAATGGGATATGAAGCTTGTATAAACGCAACAGATACTGATAATTTGTCAGGAAACGTAGGAGCTGGGACTGGAGCTACTGTTGGCAAATATTTGGGTGATGAGTTTTCTATGAAAGGCGGCCTTGGCACACATTCTATTAAAATTGGCGATTTAGTAGTAGCTGCCTTGGTTGTGGTAAATTGTTTAGGAGATGTGGTTGACCCTGATACGGGTGAAATTTTGGCTGGGGCCTTAAACGAAACAAAGACTGGATTTGCAAATACTATAGCAACAATAAAGAAAGGCTTAACGTCACAAAACATTTTTTGTGGCAATACTACTATTGGCGTAGTAGCTACAAATGCGATTTTATCAAAAGCCCAAGCTAAAAAGGTTGCTTCAATGGCGCACAATGGCTATGCAAGAGCTATTAGACCGGTTCATACAATGTTAGATGGAGATACGATATTTTGTCTTTCACTAGGAGAATTAAATGTTGATGTTTCAATGGTTGGAGTTCTAGCTGCTGAAGTAATGGCAAAAGCTATAGTTAAAGCTATAAAAAGTGCAAAACCGCTCTACGGCAAAATGTCATACAGTTCATTTTTACTTGAAAAAAATCTTAGTTTATAATAGTGTATAAACAGTCACAATCCCTCTACTCTCTGCATAGAATAGACGGAGAGGGGGTTTTTTTATGTTTAGAGTCCGGCGCCTCTTGAGGACTTTTAAACCTATAACCCTTAAGCGTTTTATGTTTTTTATTATAATTATAGTGTTTTACTTGATTTTTAATTTTATTGAAGACAGGTTAACACCAAATATATTAGCAATAGCTGAGACGCAGGCAAAAAATATAGCCATTGAAGTAATCAATAAAACAGTTAAAGAGAAAATTGCAAAGGATGTTCAGTATGAGGACCTGATTTCAATACATAAGGATACAAGTGGGCAAATAACTTTAGTTCAAATAAATACAATAAAAATAAATCAGTTAGAAGCTGAAACAATGTTAGAAGTAGTAAATGTTTTACGTGATGTCACAATGCAGGGTGTTTCTATACCAATAGGTGTTGCTACGGGAAGCAAATTGCTTTCAAATTATGGTCCGGAAATTAAAGTGCCACTAATGCCCCTTGGTACTGCACAAGTAAATACAATCGAGGATTTTGAAGAAGCGGGGATAAATCAAACTCGTCATAGGATATTATTTGAGATAACGGCCTATATGCGAATAGTGCTGCCTTACATGGATTCTCAAATAACGGTCAAAACAGATGTTCCTCTAACCGAAACCATAATCATAGGTGATGTTCCGAGGGCGATTTTGGACTTTAAACATTAATCATATCATGACGAAAAAAGGTGAAATCAAAAGAATTCGAGAGAATAAAGCCTTATAATATGCGAGATTCTAATTGGCAGTAATTGAAGTAAAAATTGTCCTGTGGTATATTATACATCGTCAATCGATTCGCGGATAAAAAAATTCAGCGAAAAAGTTGACAGAGTAAAAACGACCTGATATAATAACATACTGTCAGGTAAAAAAATCTTGACAACAAAATCAAAATGTTGTAATATAAAATACCAGCTTTAATCAGCATAAATGGTCTTTGAAAACTAAATCAGTGTTATGCCTGAACAACCAGGAGCCTGAGGCAAAAAGCCGAAGGCAAGAACGAAGGCAAAAAAGCCTCTGATT
>NZ_JAFFJA010000036.1 GCF_021991635.1 Tepidanaerobacter sp. GT38
TATCACAGAATAACAACATTGAAATCAATTTAAGAGTTGTATGTTTGAAAATTTGATGGTATAATCTAAACTAATATATCAAAAAAGCTGTGAAGAGAAGAGTAGTGGTATTTTCAAACTACAGAGAGTCGGGTTGGGTGAAAGCCGATGTTTGAAAATACTAACGAAGATCGTCTCGGAGCTGCCAGGGTGAAATTTGAGTAATCCTGGCCGGGACCCCAATGGGGAAATGGCCCCCGTTAAGAAGGCCGGGTATCGGGTATATGCCCTGTACCTACTGAGGTTTATACCGTGAGGTATAAATGAATTAGGGTGGTAACGCGAGGTTCTTCGCCCCTTTTTATAAAGGTTGGTGAAGAATCTTTTTTTATACTATCAGCAATACATTACAAAAAGAGGTGAGAAAATGACTGGAGCAGAACTCTTACTAAAAACATTAACAGAATTGGGCGTTGACACTATTTTTGGATTTCCCGGTGGTTCAGCCTTACCTATATATGATGCCTTATACAGCTATAAAAAAATCAGGCATATCAGAACGGTCCACGAACAGGGGGCAGCCCATGCTGCAGATGGTTATGCAAGAGCCACAGGAAAAGTTGGGGTGGTGCTCAGTACCTCTGGGCCTGGGGCTACAAACCTGGTCACGGGAATAGCCAATGCATATATGGATTCAATACCGATGGTGGCTTTTACCGGCCAAGTGTCCCTGGATTTATTGGGCAAGGATTCTTTTCAAGAAGTAGACATAACAGGAGTTACCCTGCCGATAACAAAACACAACTTTCTGATTCGAGATAAAAGAGACATTGTAAAAAAGGTTAAAGAGGCATTTCACATTGCTACAAACGGCAGACCGGGACCTGTACTGGTGGATTTGCCCAAGGATGTTATGATGCAGCAAATAAGCGAAGATGAGATAAGAAAAGATATCAACGGATTTATTGATACATTTTCTTCAAAGCAGCGTTTAACTGAAGACTTTGGAAAATTAGTTGAAAAAGCAGCCCAACTGATTTTGAATGCAAAAAGGCCGGTAATATACGCCGGTGGCGGAATTATTAGTTCTGATGCAAGTAGTGAATTATTACAACTTGCAGAGAAAATAAATGTTCCTGTAACGACAACCTTAATGGGAATTACAGGATTTCCTGTAGATAATCCCTTAAGTTTAGGCATGTTGGGGATGCACGGGACTGCTTATGCAAACATGGCCGTGACTAAGTGCGATTTATTGCTGGCATTAGGGGCTAGGTTTGACGACAGGGTTACAGGAAATGTAGCTAAATTTGCACCAGAGGCGAAAATAATCCACGTTGATATAGATCCGGCCGAATTGGGCAAAAATGTAAATATAACTTTAGGAATCAAAGGAGATGTTAAGCAATTCTTAAAGGAATTGCTTAAAGTACTCCCTCAAAAGCAGCACACAGAGTGGGTAAGCGCGGTGATGAATTGGAAAACTTCTTATCCCTTAAAATATTGCGATAAGGGGTTAAAACCCCAATATGTAATTGAAGAAATTTGCAGGCAGACAAAAGGCGAAGCCATAATTGCCACTGAAGTTGGCCAGCATCAAATGTGGGCCGCCCAGTACTATAAATTTAAAGAAAGGAGAACCTTTATTTCTTCAGGAGGTCTTGGCACGATGGGCTTTGGCTTGCCCGCAGCTCTGGGAGCAAAACTGGGCAGGCCGGAGAAACTGGTGTTTAACATTGCAGGGGATGGCAGCTTTGAGATGAATTGCCATGAACTGCTGACCGCTGCAAGATACAATATCCCTGTTATCACCGTAATATTTAACAACAGAAGCCTGGGAATGGTTAGACAGTGGCAGGAACTTTTCTTTAACGAAAGGTATTCCCATGTGCATTTGGATCAAGTGGAAACAGATTATGTGAAATTAGCAGAAGCATGTGGAGTGAAAGGGTATAGAGTTACTGAGAAGGGAGATTTAGCCAAAGCAATTGAGCAGGCTATAAACCTTCAAGCACCGGCAGTTATAGACGTATTAATTGATCCAAATGAAAATGTCATGCCTATGGTTCCTGCAGGCAAAGCCTTAAATGAAATGCTTGGAATTTGAGATTAATGTATCTATTTTACAATATAAATTTGAAGGAGGAGTATAAAGTGAGTATCCAAGTATATGTTAATGGTGAGTTTTTCCCAAAGGAAGAAGCTAAAATTTCAGTTTTTGACCATGGTTTTTTGTATGGCGATGGTGTCTTTGAGGGAATCAGAGCCTACAATGGGAGAGTTTTTAAGCTAAAAGAACACATTGACAGGCTATATAACGGAGCAAGAGGCATAATGCTTGACATCCCGCTTACAAAAGAAGAAATGACAGAGGTGGTACTTGAAACCATTAGAAGAAATCAGCTCAAAGATGCTTATATACGATTGGTTGTATCCCGCGGCACAGGTGACTTGGGCCTTGACCCGAGAAAGTGTCAAAAGCCAACTATTATATGCATTGCAGATAAAATAGTGCTCTATCCTGAAAAACTATACACAGAAGGAATGGAAATCATAACGGCAGCCACTCGAAGAAATCGGCCGGAGGGTGTAAACCCCCAAATGAAATCCCTAAATTATCTCAACAATATTTTGGCCAAAATAGAAGCAAATTTGGCAGGAGTTCCTGAAGCCATGCTGCTCAATACCGAAGACTATGTAGCAGAATGCACTGGCGATAATATCTTTATAGTGAGAGACGGCGTTTTGATTACCCCTCCACCTTATGTAGGAATTTTAATAGGAATAACCAGAAATACCGTCATGGAATTAGCAGAAAAACTTGGAATTAAAGTGGAGGAAAAAGTCTTTACGAGATATGAGGTTTTCACAGCAGACGAATGCTTCTTATCTGGCACAGCTGCGGAGGCAATTCCCGTGGTAAAAGTTGATGGGCGCCCAATTGGCGATGGTAAACCAGGACCTATCACAAAGAAAATCATAGATGCTTTCAAAGAGCTGATTAAGACTGAAGGAACGGAAATATATAAATAGCTCAAGAGCCATTTATAAACAATTAGTTAAAATCGTCTTTTAATCTAAAAGATTGGATGCATAAAATCCTGCTGCACCTGCAGTCATGAAAAATTCCCGTTCTTGTTCAATGCCTCTGCCCATGGTAGATAATTTAAAGTCAAAGTGGGATAAGTTTTCCATGATTTTATGGCTTTCACCAACATAGACAATCTTGTGTTTTTTATCAAGCTCATATTGTATTATTTGATTTTTTATAAATTCCATCTTCTTTTGTTCCATGACGGGAATGACAATTTCCACTTGGGTTTTGGCAATTTCTTTAAGCACCGTAACACTGTGGTGACTTATGCCACAGTGTCTTTTTCTGCTGTCGGCAAAGCTAATTCTGGGGATAAAAATTGGCCTGCCGCCTAAGGTATTTACTGCATCTATAATAGGTCCCTGTTCAATACCTGAAAATCCGTATTTGGTACCTGTCCCTGTAATACCGGGTCCCATTGTCACAACAGCTATGTCTGATTTTAATATATCGAAAGCTGTAATTAGCGCCGTATAAATATTGACAGCCTCAAAATCGCCACCAAAGGCCTGTCCAAAAGTTACGGTACCTTGGATTAATCCTTTTTCCTTTAGGTAAGCCACACTGCGGCTAAAACTTAATGGCAATGCTCCGCCATCGGTCATTATGTATGATACACAAAGCTTTGGCCGATTTTGCTTTATATTGAAAACAACTGGCGGCAGCATGCTGTGAAGTTCGCCGATTATCACTGGCCTGTGTTTCAGGCTTTCGAAATTATTAAATACTTGATGATAAGGGCTTTTTTGCTCTTCGGCACTTAATACGGCAAATTGTAAAGGAGTATACCGAAGTTTCATTATGTGCCCGCCTTTTTCAGTGGAAGGAAAAGAGATGTCCCCATCATTGACTGATACTACGAAGTGATACCCACCGCTGCCCAGTTTCAAATCTTGAGCAGTTGTATTTAAAAGCACTCGGTCACCAGGTTTAACCGCTCCTGTTAAGCTATCATAATTTACAGCTTTATATTCTTCATTACCTATTACAACTGTGATCTCGGTACAATTTTGTCTTTTGCGTATTATGTCTTTTACCTTACCTTTTGCGTAGTTAATCATAAAATGATACCTTCCTATCTTTTTAACGCATATTGGTAGAACTTTAATATTATTATATACCAGTTTAAAACCTTATTACCATTATTATGCCGAAATCTTTTCAAGTAAAGGAAAGTATTTATAAGTAGCAATTTATGGATATATGTTCCTATTATTATGAATGACTTTATAATAGCGAAACCCTATGCTCTTATTTTTTCGTTCATGATATAATCATGATATAATAATGGTATATTAATTGTACTTTTCGGACTAGGTGAAGTGTTAAAAAAATAATAATATAGGAGGAAACATAAGGGACATGACAGCTCCAACGCGAGTTGAGAAAGTTTACGCAAAATTAAGAGAGCTTACTTCTTCCTTATCTTTTAGTAACAATAATGTTAAATATGGATTTGAGGCAGGTTATATATCAGGCCTAACCGGCATTGATCGTGCTAATGTGAGCAGAGAGCTCAACACTTTAGTTAGGATGGGGAAGGTTACAAAAATTAAGGGCAAACCAGTTTTATATTTGGACAGGACATATTTTCGAGAAAAGTGGAATATTTATCTAAATCCAGTTCTGGAAGACTATGCAGAATTTCTTTCTATGCTAAAAGAAAAAGGTATATTGGGAGAACAAAAAAATATTGCTAATGACAAAACAGATTTAAATCTAAAACTTTTGGACAATAGTCTTGATAGCCTAATAGGAGCTCAACATAGCTTAAAAGAACAGATAACAAAAGCTAAAGCCGCTATATTGTATCCTGTTGATGGGCTGCATACATTAATTGTTGGTCCAACTGGTGTTGGTAAAACTACTTTTGCTGAGGCGATGTATGAGTATGCCATACAGTTGGGAGTGCTGCCAAAAAAATCCTCTTTTATTCCTTTTAATTGTGCAGATTACGCTGAAAATGTTCAATTATTGATGTCTCAACTTTTTGGCTATGTAAAGGGAGCCTTTACTGGTGCGGATAAAGAAAAAAGAGGTCTTATTGATGAAGCTGATGGGGGAATTCTGTTTTTAGATGAGGTGCATCGCTTACCGCCGGAAGGGCAGGAAATGCTTTTTACATTGATAGATAAGGGAATATACAGAAGATTGGGAGAATCAGATAATACTAGGAAAGCAAAAGTAAGAGTCATAGCAGCTACGACGGAAGATCCGGAATCGGTCCTGCTTCGCACCTTTCTGAGGAGGATTCCTGTAGTAATCCAGCTACCAAGTTTAGAAAAGAGAACATTAAAAGAAAGATTTATGTTTATACATCAATTTTTTTGGGAAGAATCCCGCCGTATTGAGTTGCCGATAAAGATATCTAAGGAAGTATTGAAGGCCCTGCTATTGTATGATTGTCCCGGAAATATTGGGCAATTAAAAAATGATATTCGTCTCATATGTGCAAAAGCTTTTCTCGAGCATATGATGGCCCCGAGTGAAACAGTTGAAATAGAATTTTCAAAGCTTGCTTTACATATTCAAGAAGGGCTGCTTAAGATAAGGCAGAGCAAGCAAGATGAAGGAATTTTTGCAGAAATTGATAGACGTAAAGATTTTGTAATTGATGGGCGTAATACGGGAGCTGTGAGTGAAATTAATAAAAAATTTTTTATTAGTCACTGCGAAACTGAAGAAGACTTTTATGAGATGATAATAAACGATTGGATTGAATATAATAAAGCTGGTTTGCCTCCAGAAGAAATAAGGGCAATAATTGAAGGCCACATTAAAGAATATTATGAGGAAAATGTATTTTCAAGACAGCCTGATTCACTCTTGAATAGAGAAGTTGTACTAAAATTTGTAAGTCCAAAAGTTTTAGAAGCAGTAGAGTATGCATTTTACAGTGTTAAAGATGAACTTGAAGGACTTATTGAACGGCGCGTTCTCTATACCATTGCATTACATATATCAACACTGTTAGAAAGGTTAAAGAAGGGTATCGTAATATCTCATGGGGATAAGGCAAACATTGGAAAGGACTATCCTCATGAGTATACAATTGCACAGAAAATAAAAGCAAAACTAGATGAAAAATTGTCTGTGCAAATACCGGAAAGTGAGATTGCTTTTCTGACTATGTTTTTGCACGCATTAAGAATAGGCAAAAAAGATGAAAGCATAGGCATTTTAGTTATAATGCATGGAGATTGTACAGCGAGTGCTATGGCTAATGTAGCAAATACTCTTCTTGGAGTAAACCATGCAAGGGCATTAGATATGCCTCTTGATGAGAAGGTGGAAGTTGTGCTCGATAAGGCATGTGATATTGTTACTCAGATAGATAAAGGAAAAGGGGTTCTTTTATTAGTTGATATGGGTTCACTTACGGCCTTTTCCAATATAATATCGCAGAGAACACAAATTTTAACGAGAACAATAGGAATGGTTAGCACACCTATTGTTATTGAGGCTACGAGAAAAGCTCTGATGCCGGGAATAACGCTTGATGAATTAGTGATGGAACTAAAAAGTTCATATTTCACTATATATGACAATAATGATAGTATAACAGCTGAGCATGTACAGATAGATTTTGGTGATAATTTGCCTTTCTTTAAGAAGAATCTGATTGAAATACTAGATAAAACACTAATCTTTTTAAATCCGAATAAAGCATATGACATCTTAGAAGATACATTAAAAAAGATACTGTCAGATATATGCTGTGAAATAGATGAAGAAATACTGATAAAATTTTTATTCCACTGTTCATGCATGATCGAAAGAGTAATTAGAGGTGATAGTTTGCATCATAATAATTTAGATTTTGTCAGAAAGCAGCAGCCAGTCTTGTTTGAAGCTGTAAAAAAGCATTTTGAATCTACTGAGGAATTCTTTGGGATATCAATTCCTGATACAGAGCTTGCTTATGTTGTAGAAATGATTGGCACATATTATGGTTTAGTCGGCACATATATAGCTTAATACTGGCACACATAAATATTTATTATCTCTTTTTAACACACTAGGAAACTTTTAAGCACACTCATATTAAACAATTTTAAAAAAGCAATGACCTTGCTTTTTTTTTGCTTTTAAAGAGTATTTTGCTGCTTACAATATTAGCACTAAAAATGGCATGAATATTGCAATGTAATATTTACACCAAATCTTTTATACAAAGGGGCAGTCTCATGATCGGAATAATCATAGTTACCCATGGAAATTTTGGCAGTGAGCTTTTAAAAAGTACAGAACTCATTATTGGAAAGCAAAAGGGTATTATGGCTTTTGGGCTGTTTCCGGGAGATAGTGTTGATAAATTAAAATGCGATATTGTTAAAGCAGTTGAGCAGCTTGACGAAGGTGATGGAATCCTCGTATTTGTGGATATTTTTAACGGAAGTGCTGCAAGTACAGCTATTATTAGCAGCAGAGATTTAAAAGGCGAAACAAAAATAGAATATATAGCTGGAATTAATATGCCTATGTTGTTAGAAGCATTGATGGTACGAGAAAGTTGTGATTTAAGTAGCTTAAAAAACTTATGTTTAGAGAAGGGAATATCCGGAATAAAGGATTTGCGGAAGTGGTTTTTTTAGAAGTGATATTGCAAAGGGATGTTTGGTACTATGATAAAAATTGTTTTAACAAGAATAGATGACAGATTAATACATGGCCAAATCACTGCCTGCTGGGTTAAACATACTCAGGCACAAAAAATTATTATAGTTGATGATGAGGTTTCGAGGGATCCATTTCTTTCTAAAGTAATAAAAAAGGCAGCTCCATCAGATATAGAAACGCTGATCTACAGCACTGAAGATGCAATCAAGGTTTTGAAAGATAACTTTACCGAGAATGAAACTGATTGTGACAAAACAATTTTATTGCTAAAAAATTTGAGAACGTTGCAATCGCTGATAATTAATGGAGTTAAATTAAAAGAAGTTAATATAGGTGGCATAAGTGCAGGCCCGGGAAGAAGGTTATTGAGTAAAAATATTTTTGTCTCTGCGGAAGAAAGAGAAGTATTAAAGAATCTAGTGAGAGAGGGTGTGTATGTATACTTACAGGTATTGCCAAGTGATCCGGCAATTGCTTTAAGCTTTTAAACAATTCATTCAGTCATTATTTTAAAACCATTGTTATCAAGGTAGGAGGAATATTTAATGATAGAAAAAGAGCTATTAATGATTCCGGGGCCCACACCACTTCCACCGCGTGTGGTTGAAGTCATGACTAGACCAATAATTAACCACAGAGGTCCTCGATTTAAGGAAATATTTAAAAAAGCTATTGAAGATCTAAAAGAATTACTTAATTGTAGCGGAGATGTTTTTCTTATTCCCTCTTCAGGGACTGGAGCCATGGAACTGGCTGTAGATAATTTTACAAGTAAGGGTGACAAAGTAATTGTAGTAGCTAACGGTATTTTCGGAGAGCGCTTTCACCAAATGAATATGGCTAGAGGCAGGAATTCCCTGAGCTTAAACGTCCCATGGGGGAGAGCAGCAAAGGCAGAAGAAATAGAGAAGGTGTTATTGGCCAATCCTGATGCTAAAGCTATTTTTATCATACATAATGAAACTTCTGCTACCACTATAAACAATATTAAAGAATTGTCATCAAAAATCAAGGAAGTATCTAATTGCTTGATAATTGTTGATGCTGTTAGTTCAATTGGTGTTACAGAAATAGATATGGACAATTGGGGCATTGATGTTGTAGTTGCTGCTTCGCAAAAAGGTTTAATGAGCCCGCCTGGAATTGGAATTGTAGCCGCAAGCCAAAGGGCGATGGAATATGCTTTACAAAAAAAGAGTGAAACGTACTATTTTGATGTAAAAGGCTGGAAAAAAAATGTTGATCTAGACCAAACGCTTACAACTTTTCCGGTGTCTATTTTCTTAGGACTGAGTGAAGCATTAAAAATGATAAGGGAGGAGGGATATAAGAACGTTTATGAGAGGCATATAGCATATCGCAGTTTGGTTAGAAATTCTTTAAAGGAGCTTAACTTGAAACTTCTCGCGAATGACCAAGATGCTTCGCCTAGCCTTACTGGAATATATGCACCGGAAGGGATAAATGCTGACGACATAATAAATGCAATGCGCCAGCGTTATAGAGTTGAAATTGCCTCAGCTCAAGGGAATCTTAAAGGAAAGGTTTTTAGAATTAGTCACATGGGCTATATTACCTCCAATGATTTGTTAGTCACAATTTCTGCACTTGAATGTGTACTTAAAGATCTCGGTTATAACGAAATAGAGCTTGGCAGAGGGACAAAGAAATTTTTAGAACTACGAAGAAAGTTTGAAGTGTAATGTAGCTTATGTCTATGCAATTTTAATATTTAATCTTCAACATATTCAATTTACAATTACTCTCCTTGGATTCCCTAGGTCACTTGTAAACTTAATAATGTTTTAACAAGAAGACAATTAAATATTTCATATGGAGGGTATAAAATGCAAACTCAAGCATTGACTTTAACTGCTGGTCAAGCGGCTATAATTGCTTTATGGATTTCTATTGTTATGACTCGTAGTACGGGTTTTTCTTCGACTGCCTTTAGGTATAGTCCTCTAATGACGGGTTTGGTTGTTGGCGTCGTTATGGGAAATGTGCCAGAAGCAATGATGGTTACAGCAGCAATTCAATTGATTTATTTAGGGGTAATATCGCCGGGCGGTTCTACGCCAAGTGAACCAGCTGTGGCAACCGCAATAGCTGTCCCTGTAGCACTATTATCAGGTATGGAACCAACAGAGGCAGTTACAGTTGCAATACCTGTTGGACTGTTAGGTTCATATCTTTATCAATTTAGATTCTTTCTAAACACGGTTGTTGTAACTCCATTGGTTGATAAATATGTAAAAGAAACCAATGATAGGGGAATAACTTTTGCCGCTATTGTTGTACCAATCATTCTGGGAACTGCTCTGTTTTTCCCAGCAACATTTATAACATTGTATAAAGGTGTACCTCTAATAGCTGAAGTGGTAAAACTTTTATCAGGACGCAGTATCCACGTGCTTCGTGCCATTGGCGGAGCATTGCCAGCGGTTGGAATTGCTGCCACACTTAAAGTAATAGGCAAGAAAAACTTAATGCCTTTCTTTCTGCTAGCATACTTCCTAGTTATTATCTTACAGCCGTTAGAAATAAATACTCTGACTTTCGCAATTTTAGGAGCAATAATTTCTTATTTATATGTAATGGTTACTATGGAAAGAGAAGAAGAGACAGGTGCCGAATTTGAAAATTATGTGAATGAGCATAGTGAAGTAGGTCAATTTACAGACAGAGAGCTTCATCAAATCTGGCGCAGATGGCGTTATATCAATGAAATTCCTCATACCTTTGATAGAATGATTGCATTTTCACTTCTTTGGTCATTAATACCAGGTTTAAAGAAATTATATAAAAATAAGGAAGATTTAAGGGATGCCTACGAGAGGCATGCACAATTCTTTAACACTGAGTGTATCGGAGGGGCTCCTATTGTAGGAATTGCACTTTCCTTAGAAGAACAGAGAGCCAAAGCGCTAGCAGAGGGGAGAGAAGAAGAGGCTGTCAGCACAGAAGTAATAAACGGTACAAAGGTGAGCCTCATGGGACCCTTTGCTGCATTAGGTGATTCAATAGAAGAGGGAACGATTCAATACATTTTAATTGCCCTATTCCTTCCTTTAGCTAATTCAGGAAACTTTTTAGGTGGAATACTTCCATGGTTAATATGGATTATAGGAAATTACATCTACGGCTTTTATTTCCTTAAGGTTGGATACAAATTAGGGCTTAATGCAGCAACCAAAATTCTCAGCGGTAATATTATGAAATATACCCTTACAGGTCTATCGATACTTGGGCTTTTCATGATGGGTGTTTTAACCGCTTCTTATGTAAGTGTAAGTTCACCGTTGACCTGGGAAATTTCGGGCAAGGTATTTGAACTTCAAGCTATACTTGATAGTGTATTCCCGGGTTTATTGCCAATAGCTGTAGTAATGGGTGTATACTTCTATTTTGAGAAAAAAGGTCTAAATGTGCTGAAAGCACTTTTGTGGCTGGTAGTAATTTTTGCCCTATTAGGGGTGCTGAATATTATTTAGTTTAATCGAAATATGCTAAAATTGTGTTAGTACTGGAAAATAATGCTCCACCAGTACTAACACCTTTTACATTCTTATTAATTCCGAAGGTAAATGCGAGCAATCAAAACAGCAGTTACTCACGAAGAAGGGAGAGCAAAATATTAAAATGGTTTATGTACTAATTATTACTCACGGGTGTTTTGGCAAAGAATTATTGAGAAGTGCTGAGTTGATTATGGGTGAACAACAAGATGCCAAAGCCATTTGTCTCAATTTAGGCGACGAAGTTGAAGCTTTAAGAAATGAAGTCGAAGATATTATAATTAAAAATAAGAGTTTAAATAAAGAAACTATAATTTTTGTTGATGTATTGGGTGGCAGCCCGTCAAATGTTGCATTATATATGTCTAATAAATATGGTACAAAAGTTATTACAGGGGTTAATTTACCAATGTTGCTTGAATTGTTTGCTTCCAGAAATACTGATACAGTGGAAGAACTAATTGATAAAGCTTTTAAATCGGGAATTGGAGGAATCAATAAAATTTAAGAGTCAATGAATGATCATTTATTTTAAATTGGGAGGTTTTTAAATGGGAGAAATTGTTTTAGCTCGAGTAGATGACAGATTAATTCATGGTCAAGTTATGACAAAATGGTCAAGAGGATTAGGTTGTAATGCGATTTTTGTAATAGATGATGTAATCTCTAAGGACCCGCTAATGAAAAATGTTTATTCCATGTCAGCGCTGACTTCCGGTTTGACGATTAAAGTACTGAGTGTAGATGAAGTAATGCAAAACTGGAAAGAAACAAAATTCGGGAAATACAAGGTAATTTTATTATTCAAAAATATTGAGACTGTAAAGCGGGTAGTAAGCGAGGGATTAAATATTCAAAAATTAAATATAGGTGGCATATCGAAGAAAGAAAACTCCAAATTTGTAATCCCTAGTGTCGCACTGACAAAATCAGATGCTGAAATTTTAGAGGAATTAAATGAAAAATATGGTGTAGAAGTAACGTTTCAGATGTTGCCTGATACTAAAAAGGTGAGTTTGGCCGATGCATTGAAAACTTTAGATTAAAAGGAATCAAAATACATTGACATTTAGCTGTGGCTTTACACTTAATAATGAAAGTAGAGGTTTTGACGATGACAACCGGATTTGATGATATAGATGAAATAAAACAGTATGGTTCCGAAAAATGGTATGGACTTAAGGAAAAATTTGGGACAGAAGACCTAATACCTCTTTGGGTTGCCGATATGGATTTTAAAGCTCCACAACCTGTTATAGAGCGACTAACAAAAGTCTCTCAATTTGGAGTTTATGGCAATGTCAAAAGAACAGATAATTATTATGCTGCGATAATTAACTGGATGAGAAAAAGATACAGTTGGAATATAAGAAAGGAATGGATAGGTGCTGGCACACGAATTATTCCATCAATAGGGTTTGCTATGCGTGCACTTACTCAACCGGGAGATAAGGTTATAATACAGCCGCCAGTATATGATAATTTTGCCAATATAATTAATAAGTGCGGCAGGGAAGTTGTGACTAACCCGTTGATTTTTAAAGATAATAAATATTATATGGACTTTATTGATTTAGAAAAGAAAGCGCAAGATCCGAAAGTGAAAATGATGATCATTTCAAATCCGCATAATCCGGTTGGCCGGGTGTGGTCAATGGATGAACTTACCGAGTTAGGAAGAATATGCATAAAACATAATATTATAGTAATTTGCGACCAGGCTTATGCAGATCTCACATATCCATGTGTCAAATATATTCCATTCGCTTCGATTTGTGAGGATTTTGCACAAAACTGCATAACATTCAGTTCCCTCAGCAAGCCCTTTAATTTAGCAGGGATTCATACAGCGTATGCAATTATTCCAAATAATGATATACGCAAGGCTTACGATAATTTCATTGAATCACTGCATTTGAAGCGAAGCAGCTTATTCAGCTTAGTCGCCACAGAAGCTGCATATGAAGAGGGAGAAGGGTGGCTAAATGATGTAATAAACTATATTTACGCAAATTTACAGTACATGAAAAGTTTTATCGAAGCACATATTCCAACTATAAGAGTTATAGAACCAGAATTTGCATATTTAGTGTGGCTAGATTTGAGGAATATTGCGACTGATCCTGCTCAATTAGATGACTTTTTAGTTAAAAAAGCTAGACTCGCTTTGAATAATGGTGCAATGTATGGGGAAGGCGGCCATGGGTTTGCACGAGTAAATATAGCTTGTCCAAGAAAAATTTTAGAGGCCGCTTTAGAAAGGATTAAAAATGCAGTTTAATCTTGTTAAAATCCTATAAATATTCCTCATTTTTTTCGTGTAGTTATTTAGTTCCATTGCTTCTCTTGATTTAATCAATGAAACTCTCCTTATATTAAAATAACAAATGGAATAAAGTTAATTTAAGCCTAGAAAGGTAGAAATGGAAAATGAGTATATATCAAAAATATGATTTAAAACAAATTATTAATGCAAGCGGAAAAATGACGGTTCTAGGAGGGAGTGCTGTAGACGAATCAGTAGCACGCGCTATGTTCGAAGCTGCGCAAGATTATGTTGATATTCAAGAGTTGATGGTTAAAGCAGGTGAGATAATTGCTAAAGTAACTACAGCTGAAGATGGCTGTCCAACAGTTGGAGCTGCAGCTGGTATAGCAATTTCTACAGCTGCTTTAATAGTGGGGACAAATTTGTCCTTAATTGAACAACTGCCACACAGTGATGGATTGAAAAATGAAATAATTATTCAAAAGGGGCATTTGGTAAATTTTGGTGCCCCAATAGCTCAGATGATTAGATTAGGTGGCGGCAAAATAGTTGAGGTAGGGCAAGTAAACCATGTGGCAAAAGATCATATTTTAGATGCAATCTCTGAAAAGACTGCTGCCATTTTTTATGTTAAATCCCATCACACCGTTCAAAAAGGAATGTTGTCAACAGCAGAAGTTATTGAAATAGGAAGAGAAAAAAATATTCCGGTTGTTATTGATGCTGCGGCAGAAGAAGATGTAAAACCGTATATTCAGCAGGGAGCCAATCTTGTAATATTTAGTGGAAGTAAAGCTTTAAACGGACCAACTTCGGGCTTTATATGCGGCCAAAAAGAATTAATTGAAGCTTGCCGCATGCAATATAAGGGAATCGGAAGGGCAATGAAAGTTGGGAAAGAGCAAATTATGGGTCTAATCACAGCATTGGAAACTAAAAAAGATGAAGCAAAAAATGTGCAGGAGCAACTACAAAAAGCACAATGGATAGTTGAGCAGTTTAAAAATATTCCTGGAGTAAGTGCTTCAGTTGTACCAGATGAGGCGGGGAGAAAAATTTTTCGCGCACAATTAAAATTTGATGAACAAAAGCTAAAAATTTCAACCTATGAAATCATAAAACAGTTAGAAGAAGGGGAACCTGCTATTTTTACCAGGAATTATTATGCAAATTTGGGTATGATATCCATCGATTTACGGCCGCTTCTTCCGGGACAAGAAAAAATAGTTGTTAACAGATTAAAAGAAATTCTAAAAGTTCAATAAAACATCTAATTTGCAAATCCAGTTCTGTATATCTATGACCTGCCCAGATTATCCAGATATTTTAAGAAGGAGTTTTTCTCAATTAGTTCTGTAAGTGAGTATTTTTCCGTAAAGATATGTACACCTATTAGGCATGCCAAAATTGCAATTTTAGTATACAAGCTAAAGGCTGATGCAGCTAAAAAACCAACGGAAGCACCGAGCACATTAGAGCCTGCATCGCCCATCATGGAATGTGCTTTTAAATCATAAGGCATATAACCGATTATAGAGCCGGCAAGAGGTATAAAAGGGACTGCAGCAGCGAATTTATCTGTTAGATTTAAACCAACTATAATCCCAAGAAATGCAATTATATAAACCTTGATAGCTCGACCAGGTCTTAAATCAAGCAGATTAAAAAAGTTAGTAAAAAGGGCTATAATTAACGTATTTACGATAACTTCGAAAAAGCCTGATGTAAAAGATATACTGATGACAAATGCCACTAATAATCCTACGACAGCCTTTAAGGCTCCTGTTGTGAGCCGGCCTTTGAGCAAGCTTTTAAAATGACCTTTAAGCCCCAGAACATCTCGAGTTCCCAGCATATCATCAATAAAACCTATAAAGCAGATTGTCGTAATTGCAAATTGAATCGAAAGGGCATTGAGCAAAGAGCGTTTTGCTATCAAAGTAAGCAATACATACCATAATAGCGAATATAGCGGAAACACTATGCCGATTCCTTGAGGTATCATCTCGCCTCTATAATTTTTTACAAGCCTGCCGCTTCGCTCAAACATTTCTATAAAAAAAGGCGTAAGAGCAAAGCTAAAAAATGTAGCAGCAACTAAGATTAGCAAAACATAAATCGTTAACAATGGTTTTTCCTCCACTAATTTAAATTGATTTTAGGTATGAATTCACAATAGTTTTTCATGTGCTTACGTTATTTTTTCAGGTAATACTAACAAGAAAAAGTTAATTTTTTGTAAAGGCTGCAAGGGATTTTCGCTAAAGTCAATAAAAGCTCTCTGCAAGGTTACAGAAAATAACTAGCAAAACTGCCAAGAAGTTCGTAGGTAATACCATCAAAAAAATAAACCTGAGCGAGCGGTATTGCCTGATGAACACAGTATATGCTTATAAATGTTATTTATATAATATTAAAGTAAGTTAATTTATTTCATATAACAATTGATAATATTTTACCAAGCAATTTTGTTTTGCACGTCAAGTAATACCCTTTACTTAAAGTTCTTCTATTTAGACATTACTGGAAGCAAAAGCTTTTGAAACAAGCACCTTTAATATGTGCCAGAACTGCTTTCCTCTGTGTAAAAATCCCTTCAAATCTCTGCTGGTAACATCGTGATGCATGTCTACATCCACTTCTTTGACCACAAAACCCTTATTTAGTATGTCAATCAGCATTCCGACTTCTATTCCAAAGCCTTCAGGAATTGTGCCAATAGCCTCAAGAACTTCCCTTTTAAATGCTCTTTGGCCAGAGAGAGCACTTGTTACACTTTGCCCTGTGAAAAATTTTATGCCGTAATGGGCAAGGGCTTTAACGAAACCGAAGCCTTTCTTTTTGGCAATGGATTTAAATCTGCCAATTACAACATCAGCTTCGCCGCTTAAAATTGGAGCGATCAATTTATATGCTTCGCTGGAGCTTTCCCGAAGGTCAGCATCTAAAAATACAATGATATCGCTATGGGCTTCTTTTAGGCCTTCACGAAGAGCGTTGCCTTTTCCTTGGTTCCTTTTTAATTGAATTACTTTTACTCCAGCTTCGATGGCTTTTTTAGCTGTTTGGTCTTGGGAACCGTCGTCGATTACTACGATATCCAAATTTAGATTATTTTTTCGCGAAAAAGTATCATTTAATTTCTCAAGGCCTTTTATGGTGTATGTTATGTTATTTTCTTCATTAAATGCCGGTATCAGTACGGTTACTTTCACCTGTTGTTTTCCTCCTCATTTAAATAAGGCATTAATGCCTGGGCACTTTTCTTAACACCGTAATTACCTTCTTTTCCGTTTATTACTAGAATCAATGAAGTTTGACCTATGATAGTATCTACATTGTCCACCGTTGACAGTTTTTGTTTTTTATAAATTTCTATGTAAGAAGTTTCTACAGTGGTGGTTTCCACCCCTACCAAAGGTAGAGATAATTTCTTTAGTTCTTTTATCAGTGGTATATCTATGATTTCAGGTTTGTTGTTTTTTTCACTGCTGCCACCTGCCAAAACCACGTAGTCAGCAGGCTGTTGCAAATCGCCATTGACATATATGATACCCTTTTCTATTAAGAAGGCAATATCATCGGGGTTGTAGTTGCCGGCAATGGTAACTGCTATTCTTTTGAGAATAACTGGAATTAGATTGTCCTTTTCATCAATACCGAAATATTCCATAATATTGCTTATTTCCTCATCGTTCATATAAAGCAACTTGTCGCTGATGATAGTTACTGAAGTGACTTGTGCACCGGCTGTCTTTAAAGCTTGTCTCATACTGGTATATGTATATTCATCTGCTGTTTCTAATATTATTATATGCACACCAGATAGTTTGTTTTTTATATAATCGGGAAATATGTTTTTTATGTAATTTTCATTTATATCATTAGCGGCTGATAGTTGTTTAACCTCATTTTGCAGGTCTAAATTTATGCGATTCAGTTCATCAAACTTGTTTTCCATTCTTTGGACTGTAATTTCCTGCTGTTCCAAAATAATATCCTGGGAATCTATTTGTATCCCTATCAGTATTCCTATGCCGAGGGCCAAAAAAATAGAAATTACAGTTATTACCAAGTACTTTATATTTATCAGCATTATTTCAGCTCCTTTAAGGTAAAAGCAGTTTCAGTCGAAGTTCCAGCAGTTTTATGGCATGTTTAATGGGAGGGGAAATGGTGGAAATTACTATGATGGGCACCAAAGCTGCGGCAAAGATGCCAAACATATAGGAAGGTTTTAATTTTTGATTGTATAGCTTACTTACCCCTTTAGCATCTACTAAACTAGATCCAATTTTAAGTCTGACTAAAAAGGTGCTGCCCATGCCTTTGCGGCCTTTTTCAAAGAAATCAATCATGCTAGAGTGGGTTCCTACTGCCACGATCAAATCAGCTTCCTTTTCATATGCAAGTAGCATAGCAATGTCCTCACTGGTGCCTGGAGCGACGAAAGTTTTGGCATCAAGACCTAGCTGTTTTATTCTTAGAAGACCTGGGGCCTTGCCGTTAGGGTAAGCGTGCACAATAATATCCCTGCATATTCGCAAGGCCTCATCGCTTACACTATCCATATCCCCGATAACAATATCAGGTTTATATCCATACTCCAGTAAAGCATCAGCACCGCCATCTACACCTATAAGTACCGGTTTTACTTCATCTATATATGTTTTTATTGCAGCCAAGTCCTCTTTATAATTGTTGCCACGTACTACAATTAGAACATGCCTTCCTTTGATAACTGTATCAGTTTTTGGTATTTCTACTCCGCCCATTATTAAATATTTCTCTTTTTTGGCATATTCCAGTGTGTTATCTATAAACTTGTCTAGGGATTTCTCAATATTTTTTTTAGCATCTTGCATTAGAACCTTTACCTTGTCAGACGTAAGGAATTCACCTTTTGCCATTAACCTGTCATCAATATAGATTTCTCCATTGTCTGCAATTGTAACTTTTGAGCCTTCATTGCATGACATGATTTGTTCTCCCACATTGTCAATTATGGGAATATTTGCATCCAAAATAATACTGGGCCCCGGATTTGGGTAGCGGCCAGTTATGGATTTTGCAGCATTTATTACAGCTTTGACTTTACTGCTAGTTAAGCCTAATGCTCCAACTTCATCAATATCTTCGTGGTTTATTATTGCAATGTCACCGGGTTCAAGCCGCTTAATAAGGTTTTTAGTTTTTTTATCTATTTTTGCAGTGCCTGTTATAGTCATTTGTTACACCTCAAAATATGAGACTCTTTTGCTTTGAATATAATTTAACACAACTGCTTAACAATCTCAACTTACGCCCATTCTGCAATTTTATTGCAACTGCTGATTTAGATTGATATAATAGCGTATATAATTAATAGTACGTAAATTAATCTAAAATGCTCAAATTTAATTCAAATGGTGTGATACATATGAAAAAAACCATTGCTTTATTTACAATAATTGCAATAACTATCTTCATTATACCCAGTTACGGATATTCTGCCCAGTTTTCACAAAAAAAAGCGATAATGATAATTGTAGATAATGTGAATTATGATGACTTAATAAACTATGGTCAAAAAAACATAAAGTACCTATTGGAAAATGGCTCCCTTGGCCTTATGAACACAAATTCTGGTGGTGCTTTTTCAAGCGCTAATGCTTATGCAACCATTGGTGCAGGAACCTATGCCATAAGTTCAATAGTTGGAACTTATGCTGGAGGATATGACGATTTATATTATCATGAAAAAATACATGAGGTTTACAAAAGAAATACCGGTAGAGAGATGGCAGAGGAAAATATAGCCAATATAGACATATTAGGTCTGAAACTTCAAAATCAGCGCTTAAATCGTCCTGTTAAAGTTGGCCTTTTAGGTTCACTTCTTAATGAAAATGGGTATAAGACTGCAATACTTGGAAATGAAGCCACTAGCTTAGACGACATTAGTGTAAGTGCTTCATTAATTTCAATGAACAGTGAAGGTATAACCAACTATGGAAAAGTTGATAGCAGCCTTTTAACTAGGGATTTCATGAGCCCTTTCGGTTTGAAAACAAATTACGATGAGTTGTTTAAAGCCTTTGAAGAAGTAAAGGACAAGGCAGATTTCATCGTTATTCAGACCGGAGACACATACAGATTAAACAGGTATATGAGCATTTCAGATGAGAGGCTTGGACAAGTTAAAGCGGATATTTTTAAAGAAATTGATACACTTGTAGGAAAAATCATCGAAAATGGCCATAAAGATATGCTGATTATGTTGGTAGTTCCGTTTCCTTCCAGCGCGGATATTGCAAATGGCAAAAGACTAACCCCTGTAATAGTCTTTGACAATTTATTTTCCAAAGGGGTATTGACCTCCGCCACTACCAAGAGAGATGGGATTATTACTAATACTGACCTAGCAGCCCATATCCTTGCTTATTTTGATATCGCTAAACCGTCCATAGCAACAGGCCATAAGATTGTTTCAAAGAGTGCTGATGAGCCACTGGAATATCTAAAGAACCTAAGTGAAGTTTCCGCTTTTAATTACCAATCTAGGGCAGTTGTTGTTAAGACTTATATTGGTTTTATCATTGTGGTTTTGTTGCTGGCTTTTGTATTTATGATATATTTCAAGGCTTATGTTGCATGGATAAAACCTTTGCTGATTGCTGTGCTCCTGGTGCCAACCGCTTTACTGATTCTGCCTTTATTTAATCCGTGGGATACTGTCAGGTTTACAATCAGCTTAATTTCGACTGTAGTGATATTAAGCTTAGGCATTTATTACTCATTTAAAGACAATTTAAAGATATTTGCATCAACCTGTTTACTATCTACAGGAATTATACTAGTGGATACATATTTAGACAATCCGTTAATGAGGGTCTCAATTCTAGGTTATGACCCTATCATAGGAGCTAGGTTTTATGGCATCGGCAACGAATACATGGGTTTTTTACTCGGTACAACCCTTGTCGGGACAGCTTCTTTGATAGATGCATATAGAGATAAGGCAATGTTTTTGAAAGCTATCAGTTTAGTCATATATGGGGTTGTCCTCATAACTTTGATGCTGCCAACTCTTGGCACCAATGTAGGGGGGACCATGGCAGCTTTCATAGGTCTGGGTACAGCTACACTGCTGCACTGGAAAAGGAAATTAACCAAAAAAGACTTTGTCCTCTTGGTGTGCCTTCTATTGATCTTTTTGTTGGCCCTTTTTGTATATGACAGTATACAGCCATCCGAAACTCAATCTCATATAGGACAAACCAGTTCCCTTATCAAACAAAACAGCGTGTTTGCCCTATTTCAAATATTTGGCAGGAAACTTGCAACTAATTATCGACTTATAGGGCAGTCCAAATGGACATTAGTTCTTATTGCTACGATAGTAACACTGGGTATACTTTTCCGCTGGCCAGTGGGAATATTAAAGGAGATTTTCCGTAAGCACAATCATCTTTATTTCGGATTTATTTCCGGTATAATAGGGACAATAGCGGCTTTTATTTTTAATGATTCTGGTGTGGTTGCAGCTGCCATGTTTATGGTGCCAATTACAATCTCTTTGATATTGATGTGCATTGATGAGGACTTAAAAACAAATTCATACGCTAAGGAAAATTCTAATTATAAAAAGTAGATAAGCATTGGAGGTAAAAATGAGTAAGGATATTGTAAAACCATCAACACTGCCAGGCTTTATGGAATTACTGCCTAAAGATCAGATTCTTTTTAATAAAATCCTAGATACAATCCGCAAAACTTATGAAGAATTTGGCTTTATTCCCCTTGACACTCCGCTCATTGAAAAGTCGGAAGTATTACTTGCAAAAGGAGGAGGAGAAACGGAAAAGCAGATTTACCGTTTCACTAAAGGTGATACGGATATGGCCCTAAGGTTTGACCTTACGGTGCCATTGGCAAGGTATGTGGCCCAGCACTTCTCTGATCTTACTTTTCCATTTCGCCGGTATCATATTGGCAAGGTTTATAGAGGTGAAAAAAGTCAGCGAGGAAGGTTTCGGGAATTTTATCAGTGCGATGTGGATATTATTGGAAATGGCAAGCTCAGTGTAGTATATGATGCGGAAATCGTGAGTATAATATATGCTACTTTTAACAACCTGGGATTTAAGGATTTTACGATTAAGATAAATAACAGAAAGGTTTTAAACGGCTTTTTCGCTTCCCTGAACATAGAAAATACTGTAGATGTTTTAAGAACAATTGACAAGCTGGAAAAGATAGGCGAGAAAAGTGCCATTAGTGAATTAAAGGGCCTTGGGTTTTCGGAGGATACTATTGGTAAAATCTTAAACTTTATCAAAATTCAAGGGACAAATCAGGAAAAACTTCAAGCGTTAAAGTCTCTTGATATGCACACAGAAGTTTTCCAAAATGGCATCGATGAACTGACAACTGTAATTGAATATATTAACAGCTTTGGCGTGCCTGAGAAGAACTATATGATAGATTTGACTATTGCTAGGGGCCTGGATTATTATACGGGGACAGTATATGAGACATTTCTGGACAATTACCCCGAAATAGGCAGCGTATGTTCCGGTGGAAGGTATGAAAATCTAGCAGAATATTATACTACGCAGAAACTGCCGGGTGTAGGCGTTTCCATTGGTTTGACCCGTCTGTTTTATCAGCTGAAAGAAGCAGGTTTACTTGAAAGCGATACCCCGTCCACTTTGACAAAAGTACTGGTTGTGCCCATGGATGCAACCTGTAATGAATATTCTATAAAGGTGGCAAATACTCTCAGGGAAAGTGGCATTATTTCGGAAGTGTATTTTGAAGAGGTCAAAGTAGGCAAAAAGCTCAATTATGCAAACAAACTAGATATCCCTTATGTGGTCTTGATAGGAGAAGATGAGATTCAAAGACAAATGGTATCTCTTAAAAACATGAAAACAGGCTATCAAGAAACACTTGCCATAGATGAGGCCATAAAATCCGTAAAGTGAAAGGGGGATATAAAGTGAATATATTGATTAAGAATGCCAAGGTATTGGTATATGAAAATGGCAAGTTGCTTACGAAAGATGCAGACATTGCAATTAAAGGCAATAAAATTTCTCAAATCGAAAAAATCAAAGCCGATTCTGGGTTTCAAAAAATCATTGATGCAAGTAATATGCTTGCCATGCCGGGACTTATCAATACCCATACTCATTTGTCTATGGTCCTTTTTAGAAACTATGCTGATGATATGCCCTTATTTGACTGGCTTACCAAAAAGATATGGCCTTTGGAAGCTAAGCTCACAAATGAAGCTATCTACAAAGGCTCAATACTGGGTATTGCTGAACTTATAAAAAGCGGCGTAACCGGATTTTTAGATATGTACTTTTTTGCCGATGAAACCATAAAAGCCGCTTTGGAAACAGGTGTCAGAGTTTATATTGCCAGAGGCTTAACCGATGAAGAAGAAGGCAAGGAAGTACAGCTTAATGAAACAAGACGACTTTTTAATGAGTATCACAATCAAGAGGGTAGGGTTAAAATCTATGCAGGCCCTCATGCACCCTATACTTGCAGCCCAAGATATCTTAAAAAGGTAATAGAGCTTGCCAAGGAACTTGATATAGGAATTCACATACATCTCGCTGAAACCAAAAAAGAAGTAGATGAGTGCATTGAAAAATGGGGTAAGACCCCGATTAAACATGTTTTTGATTTAGGACTTTTTGAAAGACCAACTATTGCGGCTCATTGCGTACATCTTAACGATGAGGACATTGAAATCCTTGCAAAATCAAATGTAAGCGTAGCCCACAATCCTACCAGCAATTTAAAACTTGCCAGTGGTTTTGCTCCTGTAGAAAAAATGCTAAAAGCAGGTGTAAATGTAACATTGGGTACCGATGGCGCATCTTCAAACAACAATCTGAACATGTTTGAAGAAATGCATTTGGCATCTATTATGCACAAAGCCTTAAACTATGATGCGGTATCGGTCCCGGCAGAGACTGTCATAAAAATGGCGACAATAAACGGCGCAAAAGCCCTTGGGATTGAAGACGAGTTAGGCAGTTTAGAAGTGGGCAAAAAGGCAGATATAATACTGATAGATTTGAGAAAACCCCATTTAGTGCCACTTAACAATCCACTTTCTGCTATCTGTTATTCTGCTCAAAGTTCAGATGTCCACACGGTTATTGTGGATGGTAAGATCTTGATGGAAAACTATGAGCTAAAGACCATCGATATAGAGAAAGCTATGCATGATGCAGAAGACGCCGCCCGAAAGCTAATTAGAGCGTAAAAGAAGTCAGGAGGGAAATAATGAAAAGGGCCATCATAGGCGGGACAGGTGTGTATGATATCGGTGATTCTACTACACGTGAAATTGAGACCGAGTACGGAATAGCAGTTGTGGATGTGTTAAACATAAACGGTTGTGAAATTGCTTTTATGGCAAGGCACGGCAAAGGCCACTCAGTGCCTCCACACAAGATAAATTACCGAGCAAATATGAAGGCATTAGAGCAGCTAGGTGTAAAATACATATATGCTACTTGTGCGGTAGGCTCCTTAAATGAAAACTATGCTCCTGGGGATGTGGTAGTGCTAAAGGATTTTATGGATTTTACAAAAAGTCGCCCCCTAACCTTTTATGAAGGCGAAAATAAAGGCGTGGCACATGTGGCTATGGATGCTCCATACTGTCGAAACCTGCGCGATAAATTTATCTATCATGCAAAAAAAACAGGCCTTGGAATTAAAGGTGATGCTGTATATGTGTGCACCGAAGGCCCCAGGTTTGAAACTGCCAGCGAAATCAAGATGTATAAAACCCTGGGTGGCGATGTGGTTGGCATGACAAATGTACCTGAAGTGGTGCTTGCAAAGGAACTTGGCATGTGTTATCAGGCGGTAGGGATAATCACCAATTGGTGTACGGGCATCAAAGGGCAGGTCATGGAGCATGATATAAAAGGCATCATGGAGGAGAATAAGGCACTTGTTACCAAAACCTTTATTTCGGTCCTAACCGGTGAAATGCTGTCTCAAGATGCCTGCAACTGTAAGGATTCACTATTAATACTGTAATTTTCAAAGCAAATTAAAAAAAATTAAAGGATTCCAAAATAAGTAAAAGTGTGAAAGGGATAAAATATTATTTTTTATCCCCTTTACTAACTCATATTTTCAGAGATTTAAAAATATATATCCAATTCCAATAATATCATTCTTATAAACATAAAACCTATTTTGAAAAAATATATTTACCATAAAGGGAGGATTGCGCTTGCAAAAGGATTAATAAGAAGAGGGTATTTTTAGACTGTAAGGGAGGTTATTTATGAAAAGGCTTAGTTTATCGACGAAAATTTTCATTGGATTGGTTTTAGGTGTTATGGCAGGCCTAATGCTTCAATCCTCACCAGTAGTTGCGACAACCTATATAAAACCTTTAGGAAATTTATTTTTAAACCTCATAAAAATGATTATTGTCCCCTTGGTCTTATCCTCGTTAGTCGTGGGCAGCGCCAGCACCGGAGATGTAGGAAAATTAGGAAGAATAGGTATTAAAACATTAGCTTATTATCTAGTGACTACTGCCATAGCAGTTATATTAGGGTTATTTCTTGCCAACATAATAAATCCGGGCATTGGATTAAGTATTCCTGTGGATGCGACAGCTGAAGCAAAAGAAGTTCCTTCGGTAATAGAAACCCTCCTAAATATTATCCCGACAAACCCCATTCAATCCATGGCAGATGCAAACATGCTTCAAATTATATTTTTTGCTTTAATTCTAGGAATTGGTATTACTCTAGTGGGTGAGAGAGCCAAACCATTCCTTACTTTTTTTGACAGTTTAGCAGAAGTGTGTTATAAAGTTGTGGCACTAATAATGGCATTTGCTCCTGTAGGAGTTTTTGGTCTAATTGTCAGCTACAGAAGGAGAATTGCATCTACCCACTAAAAAATCTATTTCAACTTAAAACTTTATCTGGCAAATTAAATTTGCAGCCAAACTAACAAGTTTGGCTGCAACATTGGGATAAAGAATTATATAATGGGAAGAATTCTTTATCCCAAATTTTTATTTTTATTGCCTTTTTTATTGGAATGGAGCAAATTTTATAGCCATTCCCTGCCGATTTTAGGCTGCACTGAACTGCCTGTGCTTGCTCAAAAAATAGGGATATCGAAGGAATACATCGACCCTTCATTTATACTTGCTAAGTGCTGTGTTGAGCGAGCAAAAGGAATGAATAATAAATGAAATAAAGTTTTACGGAATTATCAAATTAAAAAATAGAATTGTTTTATATCATAAGATGATTTATATTTTAAGGAGGAAATAAAGTGCTAAAAATACGTTTAAACATGATTTCTCGATGAAAAAGCAGTGCCAGCGGATGTATATTATGGAATACAAATCCAACGGTCGTTGGAGAATTTTCCTATTACGGGCTACTGACCCCATAAAGAGCTGGTATTGGCTCTGGTCATGGTCAAAAAGGCAGCCCCTTGCCAATATGAAAGCAGGGCAATTGGATAAAAAAATAGGGGATGCTATTGTACAAGCTGCCGATGAAAAATCCTTATTTGAAAGCAAATATGTGGATCAGTTTGTAGTAGACGTTATAAGGCGGTGTTAGTTAGCACTTCATTGTAAATATGAATACTAATGAGAAAGGTGTATTGTGGGAATACAGGCAAACACAGAAATTATGCCAGAACATGGTTGAAAGGAGCGTCGGGATTATTATGGCACTAGTGCCTTATATTGGCTATGAAAGTGCATCAAAACTTGCTGAATACGGGTTAAAAGCGCCAAAACTGTGCCAAATAATTTCTGAAAGAGGCATTTTAACACCTGAAGAAATAGGAAAAATATGAGTTCTAAGAAAATGACTGAACCGAGAAGATCCGCAATAAAAAAAGAGCTTCGATATGTAGCAATATTAAGGATTGGAAACAACAGTGAGGTGAGTTACGTGCGTGAGATTAAAGCGGAAGTTATACAAAATACTGTTCGGGACTTATTTTTGCAAGCTAATTATTTTATAGGAAAAGATGTTTACGATAAACTAAAAGAACAGTGCGAAATTGAAGAATCACCTGTTGGCAAATCAGTCTTAAAACAGATAATTGAAAATGACGAGATTGCATCTAAGGAACAAATACCCATTTGTCAAGATACAGGGCTTGCAGTTGCCTTCATTGAGCTGGGTCAAGAAGTGCTAATAGTTGATGGAGATTTTAATGAAGCCATAAACCAGGGAGTTAGAGAGGCATATACAAAAGGCTTTTTGCGCAAGTCAGTGGTTAGTGATCCTGTATTTGACAGGAAAAACACAAAAGACAACACACCTGCAATAATTCACGTAAAAATCGTGCCTGGCGATAAAGTAAAGATTACTGTAACTGCAAAGGGCATTGGCAGCGAAAACATGAGCAGTTTGAAAATGCTAAAACCCGCAGACGGTGTAGAAGGCGTAAAAAAATTTGTTGTGGACACTGCCGTAAATGCCGGCCCGAATCCCTGTCCTCCTATTATCGTTGGAGTAGGCATCGGAGGTACAATGGAAATGGCTGCGATTCTTTCTAAAAAGGCATTGCTGCGGCCTGTTGGACAATATAACGGGGACCTGCGCTATGCCCAGCTTGAAGATGAGATTTTACAGGAGATAAATAAATCCGGCATAGGGCCAGGGGGCCTTGGGGGCAGGACCACAGCTCTTGCGGTGAATATTGAGTATTTTCCCACCCATATAGCAGGCCTGCCTGTAGCCGTAAATATCTGCTGTCACGCATCGCGCCACGCGGAAAAAGTTATATGATAGTGGAGGAGGAAAAATCTTGTGGAAAATGTAATTAGAATAATGACTCCTGTTACCACTGAAGAAATTAGAAAGTTGAGAGCCAAAGACAATGTGCTGATAACAGGGGTGATATATACTGCCAGGGACGCAGCTCATAAACGGTTGGTGAATCTTTTAAATGAGGGAAAAGAGCTGCCTATCGATTTAAAAGGACAGATTATATACTATGTAGGGCCTGCCCCGGCTAAACCCGGTTATGCTGTAGGTCCTGCGGGACCTACCACCAGTTACCGAATGGACCCTTATACACCCCAGTTATTGAAACTTGGCCTTAAAGGAATGATTGGGAAAGGCACAAGGTCTAAGGAAGTAATTGATGCCATGAAAGAACACGGTGCAGTGTACTTTGGGGCAGTAGGCGGTGCAGCGGCTTTGATTGCTAAAAGTATTAAAAAGGTTGATGTGGTATGCTATGAAGACCTGGGTGCTGAAGCTATACATAGATTTTATGTTGAAGATTTTCCTGCAATAGTCGTTATTGATTCTCAAGGGAACAATCTTTACGAAACGGAACCTAAAAAATATAGAATAAAATAGATTATTATAAATTTAGGAGGTTTAACAATGGATATAAAAACAGATGCTCTAAAACTACATAGAGAAAATCAAGGCAAGATTGAGGTTATAAGTAAAGTTCAATTGAAGAATAGAGAGGATTTAAGCCTTGCTTATACACCAGGTGTGGCTGAACCGTGCAAGGAAATAAGCAATGATAAGGATTTAGTATATGAATATACATCAAAAGGGCACATGGTTGCCGTTGTTACTGACGGATCTGCAGTGTTGGGTTTGGGTAATATCGGTCCTGAAGCAGCAATGCCTGTTATGGAAGGTAAAGCAGTGCTTTTTAAATATTTCGGTGGAGTTGATGCATTTCCAATCTGCCTTGACACCCAGGATGTGGATGAAATCGTAAAAACCGTAAAATACTTAGCACCCACTTTTGGAGGAATCAACCTGGAAGATATCTCAGCACCCAGATGTTTTGAAATTGAAAATAGACTAAAACAGGAACTTGATATTCCCATTTTCCATGATGATCAACACGGTACAGCTGTGGTATCTCTAGCTGCAATCATAAATGCCGTAAAAATCGTAGGAAAAGACATAAAGGATGTGAAAGTTGCCATAAATGGAGCGGGAGCGGCAGGTGTAGCCATAGCGAAACTCTTGCTTTCAGCGGGTGTTGCCGATGTAATTGTATGTGACAGCAAAGGTATAGTGTCAAGAGATAGGACGGATCTAAATCCCAGCAAACAAGAGTTGGCCGAAATTACGAATAGACAAAATATAAGCGGAAGCATATTTGATGCGTTAAAAGACACCGACATCTTCATTGGAGTATCCGGCCCCGGAACGGTAACGCAAGACATGGTAAGAGCCATGGCAAAAGATCCAATCGTCTTTGCTATGGCAAACCCTATACCTGAAATATATCCGGATGAGGCAAAAGCGGCAGGAGCAAAAGTGGTAGGAACCGGCCGTTCAGATTTCCCAAACCAGATAAATAATGTCTTGGCATTCCCCGGTATTTTCCGCGGAGCTCTAGAAACCAGGGCAACAGATATAAACGAAGACATGAAAATTGCAGCTGCCCATGCAATAGCATCCCTAATTGCTCCTGAGGAATTGTCACCGGACTACTGCATTCCCGGAGTCTTTGATAAGCGTGTAGCGGCCTATGTAGCATGTGAAGTAGCAAAAGCTGCAATGAGAACGGGAGTTGCGAGACTCCAAATTGACCCTGAAAAACTGAAAGAGGCAATGATGAAAGAATAAAATATAAGATCAATAAAACTTACGTATTATGTTTAGGCCATTTTCATGGTCTAAACATATTTTTTTGGTCATTTTTGGTGCATGTAAAACTACCTTTTCTTTAACTGCTATTTTTGGTGAAAGTAATCATTTCCAGTTTTAGACTTAAAAAGGTTTTGAAAATAATGTATAATTTTTATTAACAAGATTACAGGCAGTTATTAAAATGCTTATTGAGAATAACTTAACAGGGGGAATAATATTGAGTAAAGACTATGGCTTTGATACTCTGTCGATTCATGGAAGCCGGAAACATAAAAATCCGATGGGTGCTTTAAATCCTCCTATATTTATGACAAGCACTTTTGAGTTCGATGATGTTAAAGATGCCGAAGCTATTATGAACTTTGAAAAACAGGGGTTTATTTATACCAGAGGCAATAATCCTACATTAAAATTATTTGAGCAGAGAATGAGCGAGCTGGAAGAGGGTGAAGATGCAGTAGCATTTGCGTCAGGAATGGGAGCCATATCCTCCGTATTGCTTTCCCTTCTATCTCCAGGTAATAATGTAGTAGTACATAAAACTTTGTACGGCTCCAGCTTTACGGTTACACATAAACTCCTTCCAAAATACCATATAACTTGTAAAAACGCGGATTTTACCAAGCCTGAAACTGTGGAAAAAGCTATTGACCACAACACCAAAGTTTTGTATTTTGAAACACCATCAAACCCAAATCTAGAGATAATAGATATAGAGCAGATAGTGAAACTGGCAAAGTCAAAGGGAATCAAAGTTGTTGTGGATAACACCTTTGCGACGCCTTATTTTCAAAGACCCCTTACCTTCGACGTTGATGTGGTAGTCCACAGTGCAACAAAATACATATGTGGCCACGGCGACGCCCTGGGAGGTGTTGCCGTATCAAAAGATACGGATTTCATACAAAAGCTCAAATTTGACTATATGTGCGAATTAGGTGCTGTTATGAGTCCCTTTAACGCATGGCTAATGCTTCGAGGATTAAAGACATTAGGTGTAAGAATGCGGCAGCATGAAGCCAATGCCATACAAGTTGCAGAATTTTTAGAAAAACACCCAAAGGTTAAATCGGTCATATATCCAGGCCTTAAAACCTTTAAAGGCCACGAACTTGCAAAAAAACAGATGGACGGTTTTGGAGCAATAATAAGTTTTGAGGTAGAAGGGGGACTGGATAAGGCTAAAAAAGTAGTAAATAGCATGAGACTTGCCAAACTTGCAGTGAGTTTGGGAGATTGCGAAACCCTAATTGAACTTCCGGCTGCCATGACCCATGCTGGGTATCCTAAAGAGAAACTAAAAGATTTCGGCCTTTCAGAAAGCATGATAAGGATTTCTGTTGGAATTGAAAATGTGTCAGATATTATAGAGGACTTAGACTATGCCCTAAATGTCTAAATTATCACTTTTATTAACTGATAAAGGAGAAGATTAATGGCCAAGTCCGGAATATTTTCTTGGTTTGGGTTTGTGATGCCTTTATCAAAAAGACTCGAACTTATTAAGAGTGCCGGTTTTGATTCGACTTGCCTTTGGTGGGAAGATGAATGGGGAGATTACCCTGTCAAAAAAGCGGACATGCCTAAAATGGCAAGAGATTTTGGATTGATATTAGACAATATTCACACACCCACTTGCAATTCCAATGATTTATGGAGTGAGGATCCTTTTGCCCGATCAAAAATCATAAATCAGTACTTGAACTGGCTGGAGGACTGTGCAAGATTTGATATTCCGATAATGGTCATGCATATTATGGAAGGAGATATTCCACCAAAGCTCAGTAAATATGGAGTTGAAAGCATTTCGCATCTTACTTTAAAAGCCCAGGAGCTAAATGTAAAAATAGCTGTGGAAAACACTAGATTTACCGATGGCATTGCCCTTATTTTATCGGAAATAGACTCGGAATATTTGGGTTTTTGCTATGATAGTTCACATGCAAAATTAAATAAGGCCGAGTTTTTATTGAAAGATTTTGGCCATAGGCTGATTACCTGCCATATTTCGGACAATGACGGTCAGAAAGACAGGCACTGGCTGCCGGGAAATGGTGTAATTGAATGGGAAGATTTTTGCAACTCTTTTCCGAAAGAAAGTTATTCGGGTAATATGATTCTCGAAGTATATCCAACAGACGATGAACAAAAAGCAGGGCCGAAGGAATTTTTACATAAAGCATTCAAAAGCATTTCAAATTTAGTTAAATATTAACTGATAAAGCTTTTGCGACAAAAGCTAAGTGGAGGTATTTAATGTTTCCGGAGTGGAAAAACTGGCGTCATGTAGTAAAACTTGATCCAGACAAACCAGCAAATGAATCATTAATAGAGCAAGTTGTAGCGAGTGGCACAGATGCCATAATTGTGGGAGGTACACAGAATATCACCAGGGAAAAGGTCCTGAAGTTATTTAGACTTTTAAAGCCATATCCATTACCCAAAATCCTGGAAGTGTCTGCGATAGATGCGATAACCTTTGGATTTGACGGATATTTAATACCTGTAGTCTTAAATGCAGGCCATCCCAAATGGCTTATAGGCGCCCATAAAGATGCAGTAAAGCTCATAGGAGAACTGATGGACTGGACAGAAGTTTTACCTGAAGGCTATATAATTTTAAATCCAGACTGTGCTGCTGCAAAACTTACAAAAGCAATATTTCCACTAGACAAAGAAGATGTTTTGGCATATGCCCGCTGTGGGGAGAAGCTTTTTGATCTTTCCCTGATTTACATAGAATACAGTGGAAAATTCGGCGATCCGGAACTGGTATCATATATTAAAAATGGTTTAACAAATGCCAAAGTGTTTTACGGCGGAGGTATAGATGACGCTCAAAAGGCCAAAATGATGAGCAAAGCAGCGGATACCATTGTCGTGGGAAATATGGTTTACACTGAGTCAATTAGAAATTTACGAGATACGGTAAAAACTGTTAAAAATAACTAACACTTTGCAACCAGAAAGTTTGTGAGTTGGGCATTTCCAGAGGTGAAAATATGAATTTTACCTGTTCAAAATGCATGAAAAAAGTTGATGTAACAACCCACCAACCAAACTGTGAATGTGGCGGACTGTGGGATCTGGAGTTTACTCCTCCGCTTTTTGATTCCAGTTTAATTGATAGGAGCACCTGGGGATTGTTTAGTACAGGGCCTTTTTGCCTGTTCAAGATGCGGTAGAAGAAACGAACTTAACTTATATAAAAGTTTAATAATTGATATAGAAAGACCAACTATTAAAAGTCAAATAAAATATGTAAAAAAACTATAAATGAGATCCAACTAAAAACAGGCATCA